>JBHAFL010000063.1:0-8067 GCA_041856085.1 Anaerovoracaceae bacterium | reverse complement strand
CTTAGCTTTGACGACGGGTTATATATGCCTATTATGAAATCCCCCTCCGCAGCGCATCTTAATCTCTTCTCTATGAGCTCCCACTGCGTTAAATGGTCTGAGAGCGAAATAACGCAGAAATCGTGCCCCACGGGAGCGCCGAGCACCGCTCCGCCTGAAAGAACCGCAGTGATTCCGGCTACGGTCTCGACTTCAACCTCTCTAAAATCCTCTGCAAGCTCCATCACGAGACCCGCCATACCGTAGACACAGGCGTCTCCGCTCGAAACGAGCGATACCACCTTGCCCTCGTCAGCCTTTTTCAGAGCCCAAAGGCAGCGCTCCTTTTCACTCATCATACCCGTGGAATAGGTTTCCTTATCGGGGAACATAGGCTTAACCAAGTCCACATATACGGTATAACCGCAGATAATATCGGACTCCCTGAGAGCCTCGACAGCCTGCCCTGTCATAAACTTTTCATCACCCGGACCTATTCCTACCACATAGATTTTTTTCATTTATTTCTCCATTTCGCGTCTTCTGTTTTTTCTCTAAGTCTTCTGTTTTTTCTCTTACCAGTGAGGCTTAAACGGCTTTTTTGCAAGTGCGAAGGTTACCCCGTCGCGGGCATATTTAGCTGCTATAAGCTCTGCGCCGTTTCCTGCCGCATATACCGCGCTTCGCTCGCATACGTTATCCACACCGACGGTGCTTTTCACGAACTCCGAGGCTGTAAACGCCCCATCCGCGCCGCTAAGCTCACCCGCCGAAAAAGTCTTGAGCTCGAGCTTGAGCCTGCTCGCGAACTCTATTACAGCCGCTTCATCTTTTTTCAAGTCAATCGAAGCTACCGCCGAAACAGCTTCCCTGTATATGCCGCTTGTATCTAAAAAATCGGCAAATACCTTTTCTACCGTTTCAAGGCTCGCCCCTCTCCTACAGCCTATTCCGAGGGTAAGGATTCGAGGTACGAGTATCAGCGCGCCGGATTTTATAGATTCATCACATCTGCTATAGCTTACCAATACGTCAATTTCGGATAATAAATCACTGTTTTTTTCAGAACTTCCCGGGTCGGCTGACGAGCTGCCTTTTTCTGCCGGCATAGTTTCATTAGATTTGCCGTGTTTAACGCATAAACCGGCTTCATTACGGAACTCCCTGTCGTCCGCTTTTTTCCCGAAGCAATAATATTTTACTGATTTATTTTTGTATATTTCGCCGATATCGGCAGTCTTAATCAGTTTGACAAGCTTAGGCAGTTCTCCCTCGATTTCATCTTCACAGCCGACAGTTATCTCATTGCCGCTCAGAAGCTTCGCGGATATATCTTTAATGCGCTCAGGGTTAAGCACTCTCATTCCCTGTTTCCTTGCCCATGTATCTACGGCGAAAACACCGTTTATGTCGGTTGCCGTCGTAATTACAGGTGTGGCGCCGATATATCCGGCAACATCGTTCGCGAGCTCGTTGGCGCCGCCTATATGTCCCGAAAGCACAGGAATTACAAAAGTTCCGAGCTCATCGATTACTATGACCGCCTGATCCACCGTCTTATGATTTATATGGGGGGCTATCGTTCTAACGGCAATTCCCGTCGCACCGACGAAGATTAAGGCGTCTTTTTCACGAAAGCCCTCCTCCGTCCATTTTTTGCGGTCGGCGTCTCTGCCTGAGAGCACAGCCTCACCGCCGAACTTTAAGGCAATTTTTTCGCCGAGCGATATTCCTTTTTGTGAGAAAGCGATTATGCCAATCTTCACTATTCTTTCGCCTTTCTGAACTCAGTAGTAAACGTAGGGTCGTAGAGCTTGCTTCTATCGTATTTATCGCCGAGGAAGTTCCCTACGAGTATGAGCGCCGTTTTGGTTATATTCTCGTTTTTTGCCGTCTCTGCAAGTGTGCCGACCGTGCATCTGACGACTTTTTCATCAGGCCATGTAGCCTTATACACTATGGCGCACGGCGTATCCTCAGTATATGCGCCCTTCAGAAGCTCGGTCTGAACCTCGGCAAGCAGCGATGAGGACAGGAAGATTACCATAGTACAGCCGTGCTTCGCCATCTCCGCCATCGCCTCTTTTTCGGGAACGGGTGTCCTGCCCGCCATTCTCGTGATAATCACGCTCTGACTCACCTCGGGAAGCGTGTACTCCGCATTTAACGCCGCGGCGGCGCCTGAGAAGCTCGAAACTCCCGGCGTATCGTCGTACTTAATTCCCAGCTCATCCAAGATATCCATCTGCTCCCTTATAGCACCGAAAAGCGAAGCGTCTCCCGTGTGAAGTCTGACCGTAGTCTTCCCCTCTCTCTCCGCTCTCTTCATGCTTTCAATCACTTCTTCAAGTGTCATCTCCGCGCTGTTCTCAACCTCGCAGCCCTCTTTTCTGTATGAAAGAAGTTCGGGGTTTACTAAACTGCCCGCATAGATAATCAAGTCCGCCTCTTCCAAAAGTGCCTTACCTCTTACCGTTATTAAATCCGTAGCTCCCGGACCCGCTCCTACAAAATGTACCATTATTACCACTCCGTTAATATTTTTTCAGCCGGCTTTGTCCTTGCCAGCTCTCCATAGACATTGGAAAATACTATTACTCCCGCTTCGTATTTTCCTTTTATCCTTTTGTTTATATGAAACTGCATAGCCTCCGCCATACTGCTTATTACCTCACTATAGACGGCTTCCTTTTTCAGGAGCTCTATCGCCGCGTCGCTCGTAGCGGCTTCCATAAGCTCTCGCGCGACTTCCTTAGTCGTTCCGCATACTGCCGCGTGCGCGCAAAAAACCTCCGCCCTGCCGTCGGCATACTTAGAGTGAGTATTCATAATTCCCGCCGCAAGTTTACAGAACTTGCCTATGTGCCCGATGAGGAGCACCTGCCTGAAGTTATGAAGAGCGAGCATATCGAGAGTCTCGCCTATAAAATTCGAGCATACGACCGTCGGCACGCCTAATTCCCTATATCCGAATTTTTCAATGAAGTTTTCACCATAGTTTCCGGGGGTAATTATGAGCCTGTCCGAAGTCTCCCTCGCCTGTCTGATGCTTATCTCTATCGTATCAATCAATGCGCTCTCGCTCATAGGCTCGACTATGCCGCTCGTACCAATAACGGATATCCCGCCCTCTATTCCTATAAGAGGATTAAAGGTCTGAGCCGCAAGCTTCCTGCCCTCCGGAATTGAGATTATGACTTTGACACCGCCTGTATATCCCGAATCCTCACATAATTCTTCAAGCACAGCTTTTATCTGACTTCTCGGGCCTGAGTTTATGGCGGCATTACCTACAGGCTGGTCGAGTCCGGACTTAGTCACCCTGCCGACGCCCTCGCCGCCGTCTATTATAATTTCTCCGGTCTTGGTAAGGCTTACCTCGGCCGCAATCTCAGCCCCGTCGGTCACGTCGATGTCGTCGCCCGCGTCTTTAAGTACGCTGCACTTAGCGCGTTTATACGGCTCCAATATCTCGCTTCTATATACTTCAACCTCAACCTCGAGTCCCTTAGGAGTTACGACGGAGACAGTTTTAGGCGCGCAGCTTTCAAGAATTGCCGAAAAAGCGGCTTTCGCGGCGAGCACCGCGCAGGTTCCCGTAGTATAGCCGCATCTTAATTTCTTTTGACCGCTCCTGATATAGTGCTCGAATGCCATAATGTATTTACCCCTCATGTCTCATCAAAAACATAAAAATCTGATTTATATTATAATGCCTGAGCGCAAGCTTGTCTATAGAATAGAATTGCTTATTAGAAACACTTTTTTGTCAGTTATTACTGACAAACGCCTGTTTTTATCAGAAAATATAAGGCATGAGAGACATGACATATGCATATATATTATCTCCTGAATATCCGTGACTTCCTCATCGTCGTCGGGCGGGACTGAAAAGCAAAAACCCCGTGCAAATCGGGGTTTTGAAATATATGTTATTTAGATATGTGATTTTCGGATTACATTCCCATCTGCTTGGCAACTTCCGACGCGAAGTCTTCTTCTTTCTTTTCGATTCCTTCGCCTACTTCAAAGCGTATTGCTTTGGAAACGGAGAGACCCTTATCAACAGTTCCGAGATATTGAGCGACAGTCTGCTTACCGTCTTCCGCTCTTACATAAACCTGATCAAGAAGACAGATATCCTTTAACTGCTTTGAAACACGTCCCTCAACAAGTCCTGCGAAAATCTTATCTTGCGAGATGTTAGCCTTATCGGCAACAGCAAGTCCCGCAAGTTTAGTCTTAGCCTCTTCAGAAAGGAAATTCGGAAGATAATTAAAATTGAAACTCTTGTCGTTTCTCTTCTCTTCCAGAACCGCCTTATCCTCATCTCCCCAAACACCTGAAACAGCCTTGTCCAGCAGAGCGTTTAAGATTGGCTTAGGAAGTGAGAACGGGTCGTTTAACGCACTCTCAAGGGTAATCTTCTTAATCTTTGCAAGCTCCTCACTTGAGATTTCATCTCTGCTTACATACTGAGGATTCATTGCGGCAACCTGCATGGCGATATTTGTCAGGGCTTCCTGATTAGCGTCAGTCGCTTCACAGCTGCCTACTATAATAACGCCGATTCTTCCTCCGCCGTGAATGTATGAGGCAATCGTATCTCCTGTTACTTTTTCTATTCTTCTGATTGACATATTTTCGCCGATTTTAGCGATCTTGGCATTTAATACGTCAGTTACTGTGGATTCCTCGAAAGGCATTGCTCTGAATGCGTCGATGTCGTTAGTTTCAGCGGTTAATGCAAGATTGGCAAGTGCGTCCACAAATGCCACGAACTCCTCGTTTTTTGATACAAAATCCGTTTCGGAGTTTACTTCCACAACGGCAGCAGTCTTACGGTCATCTGAAAAAGCAATCCTGACCAAGCCCTCTGCCGCGATTCTTCCCGCTTTCTTAGCAGCCTTGGCAAGACCTTTTTCTCTGAGATAATCGACCGCTTTATCCATATCGCCGCCGCATTCTATGAGAGCATTCTTGCAGTCCATCATGCCTGCGCCCGTAGATTCTCTTAATTCCTTTACCATTGATGCTGTAACAGCCATGTTATACCTCCCGAATTATTCCTCTGTTTCTTCTGTCGCTTCTTCCGCTTCTTCTTCGTTCGCTTCCTCTGCATATTCAACCGCCGGAGCATAGGACTCTCCCTGATTGGCTTCGATAACGGCGTCTGCAATTCTGCCCGCGATGAGCTTAACCGCACGGATTGCGTCGTCGTTTGCAGGGATTACATAGTCGACGTCGTCAGGGTCGCAGTTAGTATCCACGATACCGAAAATAGGAATTCCGAGGATTCTTGCTTCTTTGACCGCAATTCTCTCTTTTTTAGGGTCAACAACGAAAATAGCTCCCGGCATTCCATTCATTTCTTTGATGCCGCCGAGGAACTTCTCAAGTCTCTCTGCTTCCGCTCTGAGCTTGATTACTTCTTTTTTTGATAACTTTTCGAATGTTCCGTCTTCTTCCATTCTGTTAATGTCATAAAGACGGGTGATTCGCTTGGAAATCGTCTTGTGGTTGGTGAGCATTCCGCCGAGCCATCTCTCGGATACGAAATACTGTCCGCACCTTAAAGCTTCGTCTTCTACGGCCTGCTGAGCCTGCTTCTTAGTTCCTACGAAAAGAACAGGTTTTCCCTGTGCTGCGATTTCTTTCATAGCAACGTAAGCTTCTTCAATCTTCTTAACAGTCTTCTGTAAGTCGATTATGTAGATTCCGTTTCTTTCTGTGAAGATATAAGGAGCCATCTTAGGGTTCCATCTTCTTGTCTGGTGTCCGAAGTGCACACCTGCTTCGAGTAATTGTTTCATTGAAATTACTGCCATTAGTTTTTCCTCCTGTTATAACTGGTTTTTTCTTCCACGGCATAACCGAAACTCCGCTTGACCTGTGTCACCCTTATATCAGGGAAACGCGGTAACCAACATTAACGCCGTGTGACTGATTTTCGCACGCAAAAAATTCACGAAAAACTTCGCGTACCCGACTAATATACTATAAATTCCCTGCAATGGCAAGAAATATTTTAGCTGATATCATAAAAAGTCAGCTAAAATAGTCAAACCCCGCCTTAAATAATAAAATCGTCTAAAATTCTTCGAGGCTCCCGTTAAATCTTACGATTTTTTCGGACACCTTAAGGTTATCCCGCCTGATTCCGCTCTTCAGGCTGTCCTGCCTTGTTCTGATGTAGTAGGCGTATTGCTGTTTCGCTTTGATGAAGTTCTGTTGTCCGAGTATCAGATTTTCGCCTCCGACAAGATTTATGGTGCCCGACTTCATACAAACCACCAGGTCAAAATTAACTATCAGATGTTTAAGACAATATACAAACCTCTCGTCCAGATACGGCTTTATTTCGTCTATTTTATCGTAAAAAGCATAGTTGTTTCTCAAAGTGTGTATGATAATCTTTCGGTATGTGTACTCGATGTACAGGATTTCTTCAAGATAAACTTTCCTGCACTCCGCAGGCGTAACCACGGGTATGTAGCGTTTTTCAATCACGACTTCTCTACTCCTATAACCAAAATGTATGCTCGAACCGATTATACGTATTTTAGATATAATATTGAAGTCGGAAAAATTCGATAATATTAGACATCGCCAAACATAACCCGATGTTACTCGACATTATTCGGTATATATCGACGCAGTCCGGCATTGCCTGCACGCCTCGATATATATAAACCTGAGCGTTGCTATGCTTTCGTTCGATTCAAATTGAGTATATTCGTCCACTCAAGTTCCATTATAACTATACTGAACAGCAGAAGTCCCGCCCCTATGTAGTTTTGAAAGCTCAGCCTCTCGTTCACGAGCATTGCCGCGGCAACAGCCGAGAATACGGGCTCAAGCGCGAATATGAGCCCCGTATGAGAAGCCGTCGTGTGTTTCTGCGCAACGGGCTGGAGTATGAAAGCCACTCCCGTTGAAAATATCGCAAGAAATATTACCGCTTCCCATATTATCTTTGTCGGCGGCAGCGCCCAATCTCCAAGCGACAAAACCATAATCATGTTAAAAATCCCTACGAAACCGAGCTGAAAGGCTCCCAGATTGAATGCGTCCACGCCCTCCGTCGATACTCCTTTTTCGACAGTCAAAAGATTCACTGCATATGCCACTGCGCACATTATGCAAAGAACATCTCCCTTGAGGTTATCCATATTGATGGAAAAATCTCCGTTAAGGGTCAGCAGCGCTATCCCTGCGAAGCATACCGCAACCGCCACAATGAGCTTCGATTCCTGCTTCTGTCTGAGAAATATGAAAGCAATAATCGGCGTGAAGACCGACGTCAGGGCACAGAGGAAGCCCGAGTTCGATATCGTGGTGTACATTACGCCGTAAGTAGCTCCTATATATGTGAGCACAAGAGAAATCGCACTCAGGAACGCGTATTTTAAGGTGACCTTGTTTACCTTAATTATCCTCTTTCTGAACAGAACCGCTATCAGCACGAAAGCAATGCAGAATCTGTAGGTATTAAGCATAAACGGCGACATATATTCGAGGCATATATCCATAAATACATAGGATAATCCCCAGCATAGGGTAACCGCCACAAGCATCATATCCGCCTTAAATTGAGTTTTATCTTTCATTTTCAGATCCTTCCGATGAGCAGTTCCAGCGCGATATCGCCTTGAATATCGCCTTTTTTTATGTTTATATCCGTATCGTAGAGCCCGAGCAGAATCTCTTTTAGCTTTTCGAGCGAAAATCTGTCCGACGCCGCTAAGGCTTTTTTTATCCTGAATTCGTGGACTCCCGTTTCTTTTGTTATATCGCTCAGACCGAACCCCGATTCTTTCAGCTCCTTGACCTCGGTCATAAGCTCGAATTGACCTACCAGGTTGGCAAGTATCTCGAAAACATCGCTGCCGCCCCTCAGCATATTGTGCATAAGTCTATAGGCTTCATCTTTTCTTCCCGCGGATACCCTGTCCAGAAAATCGAAGATGTACGTGTCCATATCGCCGAGAACCGCGGAGCTTATATCCTTTTCGCTTATATTTTCCCCCGACAGTGCGATTATTTTTTTCAGGTCGTTTTCGAGATTGAACAAGCGATATTCCGAGT
>JBHAFL010000062.1:0-5235 GCA_041856085.1 Anaerovoracaceae bacterium | reverse complement strand
TGCGTCTCAAGGCGAGGCGAGACGGGTTTATGCCGCTCTAAAATACTTACTCAGAGGATATATGGCAGAGGGACACAGCTTCGCCCCGAAAGGAGACTTAGTCCAGGCTTGCGCCGAGTTTCTCGAGATTTCGAGAGAAACAGCGGAGGACTATTTAGAGGATTTAATCTTTCACGGGGACATACATATTTCTAAGCTCGACGGCAGGGAGCTCGTATATTTTTATGAATATTACAGGGCGGAATGTAAGGCATGCGGACGGCTCGTCGCTCTTGACGGTGCGACCGAAAAGCTGAAGCCCGTTGCCTCCAACCCGGTTGCAATGATAAAAAGATATGAGGCTGAGGCGGATATTTCGCTCACCGACGAGCAAAGCGAAGCCGTTATAAACGCGCTTGCAAAAGGCGTGTCGATAATAACCGGCGGCCCTGGCACAGGCAAAACCACTATAATAAACGCCGTGATATATATACTTGAGCAGTCGGGAAGCAGGGTTGCGGTATGCGCGCCGACAGGAAGAGCCGCGAAGCGAATAATGGAGACGGGAGGTCATTTCGCGCAGACGATTCACAGGCTTCTTGAATATTACTATGACGAGGGCTTATCGAAGATGATGTTCGGAAGAACCGCTGACGACCCTCTTGAATACGACTGCATAATAGTCGACGAGGCTTCTATGATAGATATAAGCCTTATGGCAGCCCTCGCCGAGGCGATAAAGGACGGTACGCGTCTGATACTTGTAGGCGATAAGAACCAGCTTCCCTCGGTTGGCGTAGGCAATGTGTTTGCCGACCTGATAAAGAGCGAGTATTTTTTCACAGCCGAGCTTAAGCGCATACACAGGCAGGAAGCGGAGAGCCTCATAGTGCATAACGCGCACCTGATAAACGACGGCGAGATAAACCTCAGAATTTCGAGTGCGAGTGATGGAGATTTTTTGGTATACACAGAGGAAAAACAGGAAGCTGTCTTAGAGAAACTCTGTGAAGTCGCTTCGGGATACGAGGTAGAGGACGTGCAGGTTATGAGCCCGACGAGAAAGGGTATATTGGGGACGGCGGAGCTTAACGTGAGGCTTCAAAAAATATTCAATCCGCCGTCAGAGGATAAGCCTGAGCTCAGGTTCGGCGGCAGAATAATAAGGCTGGGTGACAGGGTTATGCAGACAAAAAATGACTACAAGCTGTCGTACAGGAGAAAGAGACGCGATATATGGGGCGGCGACGGCACGGAGGAGGGCTACAGGAGAGAGGACGGCAGGGGAATATTTAACGGCGAGATAGGCAAGGTAGTCGGAATCAATACCGAGATGAAGTCCCTCACCGTCGCTTATGACGACGACGCGAGCGACAGGCGCGGAGAGAGGTTCGCGGAGTACGGGTACACTAAACTCGACGAGCTTGAGCATGCCTACGCGGTTACGGTTCATAAGAGTCAGGGGAGCGAGTATCCTGTAGTAATCATACCTATGTCATGGTTTCACGAAAAGCTCGCGTCGCGAAGCCTGCTATACACCGCAATCACACGCGGTAAAAAAAGGGTGATAATCGTAGGAGATATGAAGTACCTGAACGCTATGATACATAATGACAACAGCTCTTACAGGCTTTCCGCGCTTGCGGACAGAATAAAATCGCTTTATGCCCGCTAAGCTTGACAAATACCGTCCGCTGAGATTGACAAGTTCAGACAAGTTCAGCTACATTGCGTGCTGCTTGGAGTTCAGATTCGAATCATTTTGCGTATTATGGTAAATTCGCAAAAACCATCTTGCTGATTGTTGTACTTAGGTGTAACCTATGCTATAAGAGAATTAGCGAATCTTATATAATTCACCCTAAGAATCTGTCGATAAGGGGCGAATTGATAAAAATCCCGCCGTATATGTTTGCCATGGCATTTTAGAAATATATTTCTTCGGTATATTACATTTACCGCATATTATATCGTTATTGGGTTAGTATATAAAGCTGAAAGGTAAGTATTATGAAAAGATATGACGCTATCGTAATAGGAAGCGGACCCGCCGGATTATCCGCTGCCCTCACCCTGAAAATCAGAAACAAAGACGTGCTCGTGATAGGTAATTCCGAGACGAGCGGCAAGCTTGAAAAAGCGCATGAGATAAACAACTATCTCGGCTTCCCTAAGGCTAAGGGCAGCGATTTGGCTGAGAGTTTTTTGAACCATATAAGGAGTATGGAGATAGAAATAATAAAAAAACAGGTGCTGAGCGTATATGCTATGGGTGAATATTTCGCGCTGAGTACGAGCGATAACGGGCTTTTAGAGGCTAAGACAGTAATATTGGCTATGGGGGTCAGCTTCGGTAAGCCGTACATAGGAGAGGAGAACTTCCTCGGCAGAGGCGTGAGCTACTGCGCGACGTGCGACGCCCCGCTATACAGAGAAAAAAAGGTGGTAATAATAGGCGAAACCCCTAATGAAGAGGCTGAGGCGGAGTTTATGGCGGAGCTCGCCTCGGAGGTGGTCTATATACCGCTCTATAAGGAAGAGGTCAAGCTCGGCGCGGATATCAAGGTTCTCAGAGATAAGCCGCTTGAGATCAGCGGCTCTGTGAAAGCGGAGAAGCTGATATTAAAAGAAAACGAGATAGAGGCTGACGGTATTTTCATACTTCGGGAGAACGTGTCGCCGTCTCAGCTCGTGCCGGGGATCTCGGTTGAGGACAGGCATATTGCGGTTAACAGAAAGATGGAGACGTCTATCTCGGGCTGCTTCGCCTGCGGTGACGTCGTGGGTATGCCTTACCAGTATATCAAGGCGGCGGGCGAGGGCAATATCGCCGCGCTGAGCGCAGTGGAATACCTCGCAAAAAATAAAAAAGCGGACGACAGATAAAATAACGCAGAAAAATTGACGTCTTTGAGTTCACTATGCTAATCATAGGAGCTGCGGTTCATAGAATTTCAAGATAGTCATTTCCTGTTGCCAAGCTGATGAAATGGACTTCAAGCGCGCCGTTTTCTTTCAGAACCCTGGCGCATTCTGCCGCGGTAGCTCCCGTCGTATAGATATCGTCCACAAGCAGGACGCGCGACCCCGCCATAAGAGAGGCGTACTTCGGATTCAGGGCGAAAGCGCCGTCGAGGTTGGCGCTGCGCTCCGCGCCCGTTATGCTCCTCTGCGCGGCGGTAGCCCTTGTCCTTATGAGGCAGTCTGCGAGATATGAAAAATCATAACCGAAGGAGTCGGTTTCGCCGAGTTCGTAATTGAGAAGTCTGAGGGTAAGCTTTTTTGCAAGCAGCGAAGCGTGATTATAACCCCTCAGCTTCTCCTTTTTATTATGCATAGGAACGGCGCAGATATAGTTTATCGAAAGGAGCATATCCCTCGACGCTTCCTCGGACATGAGCCTGTCCGAGAGTATCATTGAAAGCGGGGAGACAAGATAAGATCTGCCGTTATACTTGAAATCAAAAATCATTCTTCGTGCGAACATACCGTAGACCATACACGAGAGCACGGAGTCGAGATTTTCGGTTTTGGCGGTGTGCCTGCGCTCTTTTTCGAGATTAAGCCTTATTCTTCCCCAGTTTATCTCCTTGATACAGTTGTCGCAGATAAGGTAGCTACGGGAGAGGTCTATGTACTTGCCGCAGCATACGCAGTAGGTACCCATGGGAAATAGAAGCTCCAATAAGAAATCAAAAAAAGCCCCTACAGGCCCGTTTTTTGTAATATAATACACAGAAATATCCTTTCCGCTTCTTTGACTTCCCGAATACATAGTATACTATATGTTGGTATTTTTTGCAAGTATTTATGGATAAGTATACATAGATATCGGGCTAAATATCATACAATCATCACTTGAATGAAGCGGGGTGTGGTGATATAATAAAAGAAAAGGATTGACGGGTCTGTGGTTGCAAGTCCAAGCCAGACACGGGCAAAAGGACCCACGTAAGTTATCGAAGAAGAGTAGATAATGATCATAGCGTGTTTTAGAAGTAAGTCCTCCGAAAATCGGGCAAAGGCAAGTGTGGGGTTAAAGACCAGGTCAGCCGTATCAATCCTTTAAGCTAAGGGAGGTATAATATGAAAATTACCACAACAGGAAAAAACCTTGTAGTCAATCAGAAGATTCAGGACGAGATTGAAAAGAGATTCGCCAAGATAGGCAAGCTCTTCGCGGACGACATTCAGGCGAAAGTCGTTATGCACCCTGAAAAAGCGAAAGTTAAGGTAGAAGCTACGATTGCGACCAAGGGAACTCTTTTCAGAGCGGAAGACGTGGAGCAGGACATTTTTGACGCTATAGACAAGGTGGCGGAGAAGCTGCTCACCCAGATGTCAAAATATAAGAAAAAACTGATCAAGCGCAGCCAGTCTAAGGAATCCCTGAGATTCGAGATGCTGCCCGAACTGCCTGAAGAGGAGACAAACGTAGTTAAAACCAAAAAATTTGCTTTGACGCCTATGACTACAGATGAAGCTATTCTCCAGATGGAGCTTCTGCAGCATAATTTCTTCGTATTCCTGAATGAGACCTCAGGTACCGTAAACGTGGTTTACAGAAGAAATGATGCGGACTACGGCCTGTTGGAAACTGAACATTGATATATGAAACAGCCCGCTTTTTTAGCGGGTTATTTTTAATTTTTGAGGAGGGGAAGTATTGAATTTTAAGCACTTTTAGGGTAAACTATATAAGAAATATGCTCGCGTATATATGCGGCAAATTTCATCACGAAACAAAGGGGAAACAAGGGAATTATATGGAGCAGTTTTTTCAAAACATAATATCAAGCGTAGGTATAAACGATGTGCTCGATATACTTATCGTGGCTTTTTTGTTCTATAAGTTAATAGGCTTCATCAGGGAAACGAGGGCGGAGCAATTGGCGAAGGGGCTGCTTATGCTCGTAATCGCGGCGCTGTTTTCGAGGGTACTTAACCTATATACCCTGCAATGGATTTTAAGCGCGCTTGTAAACGTCGGACTCGTTGCCGTCGTCGTAATCTTCCAGCCTGAGCTGAGGCGGCTTCTCGAAAATATCGGCAGGAATAAACTCATATCCAATTTCGGAAGCATCAACCTTGAGGACGTCGAGAGAATAAGCGGGGAGTTCAGAGAGGCTATACTTGCTATGTCAAAATCAAAAACCGGCGCGCTCATCGTCATAGAGAGGGAAACCTCGCTCACGGACGTGGCGGAGACGGGGACGCTTATCAATGCCAGAATCTCAAAAGAAATGATAAGAAACG
>JBHAFL010000061.1:0-6816 GCA_041856085.1 Anaerovoracaceae bacterium | reverse complement strand
GCAAGCACGAAGAGTTATCCGAAGCGAGGACTAAAAAGCGCGGCGGCAACTATCGCTCAGATAGGGTTTTGCAGTTATTATACCATGTTTACATGGTATAATTCAGCCATGTGCGATTTTGCCGAAGTTTACGAAGGCAAAATTATCGCACGGCGATATAATCTACGTATAATGACAATCATGTTAAAAAAGAACCCACAAATCTGCGGGTTCTCGATTTTTTATTAATTTTCGGTTTATACCTTATACCATGCCCTGTGCCATCATAGCTTCTGCAACTCTTGCGAAGCCTGCGATGTTAGCGCCTTTAACAAGGTCATACTTGCCGTAGTATTTTATGGAAGCGTCCTGACATGCCTTATGTATGTTAACCATAATCTGGTGCAGCTGTTCATATACGTCCTCGTGCTGATATACGGTGTGTCCTGCATTCTGTCCCATTTCGATGCAGGAGGTCGCAACTCCACCGGCGTTTGCAGCCTTAGCAGGTCCTACGATAACGCCATGCTCCTGAAGATACTCAAGTCCCTCGTTCGTAGTAGGCATATTAGCTCCCTCGCAGTAGAACTTAGCGCCGTTGGCAACGATGTTCTTAACGTCTTCCATCTGAACTTCGTTTTGGGTAGCGCAAGGAATATAGAGATCCGCTTTAACTCCCCACGGCTTCTGTCCCGGGTAGAATGTAGCGTTAGGGAACTGCTCTGCATAAGGTGCGCAGATGTTCTTGCCGGACGCGCGAAGCGCGAGCATTGCGTCTAATTTTTCCTGTGTGTTGATTCCGTCCGGATCATAGATATATCCGTCCGGTCCTGAGAATGCGATAAGATTGGCGCCGAGCTGCTGGAGCTTCCAAGCTGTCCCCCATGCAACGTTACCGAAGCCCGATATGACTACGTCTTTACCCTTGATTTCTTCGCCGTTAGCTTTTAACATTTCTTCAGCGTACCAAACGATACCGAAGCCTGTAGCTTCCGTTCTGCCGAGGCAGCCTCCGTAGGAGAGTCCCTTACCTGTAAGAGTTCCTCCGTCGAATCTGTCAACGATTCTCTTATACTGTCCGAACATATAGCCGATTTCTCTCGCTCCTACGCCGAGATCTCCCGCAGGGATATCGGTTTCAGGGCCGATATGTCTATAAAGCTCAGTCATGTATGCCTGACAGAATCTCATAATTTCTCCGTCGGATTTGCCGTTAGGGTCGAAGTCGGCTCCGCCCTTGCCTCCGCCGATTGGAAGACCTGTGAGGGAATTCTTGAAGATCTGCTCGAAGCCTAAGAATTTAATGATTCCCGGATATACGTTAGGTGCGAATCTTAATCCGCCCTTGTATGGTCCGATCGCAGAGTTGAACTGGTATCTGTAACCTTTGTTTACCTGAACCTTACCGTTGTCGTCCACCCAGACTACTCTGAATGTGATTCCTCTTTCGGGTTCAACTAATCTTTCGAGCAATCCCGCTTTTTCATATTCGGGATGTGCGTCCATTACAGGCGCAAGCGAAGTCAATACTTCTTCAACTGTCTGGTGGAATTCGGCTTCTCCCGGGTTGTTTTTCTTGCACTGTTCGATAACTCTTTCTACGTAAGTAGCCATTACTCTTCTCCTTTTTCTCATTTAAGTATAATAAATTTTTTAGAGCTTTTTTAGGGGATTGTTATTTGCAAAACAATCTCGTCTATAATAAGTTTTAACACTAAGAGATGTCAATGTCAACACTTCACGGGTGCGCTTTGAGTGTTTATTTTTTCAAACAATTTTTTGCCCCGTGCCCCCGTGCTCTTCCGACGAACGGCAAGCACGTATATTATGATATTTTGACGGCTTCGCCGGTGTTTGTCAGGTAAAGATAGACTTCCTTTACCTTGAGTCCGTATGCTTCCGTCAAGGCTTCTTCATAAATGCCGAGCTGTCTCTCGTATCTTTTTTTTAGCAGATCTCCGTCTGTAATTGCCGTCGTCTTATAGTCTACGAGTATAATATGCTCGACGCTTTCCTCTCCCCGCTCGAAAAAGAAGCAGTCAATCACTCCCTGCACGAGGACTTCAACTCCGTCCCCGTCAATCTCGGTCAAAAGGTTAAACGGTTTTTCTCTGTGCAGCTTACCGTTTCTTTGAGCCTCCGCCATTCTTTTTCCGAGCTCAGAGCTCACCATGACGGAGATTTTATCTTTGTCGATTTGCTCCGCTTCCTCCGGCGTAATGAATTCTTTCTCCGTCAGCTCATATATAAGAGTATCTATATATCCCGATTCTCCGGCTCTTCTAAAATCGATTTTCTCGAATACGAGGTGCATAACGGTTCCTATCTCGGCGGCGTTGAGCTTCTTTTTTCTGATTAAGGTCGGCGGCAAGCTTATATCGCTTATATCAGGTATGCTTTTCTCGTATTCTCTGTCGTTTATTTCGCTTACTGAATATTTTGATTTGGTATTTTGCTCCGCGGCAAACGGATAGGAAAACGACATAATTTCCCGTGTTCTCTCGTCAGCCTCTCCGTGCTCCTCTTCAATCAATCTGAGCGCTCTTTTGATATTTTTTGCCCTTATTCTCCTTGTTTTTTGGAGCTGCTCGTCGGATACGAATATAACCCTGCTTCGCTCTGAGAATATCGTGCCCGCAGTCATCGAAAAATATGAGCTGCCGCTCTTAGCCCTGTATTTCGCTTCTACAAGATATTCATCGAAGTCGTCGACAGTGCCGGTCATAATCAGTATATCCTTAGCTCTCGTCATAGCGACGTACAGCACTCTTTTCTCCTCCTCCACTTCCTCGCGGTTTATTATATTCGCGGTCAGCTTCTGTAAAAAAGTCTTTCTGTACCAGCTTTCTTCGGGGTTGACATTAGGCAGCCCTATGCCTGTATCCTTATGGATAGAAAGATATCTCGAGCCTCTCGAATAATTCAGTTTTCGCGTGTATCCGGCGATTATTACCATAGGGAACTCAAGACCCTTTGAATGGTGAATAGTCATTATCCTGACAGTTTCGTCTTCTTCGCTTACCATAGCGGCCTGTCCCATTCTCACTCCGTTTTCTCTCAGCTTTTCAATGTATGTGATGAAGCCGTACAGACCCTCTTCCTGCGACATACGATAGCTGAACGCCTTATCTACAAGCACCCTCAGATTAGCCTGCCTGAGGGCTCCTCCCGGCATGGCTCCCATAGCAATATAGAAGCCGGTCTCAAGAAGCAGCTCCCAAATCAGCTCCTCTATTGGCATAAGCAAGGCGATTTTTTGCCATTTTGCGATGAAAGCCAAAGAAGCGCTACATTTATCCCGCAGCGTTTCGTCAGCCCCCGCCTGAGAATATTCGTACAGTGCCTCGTAATATTTTTTGCTTTCTCCGGCTATCCTTATCTCGGCAAGCTCCGAAACCGTGAATCCGAATATCTCCGACCTCATAACCGTGATGAGCGGTATATCCTGCTTGCAGTTGTCGAGCAGACTGAGGAGCGCGAGCATAGTATTGATTTCTATGGTGTCAAAATATCCCTCGTTATCGTCTACAAACGCCGGAATATCGTTTTCCATAAGCACCTTGTAAAAGAGGTCGCCATATCCCTTGATTCCCCTCATCAGAATCACAATATCTCTGAGGTTAAGCTTTCTCTCACAATTTTGCTTGGAATCAAAAATCTCGCTGCCGAGATATTCTTTTATTATTCCTACGGTCATCAGGGCTTCCTTTTCGGTTTTTTGCAGAAGCTTTATTTCGTCGTCAACCTCGGGCGAGTCTGCCCAAGTGCTGCCGCAAAGGTATAGCCTCGGGCTGAACCCGTTTTTTTCGGCGTGCTCATCTCCGGCATACAGCCTCGCGTCTTCGTCGTAGCCCTCCATCAGCTCGGCAAAAATAGCGTTTATGAACGATATAATCCCCGACTTCGATCTGAAATTGAGATTCAGGTCTATTTTTTCGGACGGACCGTCCGTGTTTTTGTATTCTTCATAGCGACCTCGGAATATTTCGGGCTCAGCGAGTCTGAAATGGTATATGCTCTGCTTAATATCGCCTACGGTGAACAGATTGTCGTCTCTCACTATGCGCTTAATCAGCTCCTCCTGTACCACATTGGAATCCTGATATTCGTCCACAAAGATATAGTTGAACCTCTCTCTATAGTGGTTCGCCGCCTTTTCATCTTTTAGGATTTCATACGCGAAATGCTCTATATCGCTAAAATCCATAAGCCCTTTTTCCCTCTTCATCGAGGAAAAAATATCGTCGAATTTTTTAACGAGCTTAGCCAAATACGCTATGTCGTCATAAGTGTCGTTTATATTTCTGACGGTCTCTTCGAGGCTGTTTTCGAAGTATGCTTCCTTTAGGGCGTTTACAACTTTTTTAGCTCCGTCCCTTGCTGCCGAATACACAGCCTTAATCTCGCCGAGCCTGATTTCATCGACTGTAGGATTCTTCTTAGGATTAAACGCCGCGCTGTCCAGCCTTTTTAGGCGGAACTCGCATACCGCTGTCCCCGCCTGCTCGAAGTCCCCGCTTCTAAACGCTTCCAATACCGCGCTTATCTGCGCCCTGTCGGCTTTGTAAAGCTCCGCCGCAATGCCTAAGGCTTCCCCGTCAATTAACTCCGCCGCACTTATAAGGTTATCAAGCGAGTCCTTAACGGCAGCTGCCGCCATATCAAGAAACG
The DNA here is from genome assembly GCA_041856085.1 of Anaerovoracaceae bacterium. Classification (GTDB taxonomy): domain Bacteria; phylum Bacillota; class Clostridia; order Peptostreptococcales; family Anaerovoracaceae; genus RUG754. Next base: position 2,166 of record JBHAFL010000061.1, on the reverse strand, counting down.
ATGCCATCACAGAGCTTGCCTTAAAGCCCTCTTCATCAATAGCGCTAAAGTCAACGGATTTCTTAAGCCAAAGATAGGGTTCGGGCAGAGCTTCCATTCTGCCGTAAACGCTCGCAATCATGCTTCTGACGTTATCGTCGTTTCTGTCTCCCGAGAACTTGTCAAGAAATTTATAAAACTCAGGCTCACTTTTTTCATATTCCGAAGCCATAAGCTCGTCCATCGCTTTAGCGAATAGGATTGACCTGCGCGCCTCATCGCAGATTTTGAAGTCAGGCTCCAAATCCGGTATATGAAAATATTTTCTTATTACCTCCATTGCGAAAGCGTGAAAAGTGCTTATGTTGGCAAAAGGCAGCAGGTCTAACTGCTTTTTAAGATGTACTATCGTTTTTGTGTTTTCGCGGTTCTTGCCGTTTCCAACTATTTTAACGCTTTCGCAGTCCTCGTTGTCTTCGCTGTTCTTAGTCTCGCTGAGCCTTGAAATTTCGCTTATTATCGCCGTCTCAATCTTGGTTTTCATTTCGCTCGCCGCAGCGTTTGTAAAGGTAACCACGAGCATTCTGTCTATAGGACAGCCCTCCGATATTATAAGCTGTTTAATGCGCTCAACCAAGACGGCGGTCTTGCCTGAGCCGGCTGCCGCAGCGACCATAAGATTTTTTCCTCTATTGTTTATGGCTGCCGCCTGCTTTTCGGTCCATTTCATAATTACGCGTCTCCTCTTCCCGTTTCTGCTTATGCGGACTGCGTCTCGCATAAGGTTTCAATTCTCCCGCCTTTCTAAGCGCTCAGGCTTATTTTATAGACCGTATGCCGCTCTTCATCACGATTTGCCTTAAAAAAGGCGTGAAAATAATTTTGTGCTTAATTACCTTTGCCAAAAGCTTAAGTTTAAGTGAAAAAGCGAGTCTGTTATATTTTTTGCTTATTCCGGACTTGTCGTCGCACTCCATAAATGCGCGCGCGAGCATACTCCCGCTTCTGATTGCCGAGCTTATTCCCTCGAGCGAGCTCGCGCTTATGAAGCCCGCCGCCTCGCCAATCAGCCATACGCCGTCTTCACCTGTGACAAAGTCTTTCATTCTCCTCGGGCTGCACACGAGGCAAGCCTCGGTTTTTATCGGCTCGCCCAAATCATATTTAAGATATTCGGACAGTCTCTCTTTTTGCCTATAAAATTCCTCTCTGGAATTTTTCAGCTTGAAACAGCCCCCGTATATAAGGTATTCGTCCTTATGTATTGTCCACGAGCAGCTTTCGCTTGTTTTTTCGTCGAATATGCAGGAGTAATACGTTTTTGGTGGCATATCGAGCTTGAACCACGATTGAATCGCCACATATCTTAATATCGGAGCCTTGTAAAAAGTTTTTCGAACGATTGAAGCGGCGCCGTCCGCACCTACTACATATTTTGACGATATGCTTATGACGTCGCCGTTTTCGGTTTTTAATTCCAGCGAAAAGATATTTTGACCGTCGAGGTTTATTTCGGATATTTTAAGAGCTCTGCCGTTTATCCGCTTGACGCTCTCCGGTACCAGCGAAAGAAGATAGCTGTCAAACTTATATCTGTCCATATTAAGATAGTATCGCTGGTAAAATCTCTCGATTTTTCTCTCTAAATCTATTGTTCTGACGGAAAAAATCTGCGGGTCCGACAATACCTCTTTCGGAAGCACGAAATCATATCCTGCCATCAGCTTCTGTGCGTCGGGTGCGAGCAGCCCGCCGCATGGCTTTTTCGCTCCTATGCTCTGAGCATCGATAATCGCCGTCTTAAGGTTTTTAGCCGCTACTTCCCTTGCAAAGGTGGAGCCCGCCGGTCCCGCGCCGATAATAACTATATCAAAAAATTCACTTTTCACATCAATTTTGCCCATTCAATTCCCCTTGTGCAGGTTATATGTTTTAGGAATATCTGACCTGTTCAGCCGCCTAACCGCATATTTTTCGAAAGTTTCTCAATGTTACGCTTCTGCCTTTTTTATCCTTAAATTCTATCGGTCCGTATTTCATACTTCGTCCTCCAAAATTATACAATAACATAAACTATCTGAGCGTAGCGAGTTTTGACGAGAACCGAATTTTCCCGTCGCTCGCTTCACCGAGAGTTATAGCCTCGCTGCGAAAGCAAAGCGCAGCAGCACTAATCGCTCAGATATG
>JBHAFL010000060.1:0-13064 GCA_041856085.1 Anaerovoracaceae bacterium | reverse complement strand
TGTATCAGCATGCCGAAGCCGTCCTTGCCGGGAGCTTGGAAACCGGCGAAATAATATTCATCGCAGCCGGTTTCTATATGTTCGCCGAGCCCGAACTCCGCAAGCTCGGCTTCGGATGTTTTAATATATTCACATAGTGGAATCTCCTGCGGATAAAATGAAATTATATCATTTTCTATGCAAAAATATGCGTTTTTTTTAGGAAACATTACAAACTCATATTCTTTGCTTGCAAGCGGGAAAATAAATCCTCTTTTGTTAAATGCGCTTGCTGATTCTGGGTAGAAACGCCAAGGCAATATTTTGTTGTAAGCATTATCATAGATACAACATATCCCCCACTTTTCACCGCGTATGAATGTTTTCTTGTACAGCTTATTAAAGCTGAATTTTTTTTCATAACCGGCATTTATCTCTTGACCGAGGTCGATTTTTTCATCAAAACTTCCTTCCCTAATTCCCTCAGCCTCAACATATACATATTTATATCCATTCAAAGGTGCATCTGAATATGCAAAGACCGAAGACGGTATCATTGCCGCAATAAGCAGAACCGAAATTGTCAGTATAAGGCTTTTTCTGATTTTGTTTTGCATTTTTACCTCCTTATTTTTTTTACTTATTTTCTTGAAATTTTTTACGCATTCTTTCTCTTCGTCTTCCGTCGCGGACATTACGCCGGAAAACCGATTTTTTCAGGCAGAATCATAAGATTAACAATATAAACCTGCTGTTTTTAACATCTGCCTCTGCCTCGGCAGCAGTTATCTTACCATCTGACTCCACCTCCCTTTGTATCAATATATCGCTCATGCTCCTGAAAAAGAGCGCCTTATGCTTTTTCATGTCAGTTGTTTTCACAAAAAATCCCTGTCGGCAGTCATATTTTTTGTCCCATAAGCCCCTATCCCCTATATAGCTATATTCTGTAAACCTGAAATATTAAAAATATAACAAAAAAACAGACTGCACCTCACAGGCGGTCTGCTCGCTATATGTATCTTCAATTCGATTAGGAGTCTAAGCGTCTCTCCTCATCTCCCGTCAAAAAAGTCTATAAGTAGAACAGGTGCATATCCTATCCATCTAATGTGATATACATTATTCCCGTCGCTCTCATACACGATGTCCCGCTACCTAAAGATTAGTACATCCGAGTCGCAAGCTCGTCTCCCGACTTGTCCTCAACCGAAACGTCCCCGATGAGCCTTATCTTCGACCTATCTCATCTAAAACGGACATTAAACGCTGAGGCATTACGGTTACTTAGTATAGCCGGGGATTCTCACCCCACTTCCGTTAGCTTCGCTCGTAAACTTCATATTAAATTTTGTATTTATTTTCGTGCTTTCAGGATAACTTCTTTGATAAGAATTGTCAAGAGGGTACTTTCATAAATCGGCATCGATTGTAAAAAAAGACATTATTCGCCGCCGTTTTATGTTATATGCTATATTCGTGTGTTTGAAAATATGTTAAATATGTTGAATCTAAAAATTTTCCGAAAAATTATATTTACTATATCGCTTTAATGTGTTAATATGAACGCATATTTATTTTTTGCTTTAATTATGCTTTATGTTTTTTGCGATAAATGCGTTGCGGCTTTCGCCCCCCCCGAAAAAACGCTTCAATAATGCGATAATTTCGCTTATACACGTCAACTGACGGCTTTCGCCGATAATCTAAATAAAACGGAGGAATGATATGAAAAAACGAAAAATCCACTGCTTGAACTCTATCTCCAACGTCGGTCTCGACCTTTTCAGAAAGGGTTATTCGATAACGGACAGTCTCGAAGAAGCCGCAGGCATCCTCGTGCGCTCCGCCAATATGCTCGATATGGATTTCCCCCCTGACCTCAGGGCGATCGCCCGTGCGGGAGCCGGCGTCAACAATATACCTCTCGACAGATGTGCCGAGCATGGTATTGTGGTGTTTAATACGCCGGGAGCTAACGCCAACTCGGTTAAGGAGCTCGTTCTGACCGCCCTGCTCATATCGTCGAGAAACATACTTGACGCTTATGATTGGGTGCGCGCTAACAGAGATGATGATAACATCGCCAAGACCGCCGAAAAAATCAAGTCCAAGTTCACGGGTTCCGAGATAAAAGGTAAAACTCTCGGCGTAATCGGTCTCGGCGCAATAGGCGTGCTCGTCTGCAATATGGCGGTCGAGCTCGGTATGGAGGTCTACGGATATGACCCGTTCGTATCATTAAAATCGGCGTGGAATCTGCATCCTAAGGTTAAACATACTGACAATCTCAGCAAACTATGCGCACAATGTGACTTTTTAACTATACATGTTCCTGCAATGGAGTCCACAAAAAATATGATAGACGAAAAGCTGATTTCATCGATGAAAACGGGCGTGCGCTTCCTCAATTTTTCACGCGACAGCCTCGTCGACGAAAACGCCTTGGCTAAATCTCTATCCGAGGGCAAGGTTGCAAAATACGTGACCGACTTCGCTAACCCTATCGCCGTTAAGTTAGAAAACGCGATAGTGCTGCCTCATCTCGGCGCTTCAACTAATGAAGCTGAGGATAACTGTGCCGTTATGGCGGTCGAGCAGCTTCAGGACTACCTTGATAACGGGAATATCAAAAACTCGGTAAACTTCCCTGCCATCGACGCGGGAATATGCACCTCGGAAGCCAGAGTCGGAATACTTCACAAAAATAAACCGAATATGATTTCACTGATTACCGCATTTTTCGGAAAAAATAATCTTAACATAGAAAAAATGGTAAATCAGAGCAGAGGCGACTATGCATACACGTTAATTGACCTGTCTATGCCTATGCCGAGAGACACCGTTACTACCCTTCAAAAAATCGACGGCGTGCTCAGAGTCAGAAGAATATTCGAGAACAAAAAATAATGTTTTAATAATTCCTTTCATTTTTGAAAAACGGAAGTTTCATTTTAGCTTGCGCCGCAGGGAAACCTCCGTTTTTTAATATATGTTTTTGAATATTTTTTATGTTTATGCTTTTTCGCTTTTTAATTTTTTTTATACTTTTCGATGAATGTATTTTATCGCTGTATTTTTTTGATTCCGCACGCAGGACCTGCTAAAAGCTCCGCGCGCTCATATTCTTTTTCGGGATTCTTGATTACATCTTCATATTCCCTGTGTTTCGAGAACCATTTTGATGAATAAGAACATGACAGCACAGCTTTTTTCCCCTGCTCTCTTAGATCTCTCGCAAGCTCTTCCGTCAGCTTACCTGCGATTCCCTGTCCCGTCAATGAATTGTCAACAAACGTATGAACAATATCCACCGTATTTTCACCAATCTCGGGAAAATCTATGACGGCAACCGTTCTTCCGGTCTCATCCTCTAACCAAATCTTCTTATCACTTTTTCTGAAATCCATTCATTTCCTCCGTATTTATAAGTTTTGCAGTGTTTTACAGTATATTTTTAAGAAATGACTTCCTGTGAATCGGACAAATGCCGTGCTCTCTTATGCCCTCATAATGCGCCGCCGTGCCGTATCCTTTGTTTTTTTCGAAGGCATAATGGGGATATTCCTTTGCGTATTCGAGCATCTGCCTGTCCCTCGTTACCTTGGCGACGATAGACGCGGCTGCAATCGACAGACTGGTCGCGTCGCCCTTTATAATATTCGATTGGCTCACAGATAAGCCGTCAATTTTAACGGCGTCTATGAGAACGTGCTTAAGCCCTGAATATCCTTTCAGTCTCAGCGCTTCGTCAGCGGCGGTAATCGCCTCTTTCATCGCTTTTTTTGTTGCTTGAAGTATATTTATCTCGTCGATTACTTCGCAGTCTGCCGAGCCTGCACCGTATGCCATGCAGCCTGATATTATACGATCATACAGCTCCTCGCGCTTCTTCTCGGAAAGCTTCTTGGAGTCATCTATACCAAGCCCATAAAAATCCTCCGGCAGAACCACGCATGCTGCGACTACGGGACCTGCAAGCGGCCCCCTGCCGACCTCGTCCACGCCCCCGACAATTCCGTGATTTTTTATAATCTCGGAATCGAATTCTTTCATAGCTCTGAATCTATCTATGAGTTTTTGTTCTCTTTCTGCATTCGTCATTATTCATTCCCCGAAATATTATTTGTCAAACGTCCGGTCTGTATCGGCTTTTCATATCACTGTTTATTCGGAAGCTCCAATGTAATCTTGCCTATCTGCGCCGCTCTGAACTCGTCAAGGAGAGTCTTAGCAGTCCTCTCATAGTCTATCCGTCTGCCCGGCAGCAGAAATCCTCTTTTTTTAGCAATAGCCTCCATATTCGCGACGGCAGCCTCCTGCTCCCCGTCGATTTCACGTCCGAGTTCCTCGCTGTAATCTCCGTCACTGATAATATCATCAAGTTTATACCTTTTGATGATAAGCTCGGGATATTTCATGCATAGAACCTTTATAAGTTCAAGCGCAAGCTCCGTCAGATCGATTATCTCATCTCTTATAGAACCGCAAAACGCTAAGTTAAGCCCAACCTCAGGATCCTCGAATTTCGGCCAAAGAATTCCGGGCGTATCAAGAAGCTGCATATTATTCTCCACTGTGAGCCACTGCTTGCCGCGCGTCACACCGGGTCTGTCTCCTGTTTTAGCGGATTTTTTGCCTGTTATACGGTTTATAAGAGAGGACTTGCCGACGTTCGGCACGCCGACTATCATCATTCTCAGAGGTTTTTTTAATGCTTTTTCCTGATTTCTCTCGTCCTGTACCTTATCGAGCAAACTGAAAAGTTCTTTGACTCCCTCTCCCCTGTTGGAGTTCATACGAACGACCAAATTGCCCTCGGCTCGGAATTTTTTTTCCCATTCGACATTGGCCTTATCATCTGAAAGATCGCTCTTATTAAGCACGATTAGTCTCCGCCTGTTTCGGACGAGTTCATCTATTATCGGATTTCTCGATGAAATCGGAATTCTCGAGTCGATTACCTCTATAACCAGGTCAACCATCTTCAGATTCTCCTGAATCAGCTCCCTTGTCTTTTTCATATGACCCGGATACCAGTTTATATTTTTTATATTATCATTCATAATTCACCGCCCCGCTAAGCTATAGCTATAACTATATAATTACGTGCGCATTTTATTATAAGTAAACAGGAATGAATCGTCAAGTATCCGCAATATTCAAAAAATTTTATTAAAAACCCGTCCCCGCGTCAAACGCGGGGTTTTCCTTATACAAAAATATCGGACGAAAACCGCCGCGCGTTTCGTCCAATATAACTAAATTATGTTAATCATTTGTATGTATGTATGTACGGGTGGTTCTAAGCCCTTACAGTTCATACTATATCGTGTGAATAGCGTCGCAGTAAATGCATCTGTATGCTCTCGCTTCCTTATCGACAAGCCGAAACTCGTGTACTATCTCCTGTTCCACGGAAGTAATGCATCTCGGATTCTTACACTTAATTACATTTCTAAGGGTCGCCGGAAGCTCCATATGAAGCTTCTTAAACAGCTTATTGTCTTTCACTATGTTTACCGTGATGTTGCTGTCCACATAGCCTAATTTATTATAGTCCAAATCTATGATTTCATCTATCTTTATAATATCTTTTTTGCCGTATTTCTCACTTGATGCATTCTGAATGACCGCAACACAATTGTCAAGCTTGTCAAGACCGAGCAGCTCATATATCTCCATGCTTTTTCCTGCTTTTATATGGTCAAGTACGATTCCGTTTTTCACGCCGTCAATATTCATTTTTTACCCTCCGTTCTTATCCTTGTTATTTTTTGATTCCGAGCAGAAACAGTATCAGCGCCATTCTGATATGCTTACCCGACAGTGCTTGGAAAAAATAGCATGCCCTCGTGTCGTCGTCGACCTCAACCGAAATCTCGTTTACCCTCGGCAGAGGGTGAAGTATTATGAGGTCATTTTTTGCAGGCTGTAATTTTTCGATGTTTAAGATGTAGCTGTCCTTAAGTCTGATGTAGTCCTCTTCGTTAAAGAAACGCTCTCTTTGAACTCTTGTCATGTAGAGAACATCGAGTTCAGGCATTGCTTCCTCGAGCGAAGTCACCTCTTTCCACTCTGCGCCTTTATTATTCATATTTTCCTTAACATAGTCCGGAATCTGCAACTCTATAGGTGAAATAAGTACGAACTTGATTCCTTCGTATCTGAGCATTGCTTCAATGAGGGAATGTACCGTCCTGCCGAACTTAAGGTCGCCGCAGAGTCCGATAGTCATGTTATCTAATCTGCCCTTTTTTCTCTTAATTGTGAGAAGGTCTGTAAGAGTCTGCGTCGGGTGAAAATGTCCTCCGTCGCCGCCGTTTATGATTGGCACGGAAGTTTTCTGCGCCGCGACTATAGGCGCGCCCTCTTTAGGATGCCTCATCGCTATAATATCGGCATAGCAGCCCACGGTTCTTATCGTATCGGACACGCTCTCGCCCTTAGCAGCCGAGCTTGAGTTCGCCGAAGAGAAACCGAGCACGCTGCCGCCGAGTTCGAGCATTGCCGCCTCGAAGCTGAGCCTTGTTCTCGTGCTCGGCTCAAAAAACAATGTCGCAAGTTTCTTATGACGGCATATGTCTTCATAGACGGCAGGGTTTTTTACTATATCGTCCGCCACCTCTATGAGACCGTCTATCTCCTCCAAGGTTAAGTCTGTAATGTTAATAAGATTTCTGATTTCTTTCATTATTTTATCTCCCCTCTCCAGCTTTCATCAGACGGATTGTCTCTAAATCTTAAAATTTTATCTTTATCGCTTTTCTTGATATATCCTGCTGTAACCGCTTCTTCAACCAGTGCGTCGAGGTCGCAGAGGCTTACGTTTTTAACGTTGCTTTCTTTTAGTCTGTCGAGCCCCTTTTTCATTCCGTAGGTGAATATGCTTGCGATTCCGAGAACCTCCGCTCCGAACTCCCTAAGCGCATTTACGGTTTCTATTGATGAGCCGGCGGTCGATATCAAATCCTCGACCACAACCACTTTCTGACCTTTCTCAAGCTTTCCCTCTATCCGGTTCGCTCTGCCGTGGTCTTTTGCCGAGCTCCTCACATAGCCCATCGGCATATTCATAATGTGCCCCGTTATCGCCGCATGCGCTATTCCGGCGGTGCTTGTTCCCATAAGAACCTCACACTCGGGATAATTTTCACTTATTATTTCTTTCAGTCCCTCTTCAACCATCGTCCTCACCTCGGGCGACGTGAGCGTCAGCCTGTTATCGCAGTAAATAGGGCTCTTAATCCCGCTTGCCCATGTGAACGGCTCCTCGGGTCTCAGGAATACCGCGCCGATCTTAAGCAACCCGTCTGCAACTCTCCTCTTCGTATCTTTCATCAAAGCCTCCTTTTATTTTGTTTAAGCGTTATTTTTTCACATTATTCAATAACTTTTTTGTCTCGTTAAATCTGATTTTTAATCATTTTTTGTTCGCGCAATTTTATCCTAAAAACTCAAGCTTGGCTCTTCTGTATGCCTCTACAGGATTCTCCGCTTCCGTTATCGGTCTTCCGACCACGATATAGTCTGAACCAAGCTCCCTCGCCTTGGCAGGAGTAGTTACCCTCTTCTGGTCGCCCTTTTCGCCGCCCTCGAATCTCACTCCCGGAGTCACGGTCAAGAAATCCGCCCCGCATATCCTGTGCACCTCTTCCGACTCAAGCGGCGAGCATACGACGCCGTCAAGCCCTGCCGCCTTAGCATTAGCTGCATACTTCTTAACTGCCTCTTCGAGCGGGCAATCTATCAAAAGCTCTTTTCTCATCGTATTCTCATCTGTCGAAGTGAGCTGAGTCACTGCTATTAAGAGCGGTCTTTTGCCGTTCTCGTCGTATAGTCCCTCTATTGCCGCGGACATCATCTTCGCCGTGCCCGCCGCGTGGACATTCACCATATCGATATCGAGCTTTCTGAGCGATTTCATGGCTTTCATAACAGTATTAGGTATATCATGAAGCTTTAAGTCGAGGAATATCTTATGCCCTCTCCTTTTTATCTCCCTAACCGTTTCGGGACCCTCCGCATAAAAAAGCTCCATACCTATTTTAACGAAAGGCTTTTCGTCCTCGAATCTGTCTAAAAATTCGAGAGTCTCCTTTTTACCTGCGAAGTCGCAGGCAATAATTACATCTTTACCCATTACTGCTCCTCTCTGCTTTACTGTAAATATTTTATTTATATTTTAATCTTATTCTTAATTATTCTTAGTTATTCTTAATTTTTCTTGATTTAACGCCGATTTACCCTGTGCATACAGAGCGGCGAGCGCTTCGGCCTTTTTTTGTATTTTAATCGTCGCCTTATCGGAAGCTGTATGCCTCGCCTATTATGTCTTCCAGCCTGTCTATACCGTACATATCCATAACTGCGGGCAGGTTTTTTATTATTTCCTTGCAGACAAACGGATTGACAAGGTTCGCCGCTCCTACCTGAACCGCGGCAGCGCCCGCAAGCATCATCTCGATGACGTCTTCCGCCTTGCTCACACCCCCCATTCCGACTACAGGTATTTTCACCGCTCTACTCACCTGATATACCATTCTTAGTGCTATCGGAAAGACTGCCGGCCCGCTCATTCCGCCCATTATATTGGCTAAAACCGGTTTTTTTGTTCTGAGGTCTATCCTCATTCCGAGCATGGTGTTTATCAGGCTTACACCGTCAGCCCCCTCGCTCTCACATGCCATCGCAATCCCGGCTATATCCGTAACATTAGGAGAAAGCTTGATTATCACAGGCTTATCCGTAACTTTCTTTACCGCTCCCGTAACCTCGGCTGCCGCTTTTTTGTCAGTTCCGAATGCCATTCCGCCCCCATGCACATTCGGACAGCTGATATTTATTTCAAACCAGCCGATCTGCTCTTCTTCATTGAGTATTCCCACAGTTTCCACATAGTCCTCTATGCTGAATCCGCTCACATTCGCCATTACGGGCTTGTGGAAGTATTCCTTCATTGCCGGCATGATTTCATCTCGAACGCGTATAACTCCGGGATTCTCGAGTCCGACTGAATTAAGCATTCCTTGCGGAGTCTCTGCTATGCGCGGAAGCGGGTTGCCCTCTCTTGGATTAAGCGTCGTCCCCTTGAATGAAAATGACCCGAGCATGTTTATGTCATACAGCTCGCTGAACTCTCTGCCGAAGCCGAAAGTTCCCGATGCGGGAATAATCGGATTATCGAGCTCAACTCCGCATAGACTAACCTTTAATCTGTCGTCTGCCATATTATTTCCTCCCTTCTCAGCACAGGCCCGTCCTTACAGATTCTCTTATTACCGTACTTGGTCTTGCAGGAACAGCCCATACATACGCCGAATCCGCAGCCCATTCTCTCCTCGAAGCTGTACTCACCCGAGCCGACCGCGATTTTTTCTATCGCCTCGAACATAGGCGTCGGCCCGCAGGCATAGTAATATGTGTATTTCAGCTTTTTCATAACGTCCGTCACGAAGCCTTTTTCTCCCGCGCTTCCGTCTGCCGTAGCAAGATATACGTTGATGCCGAGCTCAGTGAACTCGTCGACGAAAAATATCTCCTCCGAGCTGTTAAAGCCTAATATAACAGAAATATTTTCAGGTTCGATTTTTTTTGAGAGCTCCACGGCAAGCCCGTACATCGGCGGCACACCTGCGCCGCCGCCGATTAGAAGAGGTCTCTCTCCCGCCCTTGATATGTCGAAGCCGTTTCCCAGCCCTGTCAGCACGTCCAGAGCTTCTCCTCTCTTCATCTCGGACATATGAGCAGTGCCTGCGCCGACTTTTTTGTATATTATCTTGATTACGTCGCCGGATTTAGAGGCGACCGAAATCGGTCTTCTCAGATAGAGTCCGTCGAGCAATATGTTTATGAACTGCCCGGGATTTTTGAGCTCCGAGCAATCGCCCTCAAGCTCCATCAGATAGGTGTTTTTCGCTATCTCCTTATTCTCCCTTATGCAAAAAATTTTCTGTTTCATCTATATCTCCCCGTTTATTTTTACCGACCGCTTTGAGTCGGCTTTATTATTCCCGAGCTTTTATTATTTTAGTCTCGTCCGCCGCCTATATCCTCGTACAGCTTGAATCCGTCGACCACATTAAGCATACAGCGGCCGTAAACCTTTTTCCCTGCAAACGGCGTAGCTCTTCCCATCGACTTGAAGCGCTCGGGTCTTATCTCGTATTCGTCCCTTATCTCCCATACCGAGAAGTTATCTAAAATGTCTATTTCATCAAGTCCGAAGCGCTTCCGAGGATTCGTACACATCAGCTCTATGAGTTTTTCAAGGCTGATTATGCCCGTTCTTACGAAGTTCGTATACATCAGAGGGAAGCAGGTTTCAAGCCCTACTATGCCCATCGCGCTGTCCCTCAGTCCTCGCGATTTTTCTTCTGCCGTATGCGGCGCGTGGTCGGTCGCGATAATATCTATTGTGCCGTCCTTTAGCCCCTCTATAAGAGCCAGCCTGTCCTCTTCGCTCCTTATTGGCGGGTTCATCTTGAATCTGCCGTCTTCCTCAAGGCACATATCGTTTAATATCAGGTAGTGCGGAGCGGTTTCGCAGCTTATATCCGCGCCGTCTTTTTTTGCCCTGCGAATGATGTCTACGCTTTCTTTCGTAGATATATGGCATACGTGAAAACTGCAACCTGTTTCCTTAGCGAGCCTTATATCCCTCTCTATCGGCTTCCACTCGCTCTCCGAGGATATCCCCATATGTCCGTGCAGTCTCGCATATTCGCCGTCATGGATATAGCCCTTGCTTCTAAGCTCCATATCCTCACAGTGAGCAGCTATAATCTTTCCTAAGTTTTTTGCACGGAGCATAGCCTCTCTCATAAGAGCTTCATCATTCAGCCCGACTCCGTCGTCAGAGAACCCGCATACATACGGCGCCATTTCCTCAAACTGCGCGAGCTCGCGTCCAAGCTCGCCCTTGGTAATAGCGCCGTAAGGAATCACGCTGATATACGCGTCCGCGTTTATGATTTCGAGTTCTTTTTTTAGATTTTCGAGGCAGTCCGGCACGGGATTCAGGTTCGGCATACCGAATATGTGCGAATAACCCGAAGCAGCCGCGGCTGCCGTGCCTGTCTTAACAGTCTCCTTATAAAAAAATCCCGGCTCTCTGAGATGCACATGAACATCTGTAAAAGACGGGACAATAATAATATCAGATTCGGCATATTCCGATAAACGCGAATACTGCTCACAAGACAGGTGTTTTTTGACGGCTTCTCTTCCGAGTTTCATATCCTGATTCCTCCTAAAAGTTAAAAAACGGCTATCCTCAAGAGAACAGCCATATGCATGACAATATAAGCATTGCACAGATATAATCGAATCTCGATCTTTAGCTGTCCTTCGCGGCCTCTCGGGACCGTCCCTTAAAGTACATCTATATGATAAAACAAATCGCCAAAATTTTCAACTGTTTTTTGAGGTTTATATGATATTTTTTATGTGTTTTTTATAAGCACTTAATTCTAAAATAACTCCTATCTAAAGAAATAAAGAGGCGGTTAAACTGTCTCAGCAGCTAAATCACCTCTTTTCTTAGACTTAATTAGACTTAATTAAAACGCCCCCTTACCATTATATCGGTAAAGGGGGAAATGAATCTGCCAACTGAGATAATTATATATTTTATTTTTTGAAGTACCCGACTGCGGCTCTGAAAAGCTGCATATCGTAGTTTCCCGGCACGTTTTTGTACAGCCCGTTTCCTACTCTCTCCGAGTGTCCCATCTTGCCGAGCACCCTGCCGTCAGGCGAGAGCAGACCCTCTACGGCTAAATCCGAGCCGTTAGGATTAAACTGAATGTCAAACGTGGCATTGCCGTCAAGGTCAACGTACTGAGTCATTATCTGCCCCTTGCCTATCAGCTCCTTCTGCAGTTTCTCGGGAGCTATGAAGCGCCCCTCACCGTGAGAAATCGGAACTGAATATATCTCGCCTACCTCGCAGTACTTAAGCCACGGTGAGTTCACCGAAGCAATCCTCGTCCTTACTATCTTTGACTGATGGCGTGCTATCCTGTTAAAAGTGAGAGTAGCACATTCTTCATCAGTGTCTGTTATCTTGCCGTAAGGCACGAGTCCGAGTTTAATCAGCGCTTGGAAACCGTTGCATATTCCTGCCATCAGACCGTCTCTCCTGTCAAGAAGCTCCGTCACCGCCTCCTTTATCTCTTCATTTCTGAAAAAAGCAGTGATGAACTTACCCGAGCCGTCCGGCTCGTCGCCTCCCGAAAAGCCTCCCGGTATAAACAGAATCTGACTTCCCCTTATCTCTTTTGCGAAATCTTCTACAGACTTCTCTACACTTTCGGAATTAAGATTCTTTATTATGAAAATCTCTGCGTCCGCGCCTGCCGCTCTGAATGCTTTAGCCGTATCATACTCACAGTTCGTACCCGGGAATACCGGTATAAGCACCTTAGGAGCGGCAAACTTTCTGACAGAACTTGACATCGGCCTTGCTCTGAATGAAATATTCGACGGCTTCTCCTGCTGCGTCTCTATATTACAGGTGAATATCGGCTCCAGCTTGTCCTCATATATCTTTTCAAGCTCAGCTCTGCCGACTTTTTCCCCCGCTCTCGATATATATGAATCGTTAGTTGTCATTCCGAGCAGCGTTCCGAAGAAACCGGCATTTTCTAAAACCGAGTATTTAATTTCTTCTCCGGCCTCGAGTATGAATGCGCCGTAGCTGTAGCCGAATATATCATTTATTGATAAGTCGTTCGCAAAAATGAAGCCGAAGCCGTTACCGAGGCACATCTTAAATACCGCCTCAGCTACTCCGCCGTATGTAGGAGTATATAGGGCGCTGACGTTTCCTGTCTTTTTCTGTCCTGCGATGAACTTGAATATTTCCCTCAGAGAATCCTTTGTCGGCAGCCCTCTCTCATCATATTTCGGTCTTAAGAGATATACCCTCGAGTCGGATTTTTTGAACTCGGGCGATATCACATCGGCAAGTTTGCCTGTAGTTACGGCAAACGAAATCAGTGTAGGAGGTACATGAATATCCTCGAATGTACCCGACATGGAGTCCTTACCTCCGATTGCAGCAAAGCCGAAATCCATCTGAG
>JBHAFL010000059.1:0-10952 GCA_041856085.1 Anaerovoracaceae bacterium | reverse complement strand
TGTCCGCTGCGTGACCTCTGTAAGTTCTGGTTGGAGCAAATTCTCCAAGTCTGTGACCTACCATATCCTCTGTGATATATACAGGAACATGTTTTTTGCCGTCATGCACTGCGATAGTATGCCCCACCATCTGCGGGAATATTGTCGATGGTCTTGACCATGTCTTGATAACTTTCTTTTCGTTAGCTGCATTGAGCTCTTCGATGGCTTTGAGCAGCTTAGCGTTTACGAAAGGACCCTTTTTAAGTGATCTACCCATTATCCTTGCTCCTTCCTATTATTTTTCATTTCTTCTCTTAACAATGTACTTGTTAGAGTCTTTGTTTTTCTTTCTGGTCTTATATCCGAGAGCAGGCTTACCCCACGGAGTTACCGGACTCTTACGTCCGATAGGGGATCTTCCCTCACCGCCGCCGTGCGGATGGTCGTTAGGGTTCATTACGGAACCTCTTACCGTAGGTCTGATACCCATATGTCTCTTACGTCCCGCCTTACCAATCTGAATGTTGGCGTGGTCTTCGTTGCCTACCTCACCGATGGTAGCCTTACATCTCATAAGCACCTTGCGAACCTCTCCCGAAGGGAGTCTGAGCTGCGCATAGTCGCCCTCTTTAGCCATAAGCTGAGCTGCGTTTCCTGCGGATCTTGCAAGCTGTCCGCCTTTGCCCGGCTTAAGCTCGATATTGTGAATCATTGTACCTACAGGGATATTCGCAATCGGAAGAGCGTTTCCTACCACGATGTCCGCCTCAGGGCCTGATATGACAGTCGCACCGACCTGTAATTTTTCAGGAGCTATGATATATCTCTTTTCGCCGTCTGCATATGTGATGAGCGCGATATTGGCTGTCCTGTTAGGGTCATACTCTATCGCTGTTACTTTTCCCGGAATACCGTCTTTGTTTCTCTTGAAGTCGATGATTCTGTACTTAGGTCTGTATCCGCCGCCGTGGTGTCTTACCGTAATCTTACCGCGGTTGTTACGGCCGGAGTGCTTCTTAAGCGTAACTGTCAGCGACTTTTCAGGCGTTGACTTCGTGATTTCCTCGAAAGTGGAAACCGTCATTCCTCTCAAGCCCGGGGTAGTTGGTTTATATTTTCTAATTCCCATTGTTTCTACCTCCTAATTATAGTCCTTGGAAGAATTCGATTTCTTTACTGTCAGGAGTAAGTGTTACGATTGCCTTTTTGTATGAAGGCGTGTAACCTGCGAATCTTCCCATTCTCTTTAATTTACCGTCATAGTTCATGATGTTTACTTTAGCGACTTCAACACCGAAGATTTCTTCCACTGCTTTTTTAACCTGAGTCTTGTTAGCCTTGGTAGCAACCTTGAAAGTGTACTTTTTATCAGCCGCTACGTCCATACTCTGTTCGGAAATAACAGGAGTTAATATTACATCGTATGCCGTCTTCATTATTTGTACACCTCCTCGATTAATTTAACTGCTTCCTGAGTTACTATGAAGCTTGTGTAATTCACTATCTCGTAAACGTTCATAGTGGTGACAAGAGCTGTTCTGACGCCCGGAATATTAGCCGCCGATTTAACGACGTTCTCATTCTTCTCAGCAGTGATTATGAGCGCTTTTCTGCCTGCCTTAACCGCCTCTAAGAAACGGAGCATATCTTTAGTCTTAGGCGCTTCAAAGTTAAGCTCGTCGACTACTATAATGTTATTTTCCAGTACCTTTGAGGATAAAGCCGACTTCATTGCAAGTCTTCTTAACTTCTTAGGTAATGTATATCTGTAATCTCTCGGTTTCGGAGCGAATACTACGCCGCCGCCGATCTGCGACGGGTCGGTAGAATGTCCCTGTCTGTGACGACCGGTTCCTTTCTGTCTGAAAGGTTTCTTTCCGCCTCCTCTGACTTCTCCTCTTGTCTTAGCGGACTGAGTTCCCTGTCTTTGGTTAGCCAAGTAGTTTTTTACTACAGCGTGAACGGCGAATTCATTAGGAGTTATCGCAAAAATCTCATCGTTTAATTCGATTGTTCCGGCGTTTGCTCCCTGCATATTCAGCATTGTAACCTGTGCCATTTCGTATCCTCCTTTCACTATTTATCCTGACCTTTTACTGCATACCGAACGCGAACCAGTCCACCCTTGTTTCCCGGTACCGCGCCCTTGACGAGCATAAGGTTTCTCTCAGCGATAACTTTTACTAAAACCACGTTCTGAACCGTCACGGTATCTCTGCCCGTTCTTCCCGGACCCTCGTTACCCTTGAATACTCTTGACGGATAAGTAGCTGCCGCTAAACCGCCCGGGAGTCTCTTATGCTTGGAACCGTGAGTCATAGGTCCGCGTCTGTGGTGATGTCTCTTGATATTGCCCTGAGTTCCCTTACCCTTGGAAACTCCGGTGATGTCGAGTTTGGAGCCTTCTTCGAACTCTGCGACAGTGATTATCTGTCCGACTTCGTAGGTTTCTCCCTCACAAGGTCTGAATTCTGCTAAATGCTTTTTTGTAGGAACTCCGGCTTTAGCAAAATGTCCCGTGAGCGGCTTATTCACTCTCTGCGGCTTCTGATCTTCGAAGCCGACCTGTACTGCATCGTAACCGTCAGTTTCAACTGTCTTAATCTGGGTTACGACTTCCGGGCCTGCCTCGATGACGGTTACCGGAATAACGCTTCCGTTTTCGTCAAAAATCTGAGTCATACCCATCTTTTTTCCTAAGATTGTTTTCATTATTTTTCCTCCATAATCTTACATTGGAACTCTCCGGTTTGGCTTGCATCATGGCTTCCTACACAGGTCGGATGCCATACCCTCTCGTGAGTTCTTACTAAGGGAGCGTCCCTTACTTAATTAAAGTTTAATTTCCATTTCTACGCCGGCAGGTAAGTCAAACTTAGTGAGGGCGTCGGTAGTCTTCAGTGTAGCGTTCGTGATGTCAATGAGTCTCTTGTGAGTTCTCTGCTCGAACTGCTCGCGGGAGTCCTTATACTTGTGAACCGCTCTGATGATAGTTACTACTTCTTTTTCTGTAGGCAGTGGAATCGGACCACTTACGTCTGCGC
Organism: Anaerovoracaceae bacterium; assembly: GCA_041856085.1. Lineage (GTDB taxonomy): Bacteria > Bacillota > Clostridia > Peptostreptococcales > Anaerovoracaceae > RUG754. The sequence goes on along the minus strand of JBHAFL010000059.1, from coordinate 7,926 downwards.
CGGTCTTTTTAGCCGTCTCGACGATCTTAGCTGCGCTCTGATCAAGCAATGCATGGTCATAAGCCTTGAGCTTAATTCTGATTTTCTGTAATTCGCTCATTTTTTCCTCCTAATTTTTCTTTGTACTGTTTTCGCTATGCTCTGTACAGGGGTTCAGCCTCCTTGTTTCTCATGGGTTCAAGCCGGCTCGACGCCTCTTGACACTTATCCGTGCGTTTCCTACTTTTTCGCACAATCGAAAAACTCAGGCGAATCCCTTCGACCGAATCCGGTTCGGACATGCTCCGCGGGAATTACCAGATAGCCCTGCAACTTCCCGTTTCTTCGCCTTAGCAAGCCTTATTATTATACTTTATGCATTTTTTAATTGCAAGCTTTTTTTAATATTTTTTTCTTACTTTTTTTGTGTTTTTTATGCTTTTATAAAATAAGAATATAAGTGTATCAAGGCTTAATGGTATACACACGGCAACACTTATGCCCGCGTTCCTTTTTTCTCGACATTTCACCTCTTCCGTGTTTCGAACAAAAAATCCTGTTCAGCTAACCTCTTTTCAACGCATTTCTCCGCCCTCAAGCAAAAAATAATAACCTTTTTTCTCGCTATTCCTGCACAGGCTGCAAAATCAGCTTTTCGTATTTTGCGGCTTATAGGACAAAATAGAACAGCTTTTGCTGTTCCTAAAAAGCTTTCTTTTTAATTTGGATTGACCCTACCCCAACTATTGACATAGAGCCTAAAAACACAAAAGCGGCAGTATCAGCTGCCGCTTAGTTCGTCTGTTTGGTCTATTCGGATTTTAACCCGCTTAGCAATTCTCTCGCTATACTCAGGTTCTCTCTTTAACTTAATACAGATTACTCGATTATCTCAGTTACTACGCCCGATCCTACCGTTCTGCCGCCCTCACGGATAGCGAATCTCAGTCCCTCTTCGATTGCTATCGGCGTGATAAGCTTTACTTCCATTATGATGTTATCTCCAGGCATACACATCTCTGTTCCTGCAGGTAATGATAAGTCTCCTGTTACGTCTGTCGTTCTGAAATAGAACTGAGGTCTGTATCCGTTAAAGAACGGGGTATGTCTTCCGCCCTCTTCTTTCTTAAGCACGTATACCTGTCCCTTGAAGTGTGTATGCGGATTGATTGTTCCCGGTTTGCAGAGTACCTGTCCTCTTTCGATTTCGTTTCTCTGTACGCCTCTTAAGAGCGCTCCGATGTTGTCGCCTGTCTCCGCTTCGTCAAGAAGTTTCTTGAACATCTCTACGCCTGTTACTACGACTTTTCTTCTCTCCTCTGTAAGACCTACGATTTCTACTTCGTCGCCTACCTTGAGCATTCCTCTCTCTACTCTTCCTGTTGCTACTGTTCCTCTTCCCGTGATTGAGAATACGTCCTCTACAGGCATAAGGAACGGCTTATCGTTTGCTCTCTCCGGCTCAGGAATGTATGTGTCTACCGCTTCGAAGAGCTCGATGATTCTGTCTCCCCATTCTCCTGTCGGGTCTTCAAGCGCTTTTAGAGCTGATCCTCTGATTATTGGCGTGTCGTCTCCAGGGAACTCGTACTCGTCAAGAAGCTCTCTTACTTCCATCTCTACTAAGTCCAGAAGCTCTTCGTCGTCTACCATATCGCACTTGTTAAGGAATACGATGATATACGGTACGCCTACCTGTCTCGAAAGCAGGATGTGCTCTCTTGTCTGAGGCATAGGTCCGTCTGTTGCCGCTACTACCAGGATTGCTCCGTCCATCTGAGCTGCTCCCGTAATCATGTTCTTTACATAGTCGGCGTGACCCGGGCAGTCTACGTGCGCATAGTGTCTGTTCGGGGTCTCATACTCTACGTGTGATGTGGAAATCGTTATTCCTCTTTCTCTCTCTTCCGGCGCCTTGTCTATCTTATCGAACTCTACGAACTGTCCGAGCTGATATCTCTGGTGAAGTGTCTTTGTGATTGCCGCTGTCAATGTCGTCTTACCGTGGTCTACGTGTCCGATTGTTCCGATATTGATATGCGGTTTCGTTCTCTCAAACTTTGCTTTTGCCATTGTTATGTTCCTCCTGATTATAACGTTATTTTTTGGAAGTAGATTCGGGCGTCCCCAAATCTCTTGGGGTTTAGTTGAAACCCGCATTATATTTTACCACATTTATTAATCTTTGCAAATGATATTTTCTTTTATGTTCAAAAACCGAAGTACACTTTACCGTCCTTTAGGGGCTTTTTCTTAAGCAGAGACATCTCCTTAACCGTTACGAGCTGGTAACCGGCTTTTTTTAGCGCGGGTATCATCCTGACCGCCGCGTCCGCCGTTTGCGGATAGAGGTCGTGCATCAGAACAACCGAGCCGTCTCTCGCACTCTTCATAACCGAGTTATATGTGCTGTCGGCATTTCTCGTCTTCCAATCGAGAGTATCTACCGACCAGAGCACTATAGGCATGCCGACGGCGTCGTTTATGACCCCGCCTATGGCGCCGCCCGGCGTCCTGCATATCTCGGCTTTTTTGCCTGTGAATTTCAGAATTCTTCTGTTAGTCTTCTTCATTTCGTTTGTTATACCCTCGCCGCTCAGGCTGTAGAACGAAGGGTGCGAATATGAATGGTTGGCAATTTCGCAGCCCATATCGCTCGTCTCTTTCATAGTTTTCGAATAGGCCTTAAGTCTGCTGCCTACGACGAAAAATGTCGCCAGACCGTCGTTTTCTCTCAATGCGGCGAGTATCTTAGGCGTGCTGTCTGACGGCCCGTCGTCAAAGGTAAGACAAATCGCTTTTCGGGAGCCGTATACAGTCCTCACAAGCCTGCCCTTTTTATCGAAGGTGTATACGTTATCGCCGAGTCTCCTTATGCCGTACAGCTTCTTTCCCGTGTTTTTTGCATAATAATAGGTGTTGCCGCCTATCTTAACGAAGCCCTTAGCCATCTCTCCCGTCGCCATATCAAAATAGCGCCACGAGCCGTCAGCCTTGAAGCTGCCGGTAAGCATTCTGCCTGTTTCTTTCGAGAAATAGTATGTCTTACCGTCGATTTCCCGTAGACCTGTGAGCTTCTCTCCGTTCAAATAATAGTATCTTCCGCCGTCTTCTATAAAAAAGCCTTCTTTTTTTTCGCCGTCGCCCTCATTTATCTGTTCCTCAGCGCCGGCTCCCGATATGTCGGTCTTAGTGCTTTCGCTCTCCGCGTCGGTGCTCGTCCCTGTCTCGATTCCGCTGCCGGAGCTGCCCGTGCCGGCAGCCTCATCCGACGCGTCGGCGCTCGTCCCCGTCCCGGCGGGCGCGCCTGCCGCAAAAGAGCCGGCTTCAGAGCTTGCCGTTTCGGCAGCCTCGGCGATGTCTATTATGGCTTCAGCCGCATTTTTCGGAGTTTCTGCCGCCGTTTCATACGAAGCTATATATTCAAGGGCGGCCCTTTTGTCGAGTCTCTCGACGGCAATGGCGCCGGCTGTCGCTGCGACTGCCAAGCCCAGTATCAAAATAAAGCTCGTGCCTCTTCTTTTTCTTTTAATTTTTCCCCTCATAATAAAATCCCCCTTTTCTGTATACTATATTTTTAACACTTTTTTGACTTAAAATCAAGTGATAGACGTAATATACCGCAAGGGGGGGATAAAATATTTTGTACGTGCGTTTTTTTATATGCGATCAGCTCACGAATACCAGCGACAGCCACGGAACGTAGGTTATGATGCTGAGCGCCGCTACTCCGACTATAAAATACGGTATTATATACCTGAACATCGCTTCCATCTTTATCTTAGCTACGGCAGCCCCGACGAACAGGTTGCAGCCGTAAGGCGGCGAGCAGAGTCCGAGCGCGAGGTTAACCGCCATAATCACTCCGAAATGAATAGGATTGATTCCCATCTGCTCAACTGTAGGCAGAAGCATAGGCGCCATAACAATGATAGCTGGAACCGTGTCAAGGAAGCACCCTACAACAAGAAGTATGAGGTTGATAAACATAAGCACCACGTAAGGGCTGTCGGACACTCCCGTAAGGAAGAGCGTTATTCCCTGCGGAACTTTCTCGAAAGTCATAAATGTCGAAAATACGGTAGAATATCCGAGCAGAAACGAGGTGATTCCGTTCAGTACCGACGTGTTAAGGAAAGTATCGTACAGGTCTTTCAGCTTCATATCTCTGTATACGAAGAGACTGATTATTATCGAATATACTACGGATACGCAAGCTGCCTCTGTCGGTGTAAAGATTCCCGAGTATATTCCTCCCAGTATTATTACCGGTGAAAGAAGAGCCCAGAAGCCGTCAAAGGTCGCCTTAGCAATGTTTTTTGCTCTAAGTGCCATGGCGTTGCCCATACTGGCGAGTCTCGCGCCGGTGCTTAGCGTTTTAGCGTCGGCTATATGGTATTTGACATTTTTTTTCTTCAGGTCGGTTCCCGAGCGGCGGCACATTATGATATTGGTTGCCACGAAGATGCAGCCTATCAGGATTCCCGGCAGAATTCCGGCAAGGAACAGCTTAGGAATTGAAACGTTCGTCGAAGCTCCGTAGAGTACGAACGAAAGGCTCGGAGGGATAATCGGGCCTACGATGCCGCCGAAGCATACTATCGTCGCAGCGTATGCGGGGTCATAGCCTTTTTGTTTCATCTCAGGTATCATCATACTTCCTATAGCCGAAGCCGTAGCCATTCCCGAGCCGGAGAGCGCGCCGAAAAACATACATGCGATTATGCTGACGCAGCCTATCGCGCCGTCCACGAAATCCACAAGAGACGAGGCGAAGTTTACTATCCTCTTCGCTATACCGCCTGTGGACATTATAGTTCCCGCCAGCATAAAAAACGGAATAGCCATTACGGTGAAAGAAAAAATACCGCTGTAGCAATATTGCGAGTTGATGACCATATTCATATCCGAGAACAGGAACATAGACAGCATAGTGGCTCCCCCTATAGCGAAGCCTACGGGAACACCGATTATGAGGAGTACGAAGAGCGTAATAAATAATGAAGCAACTGCCATTACTCAGCACCTCCTTCCCGCTCGAAAGCGTCTACCGCAGCCGCAACCTGGTCTACCATTTGCGGGTGTGACGACGCGGTATAATTTTTTGTTATAAGTGCGATTATGTCTCTTACTATAACGGATATAAGCCTTAATAGCATAAAACCGCAGCCGAGTACCAGCGAGAGATAGCCCCATGAGGTGCTTATCTTAATTCCGGCGTATTTTATACTCATCTGGAACCGAACCATTACCACAGCGTAATAAAGTGTTACCACGATGATTGCGGCAAGTATCAGGTATGCGATTATTTCGAAAACTTTCTGCCATTTCGGAGGAAGCTTATCTACAATGAGCGTGATTTTTATGTGCTCGTTTCTTCTCTCACCTATCGATATTCCCAGCCAAGAAATCCAAACGAATATGAATTTCCCGAGCTCCTCAGACCATACAAGCGAGTTATTAAAAACGAATCTCATAATGATCTGCAAAAATATAAAAAATACCATAAGAGCGAACATCGAAACCAAACAAGCGTCCTCAGCCCTATCGATAACCTTGGTTATCCTGCTGTAGAGACTTTTTTCATTTGTCATTTTTTGTTCTCCTTATATTATCATTTCAGTATCACAGTCTTAAAAAGACAGTCGACGGGGAGACGCCGTCCCCCCGTCAATCCGAGTTAATATCTTATTTCGGAACTGTGGCGAGCCATTTGTTGATAACTTCTTCGCCTACTCTGTCTTTCATCCAGTCGTATACAGGCTGGCACGCTTCTAAGAAAGCATTGGTCTCTTCTTCGGTGAGCTGATATACTTCCGCTCCCTCGGCCCTGAATCTCTCGATATACTTGGCTTCGTTTGCTCTCTCTTCAGCCCTCTGTCCCTTGGCCATTTCATGCACTCCCTCTTCCAGTACGGCTCTGTCGGCAGGGTCGAGCGACTCAATCCACTTGAGAGATACGATAATAGGGAATGGGGACGAGCAATGATTTGTAAGAGTTACGTAAGGAGCGACTTCGTGGAGGTTGAAGTCGTTGAATACGCCCAGGCTGTGGTCGAGCGCGTCAATCTGTCCCTGTGAAAGCGAAGTTACAACCTCTCCCCATGCCATAGGCGTAGGATTAGCTCCCATGGCGTTCCAGATTTCGACGTTAAGATCGTTCTGAGCGATTCTTACTTTCTGACCCTTGAAGTCAGCCGTGTTGTGATAAATTTTGTCTCTCGAAATTACTTCTCTGATTCCGTTGTAGTAAAGGTCGATGCAGTAGAAGTCTACGTCCTTGATGTACTCGTTGAAGAGCTCAAGTCCGCCGTTTTCAAGCATTCCTTTTTCCCATGCTTCGAATGACGGGTAGAGGAACGGCAGGTCGATGCATGCGGACTTATCGCCTGCAACCTGTGTGAAGCATGACGCGAGGTCGAATACCATCTCAACCGTGCCGAGTCCCAAGCCTGCGATAACGTCCGTGGTATCTCCCAGCGAGCCGTCAGGGTATACTTCAACTTTGAAACGTCCCGGCGCTTTTTCTTCAAGATATTCGCCGAGCCATACAGCCCAAGTATTAGTCGACCTTGACGATGAGTCGGTATGCGCTATCTTGATGACAATAGGCTCCGCCTCTCCACCCGTTTCCGCCGGCGTATTTTTGTCGCCGCAGGACGCCAACATCGTAAAGCAAAGGGTTAATACCGTAAGAAGTGCAATTATTCTTTTCATTTTCTCTTCCTTTCATAAATAAATATAATACAACACTATCTTTGACATTCATTATAGCAAAGCCTGTGCCATTTTTTGAGTCCGACTTGAATAAAATTACTGTAATTCCGATTCCGTATGATAAGCAAAAAATCCGGCGGGCTGAAAGCTCTTGATTTTTAACACTATTTTAATGCGCACGAATAAAAAAATCCGGTCAAGACCGGCGTTAAATCAAGATTATATTTATGGCATAGATATATCAATGATTATGATAGAGACGGTTTTCGCCTTGATATTGCGAAATTTATATCTGTTACACCGAAATTATTTTCACGGTTTTTTGATATCTATATACGGTTTTTACATCTGCTGCCAAATAATATATGATTTCTTAGCTAAAAAGACGTTGCTTAAATTCTTCCTGCCGCAAAAAATACAAATTCTTTATCAAGGCACGCTCCTGTACAAAATCTCATAAGCAAGACGACAGATTTTTAACTCTGCCGTCTTTTATAAGTTTATATGACAATTCGTCTTACTGAACTTTCGAATCATAACCGCACCATGCCCGGCTGCAAGCGGGGACGCACGTAAGGCAGAGACAGATTCAACCGCCGCAGACTACCTTAGCCGCGACAGATCTATCCCGTATTGCCCGATCTTATTCCATAGCTGCCTCGACGTGATTCCGAGCGCCGCAGCGGTTTTTTCGACATTGCAGTTATTTTTTGAGAGCATTTCGGAAATATATTTTTTCTCGAAAACGCCTCTCGCGCTCCTTAAGTCGAGAGCGCCTTCCCTGAGCTCTGCGCAGGAATACTGTTCGCCGCTCGGCATTACGAACTCGGCCTTTGTTATTCTCCCGTCGACCGAGAGAGCCATCATTCTCTCTATCATATTCTTAAGCTCCCTTACATTCCCGGGGTAATCGTATTTTAGCAATATATCCATAACATCTCCGTCTATGTCGGCGCTTCGCTTTTTTTGCTCCCTCGACGTGAGCCTCAGGAAAAACTCTATAAGTCCCGATAAATCCTCACGTCTCTCCCTGAGAGGGGGTATGGTGAGAGTCAGCGTATTTATCCTGTAGAGCAAGTCCTCTCTGAATCTCCCCTCTTCAATCTCTTTCGACAGGTTCTTATTCGTAGCGAATATAAATCTTATGTCGAGAGATATGCTCTTGTTAGAGCCGATTCTCTCTATAGTCCTCGTCTCAAGCGCCCTGAGCAGCTTGCCCTGCGTCATAAG
>JBHAFL010000058.1:0-9032 GCA_041856085.1 Anaerovoracaceae bacterium | reverse complement strand
GGACAAGTGGGTTAAGTACGGCGCAGGTATGCTTCGTACTTTCGGTATAGACGGGCTTATCGTTATAGGCGGAGACGGTTCGTTAAGAGGCGGACTTGAGCTTTCGGGACAGGGTATCAGCGTAATGGGAGTACCGGGAACCATAGATAACGACTTAGGCTATACGGACTTCACCATAGGCTTCGATACGGCTGTGAATACAGTGCTCGATGCTATTACGAAGATAAGGGACACCTCTTCAGCTCATAACAGAACCACAATTATTGAGGTAATGGGCAGACACTGCGGGGATATAGCGCTCTATGCAGGGCTTGCGGGCGGCGCAGAATACGCGGTAGTACCCGAAAAACCGTTTGACATAAACGCAATTTGCAGAAAGATAATAGAGGGGTCGAATCGCGGCAAGCTCCACTCTATTATTGTGAAAGCGGAGGGCACGCCTATGTCCTCGGACGAGATGGTAAAATACATATCGGAGCATACGGGCAAGGATACGAGGCTCGTCGTCCTTTCATATTTGCAGAGGGGCGGAAGTCCGACGCTTATAGACAGAAATTTGGCGACCCTGTGCGCAGCTAAGGCGGTGCAGCTGTTAAAGAGCGGCTCGGAGTCCAAGGCTATAGGCACCGTGGACAATCGAATAGTCGCCTACAGCCTTGAAGCGGCAATGGCGCAGACGAGGGCGTTTGACGAGAATATGTACAGATTAATTGATGTACTGAGCAAATAATATGAAAAAGACTATCGTGATATATAAAAGCAAATACGGAAGCGCCAAAAGATATGCCGAATGGATAGGAGAAGAGCTCTCTTGTCCCGTGAAAGAGCTTAAAACTATGGACGGCTCTGAACTGTCGGATTATTCGACCGTAATATATGGCGGCGGAGTACATGCGGGCGGGATAGAGGGCTTCGATTCATTCAAAAAATGGCTTAAGCCTATACTTGCGGACGCTTACTACGAGGCGCACGACGGTAGGCTCGAGTTCAGAACCGAAAGCTACAGACCCGAAAAAAAGATTATAATTTTCGCGGTAGGAATCAACGTGACAAGCTTCGACGCGAGAGCTCAGCTCAGGGACGTTAATTTTGACAAGAAGTGGCTCAGACCGCTTACCTGTTACTTTTTCGAGGGAAGATATAATCCTCGTGAGATAAAAGGCATCGATAAATTCATAATGAGATTTGTCAAAAAAATGCTGAAAGACAAGGGTCTCAATATGAAACCCGAAGAGCGTACATTGCTCGAGAGAATAGAGGGCGGCTGCGACCTTGTCGACAGGAGTATGATAATGCCTCTGGTCGGTGAGGTTCTGAACGGACAGGCATTCCGAACCGAAGCGGAGGCAGATAATATATAGGAATATGAGGAAAGCGGCGCGGCTATCTTCTGAGGTATTGATTATTCTCAAGAGCGTCGTCAACCTTACCCTTTATGATAATATTCGGATATTTTTCGGAGAAATAGAGTCTGTTCAAAGCCTTATGTCCGAAGATATTACCGAAAGAACGGGAGTTGGCATATATATCGACTGTTTGGAGAGCATTTTTCTCGGAAAGAGAACCAAGAATGCTCTCTATTTTTTCTCTGGCAATCGCCGACTCGACAAGCTGCCTGAACGCGGGGTGAAAACCGATTTCACCCTCCATTATCTCGGATGATTTCAGACCGACTCTGATGATGTTTATGCCCGCGTCGTCGAGTATCTCGTATACGGCTTTTGCTCTGAGCACAGCGTCGTCAAGGCTGAGCGCCTGATATTCGCCGCGGCGAAGCATATCGTAGAGCTTCGTATCCTTAATTACAACGGTAGGATATATCCTCGCAATGCTTGGAGCTATTTTAACGGTTTCTCTCGCCGAGAATACGCAGGCTTCCATACTGTCCCCGGGAAGCCCGACCATGAGCTGTATTCCGAGCTTTATGCCGTAGCTCTTTATCAGCCCGCAGGCGTCATATACGCATGCGGCGCTGTGACCTCTTCCCGAAGCAGCCAAGACTCTATCGGAGAAGCTCTGAACACCGAGCTCTATGCAGTCCACGGTATAGCGGCTCAGATTCTCAAGTATCTCGCGTGATATATAGTCGGGTCTTGTAGACAGGTGAATCGCGTCGATCTTTCCTGCGCGCTTGTACTCTGCGGCAATTTCTAAAAATGAGTTCTGCTCTTTAACGGCAAGGCCGGTAAAAGAGCCGCCATAAAAAGATACCTCGACTGTATCGACATTATCGAGGGTTGTGAGCCAGCGTTCTATTGTATTTTTTGCATCCTCGGGGGAGACGTCTCCCAATCTTGAAGTAATTCTCTTCTGATTGCAAAAAACGCAGTCGTTCGGACAGCCCCTGTGGGAAATGAATATAGGTATAATCGCGTGTTTCTTCATAGTGATATTGTATCACAAATTTTCATTTTTCGCACAGATAAAATTATGCGACCGCCGGACAGAGAAATAGATATTTTTTTATCAATATTTTTTGCCGCGTGCGATTTAACTCGTGCATAATAGTAACAAATATAGTATAATATAAAAAAAGATGGAGGGGCAGACTTTGATAAGATTAGGAAACGACTGGGACGAGCTGCTTTACGGCGAGCTTCGGAAGGAATATTGCTCAGAGCTGAGGAGCTTTCTTATTGAGGAGTATAAGGCGCACAGAGTTTATCCGCCTGCCGGAGAGATTTTTAATGCTCTTAAGCTCACCGCCTATGCTGATACGAAAGCGGTAATTATAGGGCAGGATCCGTATCATCAGCAGGGGCAGGCGCACGGACTTTGTTTCTCCGTAAGACGAGGGGTTAAAACTCCGCCGTCGCTCGTTAATATTTTCAGGGAATTGAGAGAAGATTTAGGGATTGAGCCTCCCGAACACGGGTGCCTTACGGAATGGGCGGAGCGCGGAGTGCTGCTACTGAACGCTACGTTGACCGTCAGAGACAGCGAACCGATGTCTCACAGGGGAAAGGGCTGGGAAAGGCTTACCGACAGGATTATAGAGCTTCTTAATGCGAGAGAGAAGCCTATGTGCTTCATACTTTGGGGGAACAGCGCGAGAACGAAGGCGGGATTAATTACGAACACGAATCACATGATTCTGGAGGGGGCGCACCCGAGCCCGTTCTCGGCGCATAACGGCTTTTTCGGAGGAAGATATTTCTCGAGGACAAACAGGTTTCTTGAAGCCTGTGGTGAAGATGAAATCAATTGGCGATTGAGCGAATAGGATTGCTCGATGAAATGGAGAGGAGAATGAAGATGGTAGTAAAATTGGGAATAAAAAGGTTTTTTGTCGCTGCGCTTGTAGCCGTTATGCTTATTCCGACTTTCGCAGAGACCGCGCTTGCAGCCGGTGATCCCGCCGCGATAACGAGCTCTCAGCGTTATGCTATGAGCCTTGTGACAAAAATGAAAGGCGGCAGCAGACTTGTTAAGGCATACAATGTCGTAAGAAAGGGACTTAAGAGCGGTAAATCGAAAATTAACCTGTCGGATTATAAGCTCACTCCAAAAGAGTTTCAAAAGGTCTATTATGCGGTAACGGAAGACCACCCTGAGTTTTTCTGGATTAGCAACTATATCAGCTGGTCGACAAGCGGAAGCCGAGTAGTAAGCTGTACGCCGCAATATACGATTAAAAGCGGCAAATTAAAAAACGCGAAGCAAATATATAATGCAAAGGTCAGAGAAATAGTGAGCGAGGTCGATCCCGCGATATCCGACTATGAAAAAGAGCTCTATCTTCACGACAGACTGGCGGAAATTGTGACCTATGATTTATCTGCGGAGCATGCTCACGATGCTTACGGCGCCATAGTAGAGGGAAAGGCGGTCTGTGAGGGCTACTCCAGAGCGTTTCAGCATCTTCTAAACGAATGCGGAATTGAGGCTTTCGGGGTTTACGGACTGTCCAACTCGCCGGGAAGCACGAGCCGACAAAACCATATGTGGAACGTTGTCAAGTTAGGTCGGGAATGGTATCACGTGGATTTAACGTGGAATGACCAGAAGTCGGATACGTACCACACATATTTGAACCTGACGAGTGACGAAATCAAGTCCGACCATATTATAAGCGGCAATTTTTTCAAAATACCGAACGCTGCGGGAATTGAATACGGCAGACAGAGATATTTTGAAGAGAGAGGTTCATATTTAACAGAGTATAATAGAGAGATAATAGCGGAAGCCCTTATCAGAGGCAATAAAGAAGCCAGAATACTTATCGGAAACGGGCTTCGGACAAAAGATTTCATCAATATGCTTTATGAGGATATTCGCTATTACGGCACCGCCTTGGGGCTCTCGGGCGGGCTGTCCATAAGCGTGAACTATACGGGAAATGAAATAGCCGTTAAGGTATCAGAAACCTGAAGGAATCCTGAACCGCCTCAAGCTCGAGTTTTTCCGAGGTTCCGGTTTCACCGTCCGAGCATATTCTCATTAAGCCGTTTAACGGAGTTATTGTCAGCTTGCTTGCTTTTATGTTCTTAAGATATTTTCCGATATCCGGGACGTCAAGCACGCTTCCGTTCGAGTATTTTGGGAAGAGAGAGAGGAATTTCATTCTGCCTATATTTCCGACTATATTTATATCCATTTTGCCGTCATGTATTGAAGCCAACGGGTTTGATTTCATACCGCCGCCGCAAAACGAGCCGTTTGCCACGGTGGAGAGAAGCAGCTTGCCGTTATGAATAAGCTCGCCGTCAGCTTCGATTCTGAGGTCGGCGCCGGATTTTTTTATCAGAATTGCGAGCACGGAGAGGATATATGCGTTGGTACCTGAAATCAGAGGCTTGGTCTTAAGTCTCTGAGCTAAGTCGACGACGTTGGAGTCGAAGCCGATGTTTATCATATTACCGCAGTATCTCGCCTGCGCGATACCGCCGATTTTGCCGGAATACTTGATAGCGTCGCAACAGACCTCGCGACCTGTGAGCAGCTTCTCAATATCGTTAAAGTCTCCGCAATCGGGAAAATTGCGAATGAAATCGTTTCCCGTGCCGATGGGAATTACGGAGATGACGGCATTTTTGTTTCCCGCGGCACCGTTAAGAACTTCGTTAAAGGTACCGTCGCCGCCGCAGGCGATGAAACGAAAGCTTTCTTTCGGGGATTCTCTTAATAATCTTCTCGTATATATCTCGGCGTCGCCGATAAATTCAGTGGTATGCGTTTCGAATACAAGCCCCGTCGATTCGGCTGCACGATTGATTTTTTCCTTTAGCTTTTTAATACCGTTCCCGCGGCCCGCCGCGGGATTTATTATAAAAACTGTTCTCATATAATCCGACCTCAATTAAAAATCTTCGTTCAGTGTAAAGGTTTTGGGCCGATAAATCAACATAGCGTCAGGACATAAAAAAATCTTAGCGAAGCCTTAATGCGAAACCTTGACCCTATATCTTTATCCAAGAAAAAACGGGTGAGAGACGGTGCTGAGAATATATGACGGGTTATAGCTTACGACTGCGCACAACATTCCTTTTAGTGAGTTTGGTTATGGACTTAAATAAAAAAGTGGAGTATAATCGTTTTGAGGCGGCAGGTAGAGATTTTTTGCTGCTGTATGGAGGTAGAATATGGACGAAAGAATAAAAAAATTATCTAAAGTATTGACGACGCATTCCACAAGGCTTAAGCCCGGTGAAAAGGTTCTGATTGACTACGAGGGCGAGGATACGAGACCGCTTATACGTCAGATCATAAAGGACTGCTATAAATTAGGGGCTAAGCCTTATGTAATTCATAGAGACAGCTCGATTCTCAGAGAAATTATGCTCGGATGCGATGAGGAGCAAATTGATTTTCTTAACGAATGTACCTTGTTTCAGATGAAAGGTATGGACGCATACATTGCGGTCAGAGCCGGTGAAAACACCTCCGAGTTATCCGATGTGCCGTCCGAGAAGATGAGCCTTTTCTCTAAGGCTACCCGCCCTACGATGGATTACAGGGTGAATAAGACTAAGTGGGTTGTATTGAGATATCCGACAGCTTCATATTCACAGCTTGCGAACACATCGCAAGAGGCATTCGAGGACTTCTACTTCGACGTGTGCACTCTTGACTACGGTAAGATGTCCAAGGCTATGGATAATCTTGTAGCTCTTATGGAAAAAACGGACAAGGTACGTATCATTTCGCCGGGGACGGATCTGACGTTCTCCATTAAGGGTATTCCTGTAGTAAAGTGTGCGGGCGAATGCAATATACCTGACGGGGAGGTATATACCGCGCCGGTGAGGGAATCGGTGAACGGCGTAATATCCTATAATACCGCTTCGGAGGAGAAAGGCTTCACCTACGAAAATATTCGCTTCGAGATAGAGAACGGTAAAATTGTCAAGGCTACGGCCAACGATACGAAGAAGATAAACGAGCTTCTCGACACTGACGAGGGTTCACGCTACTTCGGAGAGTTCGCGATAGGGGTTAATCCGTACATTCTGCATCCTATGAAGGAGACCCTTTTTGACGAAAAAATATGCGGCTCGTTTCATTTAACTCCGGGAATGTGCTATGACGAAGCACCGAACGGCAACGTATCCGCTAACCACTGGGACTTGGTTTTAATTCAGAGAGAGGATTACGGCGGAGGAGAAATCTGGTTTGACGACGTGCTTATCAGAAAAGACGGCATTTTCGTGCTCGATGAGCTAAAGTGCCTGAACCCCGAAGAACTGAAATAGCCGGGAAAAAATAATTTACAAAAAACAAGACCTCAATTTCGCTAAACCGCAGTCTATGGGCTAAATGCGAAAAATATGAATTGAGTTGCTAAAGCCGCCGCAAGCGTTAGAAATAAACGGCTGAGGCGGCTTTTAACGTACTTAAAGAATTTAATGCGGTTTACAGGATAAAATGAGCTAAAAAATATCCTACTTGAAATGTTTCAGGAATTCATCTTTAAGATTGCATTTAAGCGGGAAGTTAAGATCCCTCAGGGTATTGTCAAGAGCCTCCATAGTGACGGCCATATCTTCGAGCCTTGCGTTTTCACCCATGTGACCTATCCTGAAAAGCCTGCCGGCAAGGCAGCCGAAACAGCCTGAGAGAAGAACGCCGTATTTTTCTTTTATCCTGCCGAGAATCTGAACGTCGGTAAGACCCTCGGGAACTTCTATGGCGGTGACATTATTCGAAAATCCGTCTTCGAGGAAGAGCTTAAGACCGGATTTTTTGATTGTTTCTCTCGTGGCGAAAGCAATCGCCTCGTGCCTGTTTATCATAGCCTTATCTTCCCTGACGTTTTCGAGCGCCTGTCTGAGACCCGCTATATCGTTCGCGGGCATAGTGTAAGGGAAAGAAAGGTTTTGATAATAGTCTTTGAAGAGGAGAATATTAGCATAGAATGAGGCAATTGGAGTTTTTCTGTTTTGCATTGCCTCAAAAGCCTTATCGCTCACCCAAACCATCGACAGTCCCGGCGGGGCTGAAAGGGCTTTTTGTGAGCCTCCGCAAAGAATATCAATCTCTGCTTCGTCAAAATCAAGCGGTTCGCCGAACATTCCGGCTACGGAGTCCACGACTGACATTATGCCGTAAGAGGCGAGAAGAGGCCCGATTGCGGATATGTCGTTCATAACTCCCGTAGGCGTATCACAATGAACGATTGTGGCATATTTGAAGTTACTGTCGGTTTCGAGGAATTTTTTCAGCTCGCCGGTGTTTAACGGTTTACGGTAGTCCCCGCTGAAGATGACAGCCTCACCGCCGTATATTGTGACGAAATCGGCGAAGCCCCTGCCGAAGATTCCGTTTTCGATGACGAGAACCCTGTCGCCCGGTTCAGTCAGAGAAGCGCAGGCGGCTTCGAGCCCTAAGATACCCTCGCCGCCGAGAATAAAAGCCCTGCCGGACGAGTGAAGCAGCTCCTCAAGCAAAAAACAAGTGCCTCTGTAAAAATTAAAAAAATCCGTATCCAAGTCGGGGTTTGTTGCCTCACGGGCAATAGCGAGCCTTACGTTTTCTCTGACCTGCGTCGGACCTGCCGACATTATTTTTAACATTGTTTAGCCTCCTGAATTATGTATTATTTAATAATATGACAATTTACAGCTCGGGTTCATCACCGTCAATAGGCGCGGGCGATTTTTTTCAGCCTGCTTGCGATTGGAAGTACAATGAAGCCTGCGACAGCCACCTGAATGACGTTGCCGGTAACGGAGCCGAGCGGAGCAAGCCAGTTATGGTACAGAATGACTTCGGCAAAATAATAGCCGACAACCTTAATTACCAGTGCGGCAAGAATCGCAATGATATAGGAAACGGTCGGACTTAGCTTGGACTTCTCGGCGATAAGACCTGAGACATAGCCCATTGCTCCTACTATTACGAAAGTGAACGGAGCCCAAACCGTCCAACCGGATATAAGGTCAAACATGCCCATACCGAAAGCTCCGGCTACTGCACCCGAGCGCCTGCCATATGCGATAGCGGCAAGGAATAGAGGGATATTCCCGAGATGTATTAGACCGCCGTTTCCCATAAAAGGCAGGCGGATATTGATAAACATTGTGGCGACTAAAGTGAGCGCGATAAAAAGCGCGTCGATGACAATTCGTTTGGTTGTTGTGTTCATTTTGATCAGCCTCTTTTCGTTAATACTTATATCACAACAATCATAAAACAAAACTGAATACTTTAGAATATACAAAAATAAAAAAATTGTAGAGTACAATTTATAAAAATAATAGAAAATTAGAGTATTTAATATACACTTATGATAAAAAATAATTGACGTGAATATACAAAATAATATTTGACTCGCCGATTTGTCAGGATTATATGGGTTATATGATAACTATAGCTGAAATGGAATCCGAGGTTCCGGTTTGCAAAAGTAAATCCTTGCTTCGGAATTATTTTGCAAGAGTAAAATCCGGATAATCGAAATGAAGGAAAAATCAGAAAAACAATACGATATGAGAGCGTATTGAAAAATCTTCATAAAATCTTATGCTCGTAAACCGATTTATATTGACTGTAACGTTCTTTTTTAGTATATTATAGCTTGACGGCGAAAAAAG
>JBHAFL010000057.1:0-3201 GCA_041856085.1 Anaerovoracaceae bacterium | reverse complement strand
GGCTGCAATAAATACCCTGTTTATTCATAACGGCGCAACGGTGCTGTTTTTTATAAACGATATGAGGATAACGCTTGAAGCGTTAATCTACGGTATATTCAGCTCGTTTATGATATCTTCCGTGATAATATGGTTTATCTGTTTCTCCGAGATAATGACTTCGGATAAGCTCATATATATCTTCGGTAAAACCCGTCCGGTACTCGGACTGACGCTTTCGATGATATTCAGGTTCATCCCTCTTCTTAAAGAAAGATTTAATGAAATAAGGCTCGGGCAGAGATGTATGAAGAGGGAAGGCGACGAGCGCTTCATCGGCAAAATAAGGCAGTTCATAAAAGAAGTTTCAATCCTCGTAAGCTGGTCTCTCGAGAGCGCGATAGAAACATCCGACTCAATGGAATCGAGGGGTTACGGTCTTAAGGGGAGAACCGCGTTTCATTTGTTCAAGTTCACACCGAGAGATAAGAGGGTGCTGGCGGGGATTGCAGTTCTCGGTTTAATCGGCTTCGGGCTATGCTTATCAGGGAAAACGGATATATTCTATTATCCCGAATTCGTTCCGGCGCGTTTTGACCTGACGAGGGCGGCGGCGTTTACGGGATATGCCGCACTTTTCGTTATTCCCGCAGTTATTGATATAAGGGGGAAGAAAAAATGGAAATGATACGGGTGAGCGGGCTGAATTTCAGATACCCTACGGCTGAGGTAAAGGCGCTGACTGACATCAATTTAGAACTTTCCGAATCTGAGTTTGTCGTGCTATGCGGTAAATCGGGCTGCGGGAAGTCAACGCTTCTTAGACACCTTAAATTGAATATGACGCCCTATGGCGAGCGTATCGGTGAAATACTTTATAGGGGAAAAAGCCTCGAGGGAATAGACGAACGTGATAATGCCAAGGATATAGGTTTCGTGCAGCAGAATCCCGATAATCAGCTTGTGACGGACAAGGTATGGCATGAGCTTGCTTTCGGCCTTGAGTCGCTCGGTCTTAAAAATGATGTTATCAGAAGAAGGGTGGCGGAGATGGCGTCGTTTTTCGGGATACAGGAGTGGTTCAGGCAGGAGGTGGCCTCGCTTTCGGGCGGGCAGAAGCAGCTTCTGAACTTAGCCTCGATTATGGCTATGCAGCCGAAGCTTCTCATACTCGATGAACCGACCGCGCAGCTTGACCCTATCGCCGCATCAGAGTTTCTTAAGACTGTGTATAAGATAAACAGAGAACTTGGAGTAACCGTTCTTATCTCGGAGCACAGACTCGAAGAGCTTATACCTGCCGCCGACAGAGTTATTGTAATGGACGAGGGTAAAATAATAATCGATGACACGCCGCATAATATAGGTCAGTTTTTATCAGATGCCGAGCACCCGATGTTCTACGGGCTTCCGTCGGTTATGAAGCTGTATTCGAAGGCGAGAAAAAGGGGGATAGGCGGATATATGGCAGGCGGCTCGGAAAAAGTGCCGCTCACTATAAGGGAGGGAAGACTGTGGCTTGAAAACGTCAAACCTCGTGCCGAACTGAAGGAGGAGCCGGAGACGGAGAATAATGCGGTTAATGGAGAAAATACGGCCATAAAAGCTAAAGAGCTGTATTTCAAATATCAGAGGGACGGCAGGGATATACTGAGAGGCGTCAATCTCGATATAAGGCGGGGAGAGCTTTTTTGCCTCCTCGGCGGAAACGGAGTGGGGAAATCAACCACGTTAAAGGCGGTTTCGGGAATAATAAAGCCTCAGTACGGCAAGGTTGAAGTCAACGGTAAATTAGCGATGCTGCCGCAGAATCCGCAGGCGCTTTTTACGGAAATAACCGTTGAAGAAGAACTGCTGGAGGCGCTGCATTATGTGAAATTATCCGATAGAGGGAAAGTATCAGAGGTTGAAGCTATGCTTGAATCGATGGAGATATGCCATCTGAGAAAAGCGCATCCTTACGATTTATCCGGAGGCGAGCAGCAGAGGCTTGCGCTTGGCAAAATACTGCTGTTGAAGCCGGAGATTCTCCTTTTGGACGAGCCCACTAAGGGGCTTGACCCTTTTTTTAAGCTGACGCTTGCAAAGGTGTTTAATATGCTCACATCAAAGGGGGTGACCATATTTATGGTTTCGCATGACATAGAGTTCTGCGCCGAGTTCTCGGATACCTGCGCTATGTTTTTTGACGGTGAGGTCATATCGGCGGGAAATCCGAGAGATTTCTTTAGCGGGAATAACTTCTACACTACATCGACCAACAGGATTGTAAGAAACCTGATGCCTATGGCTATTACCTGGGAGGAGGCGGCAAATGCGTTATATGCTGATTAGTATGCTCGTGCTTGTTTTAGCGATGTTCCCGTTTTTCAGGAGGTATGAAAGTAGGAAGCCTAAGGCTCGCGAGATTGTAATCATCGCGATATATACGGCAATCGCGGTATCAGCGCAGATTTTCTTTCATATCACCGTTCCGGTTCAAATTATGACTGCGATGGTGATAATCGCGGGGATATCTCTGGGACCGGAATCGGGATTTTTGATTGGTGCGCTCGCAAGGCTTGTGGCGAACTTCTATATGGGGCAGGGGCCATGGACGCCGTGGCAGATGATGACCTACGGTATCGTAGGTTTTTTTGCCGGCATTGCTTTTAATAAGGCGGAGGTAGTAAATAAGTTCGAGCAGGCTGTCAAGAAGACGGAACAGGTTGAGACCTTAAAATCAAGAAAATTTACGGTAATAGTCGGTCCCGTTGTGACAATCCTGCTCGGAGTCGTATTTGCTTATGTCAGTTTCCTAATATTCCCATGGAAAGATACGACCTTTTGGGGGTGGAGGGTGTATGCGGGAGGGCTGACAGGCTTAATTGTCGGAGTTATAATTCAAAGGAAAAGACTCCCGATAGACAGTATCACTCTCCTGTTGTTCACTTTTTTTGTCACCGTAATAATATACGGCGGCATAATGAATATAGCGGCGATGGTGACCATGCCGGCTGCGGCGGGTATGGGGGTGAGCTTCAAGACGCTCAGAATCCTGTATGTGTCAGGTCTTTCTTACGACCTTATACATGCGACGACGGCTTCGATTGCAATAGGCGTAATCGGGCAGCCTATGATAAATAAACTGGAGCGGATAAAAGTGAAATACGGTATTTACCGCCGATAAAACTATGGTATAATGACTGCATGCGCAGTCATTATACGGAGATTATATCGCCG
>JBHAFL010000056.1:0-17519 GCA_041856085.1 Anaerovoracaceae bacterium | reverse complement strand
CCGAATGTATAAACAGATAAGAAACGCTATATGGATTGTATCGCTCATAGTGTTAGCGCTTTCTCTTATTTTAATCTTCGGCATGTCCTATCGATATTTTACCGGTTTACAGGAAAAGCAGCTCAGGACCGAGCTCGAACTCGCCTCAAAGGGCATTGAGATTTCAGGCGTCGATTATTTAGCCGATATAGCTATGGACGACTACAGGCTGACATGGATAGAGGCGGACGGAACCGTAATCTTCGACAACATGGCTGAAACTCAAAATATGGAGAACCACTTAGAAAGAACCGAGGTTAAACAGGCGATAGAGACAGGCTACGGGACGAGCAGCAGATACTCGAAGACGCTTTCGGAGAAACAGCTATACGCAGCCAAAAAACTGTCGGACGGAACTGTCGTGAGGACGTCGGTGTCATATGCGACGTTCTGGGCTTTGATGTTCGCTTTCGGTCAGGCTATTTCGGCTATTCTTATCTTCGTAATTATCGGCTCGTACGCAGTTGCGCTCAGGATATCAAAAAACATCGTCAAGCCGATTAACAATATAGACTTGGACAATCCGCTCGGCAGCGGAGAGATGACCGGCTTGGAAGAAATAAAACCTCTTCTTATGAGGATTGAAATACAGAGAAACCAGCACATAAGGGACAACGACGAAATAGAAAAAGCGTCGCGCATTAGGGAAGAGTTCACAGCCAACGTCTCGCATGAGCTGAAAACTCCGCTGCATGCGATTTCGGGCTACGCCGAGCTCATCGTAAACGGGCTTACTAAAGAAAAAGACATAGTTCCATTCGCCGGTAAAATAATGGAAGAGGCGCAGAGGCTGACTACGCTCGTGGAAGACATAATCGAGCTTACGAAGCTTGATAACGGCGCGCTCGACTACTGCAAAGAGGACGTAGACTTATACAGGATTGCCGAAAACACTGTCGACAGCCTGCTGACAACCGCTGAAAGCAGGGGCATTAAGATTGAGCTTGAGGGCGAGCATGCGATAATATCGGGTATTCCGAAAATTATTTACAGTATAGTCTATAATCTCGTCGACAACGGCATAAAATATAATCAAAAAAACGGCTCGATAAAGGTGAGCGTATTCCCGTCGGGCGGACATACCGTGCTTAGAGTAAGCGACACGGGAATAGGAATCCCCGAAGACTCCATAGACAGGATATTCGAGAGATTCTACGTAGTCGATAAGAGCCGCTCAAAAGAGGTGGGCGGTACAGGGCTCGGACTGTCCATAGTCAAGCATGGCTGCATAATACATGACGCCGAGATGAGCGTTAAAAGCGAAACAGGTAAAGGGAGCACCTTTACTATCACGTTTTAGAAAAATACCGCAAAAAATCAATCAAAATGTGATTAGGAGGAAAAAATGTCAATTTTTGATGCGTTGAATTTAATAGGCGGCTTATGCCTTTTCCTGTTCGGAATGAATATAATGGGGCAGGCGCTTGAAAGACGCGCCGGCAACAGCCTGAGCACGCTTTTGGGCAGACTTACCACGGGGAAATTCGCGGGGCTTTTTACGGGGCTTATGGTTACGGCTGTCATTCAGAGCTCCTCGGCTACTACGGTTATGGTTGTCGGCTTCGTTAACTCCGGTCTTATGTCTCTCAGCCAGTCGATTAACGTTATAATGGGCGCTAATATCGGAACTACAGTTACCGCATGGATTCTCAGCCTTGCAGGCTTGGACGGAGAAAATGTATTTATTCAGCTGCTGAAACCCACCTCGTTCACTCCCGTTTTAGCGTTAATAGGTATAGTCCTCTATATGATGCCAAGCGGGGGAAAAAAGAAAGATACAGGTTTGATTCTGCTTGGCTTCGCAACACTTATGTTCGGAATGGACACGATGTCCGATTCCGTTTCAGGCTTAGGAGATGTCCCTGAGTTCAGCAGAATGTTCCTCTACTTCTCAAACCCTATATTGGGAGTTATAGCAGGCGCGGTTCTGACCGCCATTATCCAGTCAAGCTCGGCTTCCGTGGGAATACTTCAAGCCTTAGCGTCGACGGGTCAGGTGACTTTCGGGGCGGCGATTCCGATAATAATGGGTCAAAATATAGGAACTTGCATTACGGCTATGCTGTCCTCCATCGGAACCAATAAAAACGCGCACCGTGCGGCGCTCGTACATCTGAGCTTCAACGTTATAGGAACTGCGGTATGCATTACGGTGTTTATGATAGTAAAAGCTATATTTATGCCGGCATTCCTGACGGAGGCCACCTCGCTTGCCGGGATTGCGATATCGCACTCGACCTTTAACCTCGTATGCACGGCTCTTATGCTTCCGCTTTCGGGCTTTCTTGAAAAGCTTGTGAAAAAATTGATTCCCGACAGCGATGAAAAAGAAGAAAAAGTCGAGCTTGACGAGAGGCTTCTACAAGCACCCGCTCTTGCTCTCGAGCAATGCAAAACCAAAATGCTGCGTATGCTCGGAATGGCGTTTGAGGCGCTTGAGCTGAGCGCTAAATGCATATTTGACTATAAACAGGAAGATGCCGACAGAATAAAATATCTCGAAAATAAGACGGATAAATACGAGGACGTTATCGGAACCTATCTCGTCAAGCTGAGCGCTAAACAGATTAACGATGAGGACAGCGCGGTCGCCGCCGAGTACCTTAAGCTCATCGGAGATTTCGAGAGAATAGGCGACCATAGCGTTAACATATTGGAATCCGCGGAGGAGCTCAGGAGCAAAAGGATATCCCTCACGGCCGGAGCTGTAAGAGATATGAACGTTCTCATCGCCGCGCTTAAGGAGATAACCGAGCACACATATAACGCCTTTAGGGAAGAGGATACGGAGCTTGCAGAAAAGGTTGAGCCTCTTGAACAGGTAATCGACGACCTTAAGGACAGCCTGAGGACGAGACACATTTTCAGACTGCAGCAGGGCGAGTGCTCTATGGAAGCGGGCTTCGTATGGTCCGACCTGCTCACCAATATGGAGAGGGTATCGGACCATTGCTCGAACATAGCGGGCTGCATAATAGACGTTAATATGCATAATATGAATATGCACCAAAGGCTTCGAGATTACAGAGATACTAACGAAAGCTATCGCGAAGCATATAAGGAATACAGCGCAAAATATCGCATCGCTTGACGCCTTAAACACGGACGAACGGAGGATAATATGCAGGTACTGAACGGATACGAAGAGAGACTTTTAGAATATGCCGGAATAATCGGAGACATAGTCGAAGAAAAACCCGAGGTAGCAATAATACTCGGCTCGGGGCTCGGCAACTTCGCCGACAATATCGAAGTGAAAAACGAAATAAGCTACGCCGAGCTGAGAGGCTTCCCCGTCTCAACCGCGCCCGGACATGACGGCAGGTTCATATTCGGCAAGCTCTGCGGTAAAAATATCGTATGTATGAAGGGCAGGGTACATTACTACGAGGGATATGAGATGAGCGAAGTGGTGCTGCCGCTCAGGGTGCTCAGACTCGCAGGAGCGAAAACCGTGATAATAACGAATGCCGTAGGCAGCATTAGAAAAGAAATGCCTATAGGGAGCTTCATGGTTTCAAAGGACTGTATAAGCTCTTTCGTACCGTCGCCTCTCAGGGGACCCAATATCGACCTTCTCGGCGAGAGATTCACAGACGTCTCGGAGATATATGACAGGGAAATGATATCAAAGGTTCTCGAAATAGGCAGGGAAAATGACATCACGGTAAACGAGGGCGTTTTTATTCAGCTTAGCGGGCCGCAGTTTGAAACTGCGAGCGAAATCAGAATGTACGCCGCGTTGGGAGCGGATTGCTGCGGTATGTCCTCAGCGGTCGAAGCAATCGCCGCCGCTCATAGCGGTATGAGGACGGCAGGAATAAGCTGCATAACTAATTATTGTACGGGGATAAGCGGAGAGAAGCTGTCGGGCGAGGAGGTCATCGAGGTAGCTGGCAGAGTTTCGTCCGACTTCGAAATCCTTATCAAAAAACTTATAGAAAGGCTCTGAGCTTGAAGTCGATATCGATAAAACTGAACGGCGAATACGGAGGTATTTTCGCCTTATATTGGATGCATTACGGCGTGGTCGCTTCCTTTTGCTCCGCATATCTTATCGGCAAGGGCTATTCGAACTCCGAAATAGGAATTATACTTGCGGCGGCAGGAGGCGTGTCGGTTTTTTTGCAGCCGATTCTTGCGGACATATCTGACAGAGCCGTTAAGCTGAGCTCCATAGGTGTGGCAGGAATAAGTACGGCGCTTATGCTGATTCTCAACCTTGCGCTGTTTATATTCACTAAGAAGTCTACGGCGCTGTGGACTGTTTATGTGCTTCTTATGGCATGGAATCTCGCGCTCCAGCCACTGTTCAACTCTCTGCAGAGGAAGCTTTCGGAGTCGGGCGCAAAAATCAATTTCGGAATTTGCAGGGCGGCAGGAAGCCTCGGCTATTCCGTTTTTACGGCGGCGGTCGGTTTCGCCGTGGAGAGGCAGGGGACAGGATTTCTGCCGTCGGCGGGCGTTATCGTGCTTTCGCTGCTGCTCATACTTCTCGCTGCCACTAAGCGCACCCTTGAGAGGTCTAAGCAAAAAACCGCAGGCGAAGCTCCGAGCTCGGACGAAGCCTCGGAAAAAATCGGCTTGAGAGAGTTTTTTGCGAGAAACAGGGCGTTTGTAATACTTAATTTTTTCATACTGCTTTTATTCTTCCAAAATTCGATATTAAATAATTTTATGTTCCAGATAGTTGACGGAGTCGGCGGCGGGACGGAGGACTTGGGCAGAATTCTTTCGTTTATGGCTTTCGTCGAGATACCGGCGCTGTTATTTTTTGATAAAATAAGCAGGCGCTTGAGCTACAGAGCCTTGCTTAAGCTCGCTTCGGTTGCTTTCGTGCTTAAGATAGCTATAATATATATGGCTAAAAGCGTGGCGATAATATTCGCGGCGCATTTTTTCCATATTTTTTCATTCGGGCTCTTCCTGCCGGCGATTGTGGCATTCGTTAACCAAATAATGAAAAAGGGAGAGCTTGTAAAGGGACAGTCGCTATATACCGCGGCGATAACCGTATCAAACATATTCGCGAGCGTCTCGGGCGGACTTATGCTCGACGGCTTCGGAGCCGGATTTATGCTCCTGATATCGGTCGCAGCCACAGCCGCAGGGTGCATAGGAGTGCTGGCTATTATCGACAGCGTAGGAGAAAAAACCGAAAAAATCGACACATAAGCTCTGAAATCCCCTAAAAGTCATTGATATATCTGCATTATTAGACTTTTGTAATTGACAATAAAAAAAACGTGTGGTATTATCTTAATGACTTTAATTTTTGATTATGTGAAGGAGACGTATAAAATGAATAAGACAGAATTGATCGCTGCAGTAGCAGAAGCAACAGGAGTTACTAAAAAAGACGCGACAGCTACAGTTAACGCTACATTCGCTGCAATCGAAAAAGCGCTCGTTAGCGGTGACAAGGTTCAGTTAATCGGATTCGGTACTTTCGAAACCAGAAAACAGGCTGCAAGAATGGGTAAGAACCCGAGATCGGGCGAAGCGGTTAAAATCGCTGCATGCACCAAGCCGGCATTCAAGGCAGGTAAGGCATTAAAGGACGCTGTAAATAAATAATAAATTATGGCAAACATTAGAGAGGTGCGTACCCGCACCCCTCTTTTTTTAGAAATAAGCGCTCCGAGGGTTTGCGGCTGAGAGCTAATAAAACATATCGCGAAAGTCTCCTATGCGAGCCTCTCGAGCAGACGCGCAACAGACCGCAAAATCTTCACCGTAAACGAGCGCGTAATCAAAACTTCACATAAAATATACTTGAACAGGCGGAGAAATTATTCTATTATCTAAATATGAAGAAGATATTAAATGAGAATATGATGAATCGAAAATCCGATGACAACGAGAGAGAACAGCTGATAAGCACGAGCAGGAGGGACTTCGGTATATCGATTGGTATCTTTACCGTCGTAACCGTCATTTCATTTATGTTTAATCGGACGGCCTCGGATCCGTCTCTGAATATAGCGATGCTGTATACGCTGGGTGTTTATCTTATATCGAACTACACCTCGGGCTACCTGTACGGCATGCTTTTTTCAGCCGCAGCCGTGCTGTCGGTAAACTTTTTCTTTACCTATCCCTACGGCGATTTGAACTTTACCATGAAGGGATATCAGGTTACTTTCATCGGAATGTTAATCATAAGCGTTATTTCGTCCGTTTCGAGCACGAGAATGAGGCGGCAGCGGGATATACTCGATAAGCAGCGAAAGCAGCTTATGGACGCCGAAAAAGAAAAGATGAGGGCTAATCTGCTTAGAGCCGTCTCCCACGATATAAGGACGCCTCTTACGGGTATAATCGGCAGCAGCGATTCAATTATTGAGAATTACGACACGGTCGACCGTGAGGACGAGCTTAAGCTCATAAAAAACATAAACGCCGACGCTAATTGGCTTCTTAATATGGTCGAAAACCTCCTCACCGTCACGAGGATAGATAATGAAAAGGCGGGGGTGACGAAGCTTCTGGAGTCGGTCGACGACCTCATATCCGCGTCCGTAGCCAAATTCAAAAGGCGGTTTCAAGGGACTGCGGTTAAGGTGAAGATTCCTTGTGAACCTATAATGGTCGAGATGGACGCTATGCTCATAGAGCAGGTTATAATCAATATTCTTCAGAATGCTAAGATGCATTCCGGCTCCGATAAGCCGCTTGAGCTTTTTGTAGAGAACTTGCCCGACAAAGTGGAGTTTCACATAAGAGACTACGGTAAAGGAATCGAAACGGACAGGCTCGAGTCCATCTTCGACGGCGCTCCGATGAATACGGGAAGTATGGGTGTAGACGGCAACAAGGGAATGGGAATCGGTTTGTCGATATGTAAGACCATAATAAGAGCCCACGGGGGCAATATCATAGCAAAAAATCACGAAGAGGGAGCCGAATTTATTTTCGTTCTTCCGAAAGGCGGAGAGGAGACAGGTGATGTATCAGAAAGTATCGATATTGATAATTGAGGACGAAAAGAGCATATCCGATTTCATAACGAGAACGCTAAAATCAAACGGCTACCGGACTATTTCAGAGCAAAGCGGCAAGGCAGGTCTTGCCGCGATTACGTCAAGCCTTCCGGATTTGGTGCTGCTGGATTTGGGACTTCCGGATATGGACGGAATCGAAGTGATTAAGGCGACGAGGGAATGGTCGAGCCTGCCGATAATAGTAATTTCGGCGAGGACTCAGGAAAAAGAAAAGGTCGAAGCTCTTGACGCAGGCGCTGACGACTATATAACGAAGCCTTTCGGTACGAGCGAACTGTTAGCTCGTATCAGAACCGCGATAAGGCATAACAATAAGATAAACGCCAAAACCGAGCTTCAATGCAGGCCTTATCACGCTAAGGAGCTCACGGTAGATTTTGAGAAAAGGCTTATAACTCTTGCAGGCGAAGATATACACCTCACGAGAGTAGAATATAAGATAGTGTCGCTGCTCGCTCAGAATTCAGGAAAGGTTTTCACATATGACGCCCTTATCAGCCGTATATGGGGACCCTATGCCGATGACAATAACAGGATTCTGAGAGTTAATATGGCAAACATAAGAAGAAAAATTGAAAAAAACCCTGCCGAGCCTGAATATATTTTTACAGAGCTCGGCGTAGGATACAGAATGCTTGAAGACGAGAGCCTGTAGCTAAAGAAACGGAGGTAAAAATGGTTAAGATAAGAGTTAACACGGCGAATGCTTACGATGTAATTATAGGCGAGAACATATTGTCCGAGACGGCCGAGTATATTCCCGAGGGGGAGGGCAAGGCGGTAATTATATGGGACGAGAGAATCCCGGTAGAGAAAGTAGCTTTGCTCGGAAGCGTTCTCGAAAAAACAGGCAAAAAAGTCCTCGCGCTCTCGGTCGAAGCAGGCGAGGAGCTTAAGACGGTATCGGGCTTCGAGAGAGTGGTTAAATCAATCGCGGATTTTAAGCTGACAAGAGACGATGCCATATATTCAGTCGGAGGAGGAACGGTAGGAGATGTCGCGGGCTTCATCGCCTCCGTATATAAGAGGGGTATTAAGCTCATAATGGTTCCTACCACGATTCTTTCAGCATGCGACTCGTCCATAGGCGGTAAAAACGCCCTTAATTTCGGCGAAACAAAAAATCTTATCGGTACATTCTATCAGCCGTCGCTGGTGTTGGTCGATACGGAGTTTTTCAAAGGACTCAATGACGACGCTTTCAGAGAGGGCTGCGCCGAAATTATCAAGTACGGCTTCATAGGCGATAAGGATATGATTAAGCTGATAGAAGCGAGACCTCTTACAGAGGACAGAAACGACCTTTTGCATATCGAGAACATATTGAAGAGATGTATCAAGATTAAGGCGGATTTCGTCGCAAGCGACGAATATGACCGCGGCGAGAGAATGCTCCTCAATTTCGGTCATACGTTTGCTCACGCGATAGAGAGCGAGTCGGGATTCAAAATCCATCACGGACAGGCCGTGGCTATGGGTATGGCTCTAATCACAAGGGTATGCGAAGCAAACGGAAGAACGGAGACAGGAACCTACGACAAGCTGATTTCACTTCTTAACAGCCACAATATCGAATGGAGATGCCCGTATAATGTCAGAGCATTGCTCGTAAGACTCGTCGAGGATAAGAAAGTAACGGGAGACAGCATAAACATCGTCGTCCCTAAAGAAGTCGGTCACTGCGTAGTTAACAAGGTTAAGCTCGAGGAGCTTAAGGATTGGTTTGATGATAGTAAGGCTGAATAAACCTGAGCTAAAAGAAACCTACAGCATCATATCCTCAAAATCAATCTGCCATAGAGCATTGATTTGCGCGGCATTTTCGGACGCGCCTACACTAATCGATATGAGCGGCTATGGCGAAGACGTGCTCATGACAATTGACTGCCTGCGCCGCTTGGGGGCGAATATAACCGAGAGAAGCGGCTCGGTAAGGGTCGAGCCGATTGACAGGCGTTCCCTGAAAAATTCTCCGCGGCTCAAGCTGAACTGCGGGGAATCGGGAACGACATACAGATTTCTGAAAGAGATAACTGAGGAGCTCGGTCTGGAAGCGGAGCTTGAGGGAAGCGACAGACTCATCGAGAGAGTTACCTCATCAGTTCCCACGTCTCAGAGCATTTCCGGCAGAATGCTCGCTCTCGGACTGAGAGGAGAGGGGGTTGAGGTTGAGGCGGATTACAATACCGTATCAAGGCCGTATATCGAGCTTACGGCGAGCGTGATGTGTGATTTCGGCTGCAGCGGTTACAAGTCGCCGGCAAAATATTCGGTCGAGGGCGATTGGAGTCTTGCGGCTAATTTTATGGTTGCCGCAGCAATCTCCGCCCGTACCCCGATTAAAATAAAAAATCTTTACCGAAAGAGTGCACAGGGGGACAGCAATGTTGCCGATATTCTGAGAGAATTCGGGGCGCGGGTGTTTTTTGAAGAAAACGATGTTTACGTCAGCGGAGCAGAGCCCAGAGGCAGGAGAATCGACGGAAGTATGAATCCCGATCTCGTGCCTCTGCTTTCGGTTCTGGCTTCTTTTTCGGAGGGTGAAACCGTAATAGAAAACATCTCATACCTGAGATACAAAGAAAGCGACAGACTTATTTCGACGTCGTCTATGATAAAGGCTCTTGGCGGCGAAGCGACAGTCGGAGATGATTTTCTTAAGATAAAGGGAAAGAACGAAACCGGCGGTTTAAGAGGAGGACGGGTTATTGCCTCTAATGACCACAGAATAGCTATGGCGGCGGCAGCGGCTTCATTCGGAATAGACGGCACGGTAGAAATAGACGGCGCGGAATGCGTCAAAAAATCATATCCCGACTTTTGGGAGGAGATAATTTAATGGCAAGCACATACGGAAGAAAATTCAAGGTTAAGATAGACGGCAGTTCCCACGGTGAGTCGATAAAAGTCAGAATAGAGGGCGTACCCGAGGGTACGGTCATAGATTACGGCGAGCTTGATGATTTTCTCAGGAGACGCTCGCCGCTCGGCGAAGAGCTTGAGGGGCTGGTTACGAAGCGAAAAGAGCCGGACGAGGTCAACTGGACGGCGGGGGTCGTCAATTTCGCCGGCAGGCTGGGAATCGTTTCGAAGCCGGTCATAGAAGCCGAGGTTCTTAACAGGGATGTTGATTCCTCTTCTTACGAGAAGCTTAGATATATACCGAGACCGGGACATGCCGATTTTACAATGATGATGAAAGACGGGATAGAGTCCGATACAAGCGGCGGCGGCAGATTCAGCGGCAGGCTTACCGTGGGACTCTGCATTGCCGGAGGAATAGCTAAGCAGCTCCTTAAAAAGGACGGGATAGAGGTAATGACCGATATCGTGGAAATAGGGGGTCAGACCGACCCTATGGGCTTCGAGGATATGGTTGAGGCGGCTAAAGCGAGGGAAGATTCCGTAGGCGGTGTCGTAGAATGCGGTATAATGGGATTAAAAGCAGGAAGCTGCGGCGACGCATATTTTGACGGACTTGAGGGGAGAATCTCGGAAGCTGTATTCGGAATACCGGCTGTCAAGGGTATAGAGTTCGGCTCCGGCTTCAAGGGAACGAGGCTGCTCGGTTCTGAGAATAACGACGAGTTCTTTCGTGATGAAAACGGGAATATCAGGACGCGTACCAATAACCACGGAGGAATACTCGGCGGTATCGCCACGGGTATGCCTATAGTGTTCAGGACGGCGATCAAACCGACGTCGTCGATACCCAAGAAACAAAAAAGCGTCAATCTCAAGACGGGTGAAGAGGTTGAGATAAGCATTCAGGGCAGACACGACCCGTGCATTGTATATAGAGCGCTGCCCTGCATAGAGGCTGCCGCCGCAATAGCCATATATGACGCCCTGCGTGAAAACGACGAACATGGCGGAGAAGAGTCGAACCTCCCCCGCCTCAGTTCTATAGAGGAGCTTCGCAGAGAGATTGACGCACAGGATGATATAATAATTGCGGCACTTTCGAAGAGGCTTGAAGCAGCTAAAAAAATCGGCAGACTTAAATCCGCCGAGGGTCTCCCCGTATACGACGGCAAGAGGGAAGAAGAGATTCTCAGAGGCAGGACGGATATCGAAAAAGAAGTTCTCAAAAAAATAATGGAACTCACGAAAAAAGAAGAGAAACAGCACTTCGGCTTACTCGGCAAAAAACTTTCGCACAGCTACAGCCCTATCCTGCATGAACTGATATGCGAGGAGACGGGAATAAGCTATGAATACCGTCTTTTCGAGAAGAAAGAGGAAGAAATCGAGAGCTTCCTTAAAGAGGGAGAGTGGTCAGGACTCAATGTTACCGTTCCCTACAAAGAAAAAGTGATAAAATATCTCGACGAGATTTCTCCTGAGGTTAAGGCGATAGGCGCAGTCAACACCATTGTGAGGAGAAACGGCAGGCTGATCGGCTATAACACGGACTATTACGGTCTGAAGAATATGATGGATGATAACGGGATTTCGGCAGGGGGCAAAAAATGTGTCGTCCTGGGAAACGGCGGTGCTTCCAAGGCTGCCTCGCAGGTTCTCTTCGACAGAAGAGCAGCCGAGGTACATACGCTTTCGCACAGCGCTCTCAATGAAAAAAACTGCTTCGAAAACATAGCGGACTGCGAGCTTATTATCAATGCGACCCCTGTAGGAATGTACCCTGACGAGGGTAAAGCCCTAATCAATCCCGGAGCGTTCACCAAACTTAAGCAGGTGATAGACTTAATATATAACCCGCTCAGAACCGAGCTTGTCTGCCAGGCAAAAAAGAACCTCATCGACTCAATCGGGGGGCTTGATATGCTTATTTGGCAGGGCATATATTCCGCTATGCTTTTCTCGGCGGATAAATTCGAGGATAAGAAGACCCTATTCGACAGAATCAAAAATAAGATGTTGCCGAGTATATCCAATATCGTTTTAATCGGTATGCCAGGCTCCGGCAAGTCCACTATAGGCAGGGCGGTTTCCGAAAAAACCGGAATGGAGTTTTACGATACGGACGTACTCATAGAAGCGAGAGAGGGACGTGCTATACCTGAGATATTCGCTCAGGATGGAGAAGAATATTTTAGAGATGTGGAGCGCACGGTAATCTCGGAACTGAGAGAAAAGAAAGGCATAGTGATATCGACCGGAGGAGGCGCGGTGGAGAGGGAAGAAAACTACTACAGTCTTGCCGCAAACGGCAGGATATTCTTCATCGACAGAGAGCCGAGCTCGCTGCCGACAATAGGAAGACCTCTGAGCAGCGAAAAGGGAATAGAGAGATTATACGAGATGAGACTTCCTCTCTATAGGTCTTGGGCTGACGAGATTATAGACGGTGACATCGAAAATACTGATTTCATAGTTAAAAAAATAGTCGGACGAACCTAAAAAACCTGAAAAACCTGAAAAGCAAGCCGATAAAAATCGCCGCGTACGAAAAACAGAAAGTACGCGGCGTTGATTTATTTCAGAATGAAGAACAGGTTAATCGGCTGATGGTCGGAGTATTTGAACTGTCGGTCAAGAACCTCGCATTTTGTCACTTTCACATTGTCAGACACGAGGAAACCGTCGACAGTGACCTGAAAGACCTCTTCGGGATCCCACGGAGCATTGGCGTTGCGGCATGATGGAACGGGATTCTCTATGTCGAGCGGCGCACACAAGCTGACGCAATCGGGGAGAGATTCTTCGGGAAACGGGCTCGTCCAGCTATATTCGCCGATAGGAACACCGAATATCGAGGCGGAATCCGAAAGAAGATCCATATTGAAGTCGCCGCCGCATATTACATAGTTGCCTTTAGCATATTCCTCGTTTATGGTAGAATAAATCATGTCGAGCTGCTTCCTGACAATCGTGGAATCTTTGGTATATGCAGAAAGATGCAGGTTGATAAGCACCAGCTCTTTGCCGTTTGAGGCGGATATGCGGTTAACAGTATATGCCCTGTCGAGGTCGAGCAGCTTATATATATCCGTCTGTATCGGCAGGCTTCTTCTGACAGCGAAATTGATATCGTATTTACTGAAAGTCATTATACCCGAGCGCGAGCGCCCTATAGGTGACAAAAGCGGGTAAAACAAATATGAAGAGTTATAGTTCATACCGTAGGTGGACTGATAGTCGCCGCTGAAAAAATCCCTGAACAGCTTCACCTGATCGACCTTATGCGAGCGGGTGGAGTCAAAATCCACCTCTTGTATAAGCATAAGCTCGGGGTTGATTTCCTCGAGTTCATAAATTATATTGTTTATGTTTTTAACGGTTTCGTCTTTTGAAAGCGCTCTTGAGTAGGTGCCGCCGTCCATAAAAAAGCTGAAATTATCCGTGAAAGCGCCGAAATCTACATTCCACGAGGTTAAGTGGTGGATATTTTTTTTGCCCGTCTTTATGACGGAGTTGTCACAAGTTCCGACGATATCGAGATTCTGATTGTCGGGAAGTCGCTCGAATGAAAAGACTATATATGCTATATATCCCGATACAATCAAAAACAGTATAAGAATGAGTATCAGTATCGCCTTAATTATTGAACCGGCAGAGCCTCGCCTCTTAGAGAACTCGAAGCTGCGAGAATACCGAAAAATGTTACGATTGTTCGAATGTCTTGCCATTTTTGTCCTCCCTGATTATAATGTGATGCATATATTTTATCACGTACAGAGCTTTTAATAAAGAGCAAAATATGTTAAAATATCATCATGGCATTTACACATCTACATTTACATACAGAATACAGCCTTTTGGACGGGGCGGCGAGGATAAAGAGGGTAGTCGCACGAGCCAAAGAGCTTGGGATGGACTCGCTCGCTATTACCGACCACGGCGCGATGTTCGGCGCCGTAGAATTCTATAAGGAGTGCAAGGCAAACGGTATCAAGCCCATAATAGGCTGCGAGGTATATACTGCGGCGAGAACACTTAAGGATAAGGAAGCTGACTATGATAAACATCACGGTCATCTGATTTTGCTTGCAAAAAATGAAGCCGGATATATCAATCTCATCAAGATAGTTTCAACAGGATATATCAAGGGCTATTACTATAAACCGAGGGTGGATAAAGCGCTGCTCAGGGAACATAGCGAGGGGATAATTGCGCTCTCGGCTTGTCTTGCGGGTAATATTCAGCAGAGACTGCTTGTCAAGGATTACGAGGGGGCAAAAAAAGAGGCGGAGGAGCTTCTCGATATATTCGGAGAGGGCAATTTTTATCTCGAGATTCAGGATCAGGGGCTGACGGAAGAAAAGGCTATCCTGCCAGATATGCTGAGGCTCTCGCGTGAGCTTTCAATCCCGCTTGCGGCTACGAACGACGTTCACTACGTAAGCCGCGAGGATGCGGAAGCTCACGACGTACTCTTATGCGTTCAGACCGGGTCAACGCTTTCTCAGGACGGGAGAATGTCGTTTCCTAACGACGAGTTCTATCTCAAGAGCGAAGAGGAGATGAGGGAAGTATTCCACTATCTCCCGGAGGCTGTGGATAATACCGCGGAGATTGCCGCCAAATGCAATTTCGATTTTAGGTTCGGGGAGTACCATCTGCCGGAGTTCAAAGCTCCCGACGGCAAAAACAATTTTGAATATTTCAAAGAACTGTGTGAAAAGGGACTTAGAGACAGATACGGCGACAGGGCGGATACCGCGGAGCTCTCGGAGAGGCTCGACTACGAAATCAACACCATAAACGATATGGGCTATGTGGAATACTTCCTTATAGTCTGGGACTTCATAAATTTCGCTAAACAGCGGGGAATAATGGTGGGTCCGGGCAGAGGTTCCGCGGCGGGTTCTTTGGTCGCATATTCACTCAGGATAACCGATATAGACCCCATAAGATATAACCTCATCTTCGAGCGTTTTTTGAATCCCGAGAGGATTAGCATGCCCGATATAGATATCGACTTCTGCTATGAGAGACGAGGCGAAGTCATAGACTATGTGACGAAAAAGTACGGAGAAGACAGGGTTTCGCAGATAATAACTTTCGGCACGATGAAAGCCAAGCAGGCGGTAAGGGATGTAGCCCGCGTTATGGGCACAACCTACCAAAAGGCGGATCAAATCGCTAAGGCGATACCGTTCGAGCTTGATATGACGCTTGACAAGGCTCTCAATATGCATGGCTCGGAGCTGAGACCTCTCTATGAGGGCGACGAAGAAATAAAAAAAGTCGTTGATATGGCGAGAGCCCTTGAGGGTACTCCGAGGCATGCTTCCACTCACGCGGCCGGAGTCGTAATTTCGAGGCTCCCGATAGACTGCTATGTGCCGCTCTATCTTTCGGATAAGGGGCCGGCTACTCAGTTCACTATGACGACGATAGAGGAACTGGGGCTTCTTAAGATGGACTTCCTCGGTCTCAGAAACCTGACCGTAATTAGGGACGCCTTAGAGATGATAGAGAGAAACCACGGTGTGAGAATCGATTTCTCCAAGTCCGGCTACGATGACGCCGCGGTTTATGAGATGATATCACAGGGCAATACCTCCGGCGTATTCCAGCTTGAATCGGGAGGTATGACCCAGTTTATGAAAACCCTTAAACCGTCCTGCTTCGAGGACGTAGTGGCGGGTATATCTCTATACAGACCGGGGCCGATGGACTCTATACCGAAATACATCGAGAACAAAAAAAATCCGTCAAGGATAAAATACGTCACGGATAAGCTCGCGCCAATACTCGACGTAACCTACGGCTGTCTGGTTTATCAGGAGCAGGTAATGCAGATAGTAAGAGACCTCGGGGGTTACAGCTACGGCCGCTCCGACCTCGTGAGGAGGGCGATGTCAAAAAAGAAGCACGATGTTATGCTTAAGGAAAAAGACATCTTCATAAACGGTAAGTTAAACGAAGACGGCAGCATAGACATTAGGGGCTGCGTAAGAAACGGGGTTACAAAGGAAGCTGCCGAAGCCATATTCGAAGATATGGTTACTTTCGCGTCTTACGCATTTAACAAATCGCACGCCGCGGCATACGCGGTTCTCGCTTATGAGACGGCGTACCTCAAAAAATACTATCCTACCGAATTTATGGCGGCTCTTATGACGTCCGTTATGGGAAACAGCGCTCAGATTGCGAAATACATAAGAAACAGCTTGGATATGGGTATTGAGGTTCTGCCTCCCGATGTTAACCGCTCTGAAAAGAAGTTCACTGTAGACGAGGGAAAGATAAGGTTCGGGCTTCTCGGGGTGAAGAATGTAGGAGACGGCGCCATCGAGGCTATAATAGAAGCGCGAAAAAAAGAAATCCCTAAGGATATATTTTCTTTCATAGCCAATGTAGATATATCGCAGGTTAACAAAAAAACCGTCGAGTCGCTGATAAAATCCGGCGCAATGGACTCGCTTTCGGACAACAGGGCGGCGATGCTCTCGTGCTTCGAGAGTGTGCTCGAATCTGCGCAGAATGAAGCAAAAAAGAATATTCAGGGTCAGATTTCGCTTTTCTCCGCCGAGAGCGAAGCTGCTTCGGCCTTGTCGTTAGGGGCGTCGCTCCCTGAGGTTGCGCCGTTCTCTAAAAACATACAGCTTTCTATGGAGAAAGAAATGCTCGGAGTATATCTGACCGATCACCCGTTAAACGACTATGCGGTCAGCCTGAAAAACACGGGTACGCTAACCTGCGAGGACCTTATTCTTTCTGTAGAGGATACGGACGGCGGGCTGAGGCACTCCAAACTGCACGATAATATGAAATGCGTAATTTGCGGTATGATTGCCTCGAAAAAAACACAGCTCACGAAGACAGGCGCTATGATGGCTTTTGTAGAGATAGAAGACTTGATAGGTACGGCGGAAGTCGTCATCTTCCCTAAGATATATGAGAGGGTCAGCCGAATTTTGGATGAGGATAATGTAATCGCGATAAGCGGAAGACTTAATTTTAAGGAAGAAGAGGCGCCTAAGATTATCGCAGAAGATATAAGCCTGCTTAAGCCGGATTCGGAAAGAGCGGAGACATCCGAAGCCGAGAATGAGGGAGTGCGCATAAGCGGCACAAAAGCAAATGAAGAGGCTTCCGGCAGAATCAAGCTGAGGATACCGGCGGAGATGGAGCCGTCGATTACTATGGATATGATATTATCCGCAATAAGGAGACAGCCCGGCAACAATGAGGTTATCCTATATATGAGCGACGGGAGACTTCTGAGGTCGGGACATACGGTTGATGCGAGCGAGTCCCTTAAGAACCAGCTCATCGGTATTCTGGGAAAGGAAAACGTTAAGTTTTAGAGGTTAAAAATATGAAAAAAATCGGTGTACTTACAAGCGGAGGCGATTCTCCGGGAATGAATGCCGCAATAAGAGCCGCCGTGAGGTGCGGACTCGACGAGGGAATGGAAGTGTACGGAATAGAAAGAGGCTTCGAGGGCTTGCTCGACGGAGATATCAAACAGCTTAACAGATACTCCGTAGGCGATATTCTTCAGAGAGGCGGCACGATACTTAAGTCTGCAAGAAGCGAGAGGTTTCTTGAGGACAAGTG
>JBHAFL010000055.1:0-15695 GCA_041856085.1 Anaerovoracaceae bacterium | reverse complement strand
CCCGAGGCATTCATTGAGGTATATCTGTCGTTAAATACAAGCGTCACCGTGCCGTCCGCTCCGACAGAATATGTACCTGCGGACGAGCCGTCGCCCATAGTGAGTTCTCCGCCCATATCTGCTACGGTCTTGATACCGTCCGGCAGCTTGATTGTAACCGAATTATTGCCCGTACTTAATGTATACGGAAGCATATCAAACTCCGTCATAAACAAGAGTCTGTCCGACAAGCCGACGGTATCGCCGTTATTTAGCTGTTGCCACCTTCCGTCAGCCCATACGCTCACACTGCTGTTGGTAATTTCAACCCCGCCGCTCGGAGAAGACGGCGCGCGAAGCGGCGCCGAAAGAGCTTTTCTTAAGGCAGGCTGCGTTTCCGATTTCGGCGCTGTGAGGGTCTCGTTTTCGACGGTCGCCTCGCCCTCTTCGGCGTTCGGTACGGCTGACTCGGACGCGTCGGATGCGGAAGCCGGCGCGCTCTCGGACACAGCCTCATTTATGACTATGTTACCCGGGTTAAGGCTCTCTGTAAACGCTTCCCCCGGGAGCATAGTTAATGCCATAACAAGCGATAAAAGTACCGCAAAAAATCTTTTTCTGTTTGTTTTCATTCGATTCGCCTCTGTAACCGCATAAAATATAATTTCTTTGTTAACAATGTATTATACCACAGTATAATTTTTTAAACAAGATTTTGTGAAAAAATATAAAATCCACTAAAATGCATAAAAAATCCCCCGACGTTAGCCGCCCCCGTAAATCGCAATATCGTTCTTAGTTTAGGGGTACGGCTTATTATTACGTCAAGTCGGACAAAGCCGAGGGGGTGTTTTTTTGCTGTTATTATTTACTGAAGGCTCTCTGCACGGACTTCACGATTTCGACTACAGGAATAACCATAAAGCCGAGTCCTATTGCGATGCCGTATTCCACGAGGCTTACCTGCTCGAACTCAAACGCCGCGGCGATGAAAGGAACTTCGCAGACTATGGTGGTTGCTATCAGAGAGCCGAGAGCCGCAAGCAGCAGCATTTTGTTCGCCGAATCAAGCTTGAATATGCTCTTTCTCTGTGACCTCATATTCAGCGAGTGAAAAATCTCTGCCATCGACATAGTCAGGAACGCCATAGTGGTTCCGTCGGCAGAATTCATTATCTCCCAGTTGCCCGATTCGATAAAATGACCGATGAAATATGAAATCATAGTGAGAATCATTACAAGCGCACCTTGATACAGGATATCCTGTCCCATTCCGCCTGCGAAAATTCCTGCCCTTGAATCTCTCGGGCTTCTTTGCATTATGTCTTTCTCCGCTTTTTCGACTCCGAGCGCAAGCGCAGGGAAAGCGTCGGTTACGAGGTTAATCCACAAAAGATGGACAGGGTGAAGTATGGTGAATCCCATAAGCGTAGCGAAAAAGATGCAGAGCACCTCGCTCATATTGGAGCCCAGCAGGAACTGTATCGCCTTACGTATATTGTCGTATATTCTTCTTCCCTCTTCAACCGCGCCGACTATAGTCGCAAAGTTATCGTCGGCGAGCACCATATCCGCTACATTTTTTGTAACATCGGTTCCGGTAATTCCCATTCCGACCCCTATGTCCGCGGTCTTAATCGACGGCGCGTCGTTAACGCCGTCGCCCGTCATCGCCGTCACGAAGCCGGCATTCTGCCACGCTTTGACGATTCTTGTCTTATGCTCGGGCTGTACGCGCGCATAAACCGATATCTCGCGGAATCTCTTCTCGAATTCGACGTCGTCCATATCGCTCAGCTCCGCACCGGTAACGGCGTGCTGTCCCTCGCCGAGAATACCGAGCTCTCTCGCGATAGCGGAAGCCGTATCTATATGGTCGCCCGTAATCATTATCGGTCTGATTCCCGCCGAGCGGCACTCTACAATAGCGTCCTTGACCTCGGGTCTCACCGGGTCAATCATTCCCGTCAATCCGACAAACACCAGGTCATGCTCGAGAAAATCCGGCTCGAAATATATAGGCATATCTTCCCAATACCTTGCTGCGCATGCCAGAACCCTAAGAGCCCTGTCCGCCATTCTCTTGTTTTCTTTTACTATGTATTCCTTATAAGCGTCGGTGATAGGCACAATCTTTTCGCCTTGAAGAACATGAGTGCATCTGTCAAGCACCACATCCGGCGCGCCTTTCGTAAACTGCACATACCCCCTGTCCGAAGCTCTTAGAAGCTCACCCTTGCCGGAGTCGACCCAATGAACGGTTGACATCATCTTTCTCAATGAATCGAAAGGAGCCTCTCCGACTCTCGGATATGCCGCTTTTATGTCAATTTTATTTATTCCGTGCGCATTCAGCCAAGCCACAAGCGCCGCCTCGGTAGGCTCTCCCGTAACTGCCATATTTTCGTCATTTTCGGCGTCGCAGCATAGCGCCATCGCATGAGTGAGCATTTCTTCATCGTCGCCGAAATAATCAACAACCGTCATCTTGTTTTGAGTGAGCGTACCCGTCTTATCCGAGCAAATAATCTGCGCGCAGCCGAGCGTCTCAACCGCGGTAAGCTTGCGGATTATCGCGTTTCTCTTCGACATATTGGTTACGCCTATTGAAAGCACGACGGTAACTACAGCCGCCAGTCCCTCAGGTATTGCGGCGACCGCCAGCGAAACCGCTATCATAAACGAGCTGAGCACTACCTCAAAGTCCATTCCGCCCGACTTAATCAGGTTAACTGCGAATACAACGGCGCAGATTATGAGCACGAGCCATGTCAGAATCTTCGAAAGCTGTGCCATCTTAATCTGAAGCGGCGTCTTGCCTTCTTCGGCCTTAGAGAGCGCGTCCGCAATCTTACCCATTTCGGTGTCCATTCCTGTCGCGGTAACCACGGCGACTCCTCTGCCGTATACGACCGTCGAGCCCATATATACCATATTCTTACGGTCGCCGAGCGAAACGTCGCTCTGATTGTCCTCAAGCATAATCATATCGACGAGCTTGGTTACGGGTACGGATTCTCCCGTGAGCGCCGCCTCTTCTATCTTAAGGCTGGCGTTTTCGATTATTCTCGCGTCAGCCGGCACCGCGTCCCCCGCCTCGAGCATAACGATATCCCCTATCACGAGCTCCTCCGACGGAACGATTACAATCTTCCCGTCTCTCAGTGCCTTAGAAGTCGCTGCCGACATTTTTTGAAGAGCCTCTATGGCTTTCTCCGCCTTGCTTTCCTGGTAGACTCCCAAAAGAGCGTTGATAAGCACGACCGCAAGTATAATGATTACATCGGCAAAGCTCTCATTCTCCATAACCGCGATTACGCCTGAGACTGCGGCTGCGGCAATCAGTATGATAATCATAGGGTCTGTCAGCTGCTCAAAAAATCTTCGAAGAGCGGATTTCCCTTTTGCCTCTTCGAGCTTGTTTCTGCCGTTTTCGGCAAGTCTTTTCGCAGCCTCGGCGGAGGTCAGTCCCTTTTCGGAGCTGCCGACTTTCGCAAGTACGCTTTCTTTTTCTTCAAGATAAAATTTCATTTTTCCCTCTAAATATTATATTTCCCAAAGTTTTTATAAAAAAAATAAGACTCTTCGTATAGTTCCTCTATACATGAGTCTCGCAATTTAATACAAGCCAGATTTCGTGAATCGCGTTTGTTGACTTGTAACGCAAAAAATGCGCTCGCTACTCCCCCACGGGACTAAAAGATACTAACATAAAAAGAGATATTTTTCAAGCAAGTTAATGAAAAATATCTCCGATTTTACCTTATTTTAACGCTCAGCCGCTATATCGAGCTCAGTACAAGCTCCGCCATATTTTTGATATCGCCCGTCTTATCGTGTATTACGGCTTTTTTATCCAAGTCTCTCAGCCCCTGCGGCACCTCTTCGCCTGTTTTTTGCGAAAGCTTTTTTACCGCTTCGAAGCCGCTTGCCGATTTCTCGATTCCGATTGCGGAGTTTACCGCCTCGGCGAACTTGAACGCGGAGGCTGTCGAGACGACAAGCATCGGCGCATCGTCGCCCGTTTCCTCTGAATACTTGCGGCTAACCTTGCTTGCTACCGCAGTATGTGTATCCATCAGGTAGCTGTCTTCTCCGATGCTCCTTGCGATCTCTTTAAGGGTTTCTTCTTCAGTTGAAAAACCGCCATGAAAAGCTTTTAGTCCATCCATCAGCTTAATTGAGTCCATTACAATATACATCCCCATCTCGTCAAGGGAAGACATCCAGTCGCTTACAAGCTCCGCGTCTCTGCCGTTTAAGAGATAGAGCAGTCTTTCAAGATTAGATGAGATAAGGATATCCATAGACGGCGAGTTAGTCAATATGAAATCTCTCCTGTCTTTTCTGATATCATAGAGACCTGTGCTCAGGAAGTCCGTGAGCACGCGGTTATCGTTTGACGCACAAATAAGCATATTGACGGGAAGCCCCATTTCTTTCGCCATATACGCCGCCAGAATGTTTCCGAAGTTTCCTGTAGGAACGGCGATATTTATCTTTTCGCCCGCCTTGACGGCGCCCCTCTCGAGCAGCTTCACGTATGCGTAGACATAATATGCCACCTGCGGCACGAGTCTGCCTATGTTTATGGAGTTGGCGGAAGAGAATATGATGCCTTTCTCTTTCAGTCTGCTTCTTATCTCCGCGTCCGAGAATATCTTTTTTACTTCGGTCTGGCAATCGTCGAAGTTGCCCCTAATCGCATAAACGTGAGTGTTTTCGCCGCTTGTCGTAATCATCTGTCTGCGCTGAACCTCGGACACGCCGCCCTCCGGATAGAATACTATTATCTCAGTACCCTCCGCACCCGAAAAGCCCTCGAGAGCAGCTTTGCCCGTGTCACCGGATGTGGCTGTAAGTATGCATACCTTTTCTTTGACCCCCTCTTTTTTCATGGCGGTCGTAAGAAGATAAGGCAGTATCGAAAGCGCCATATCCTTAAATGCTGCGGTCTTACCGTGGTAGAGCTCGAGAAAATATTTGCCTCCTGCTTCTCTAAGCTCGCATATGTCGCTCGCAGTGAACTTTGAATCATAGGCGCTGTTTACACAGCAGTCCATCTCCTCTTCCGTGAAGTCATCGAAATATGCGAGAAGAATTAACTTCGCAATCTCTCCATATGCCATTCCGACCATAGCCTCAGGCTTAAGCGGGAGCTTCGGGATTGATTCGGGTACATAAAGTCCCTTGTCTTCCGCAATTCCGCTTATTATAGCCTGAGCACTCGTTTTTTTGTTTTTGCTTCCTCTTGTAGACTCGTAAAGCATATTTTTCTCCCGTTTTATTTCAGTATGGCAACCATTTCGCCGGCCTTTACCCTGCTTCCCTCTGAAACATAGATTCTCTCTACCACTCCGGCAGCCGCAGCCAGTATGTTAGTTTCCATCTTCATAGCTTCTATTACGGCGATGGGCTGATTGGCCTCAACCTTTTCACCCTCTTTAACAAGAACCTTGACGATATTGCCCGGTATGTTCGCGCCTATCTGGAGCGGGTTATCCTCATCCGCATACAGCACAGAGGTTGAGGAGTTGGTAGTGACGGTCTTATCCTTTATCTTGATTACACGGCGGTTTCCGTTAACTTCGAATACAGCCTCTCTCATTCCCTCGCTGTCTACAGGACGTACCTCGGTAAGTTTCACTATGAGTATCTTGCCCTCTTCAATCTTGACCTCACAGGTTTCTCCCTCTGCAAGAGAGTGGAAGAAGATATCCGAACCCATATATCGAAAATTGCCCTCTTTTCTTACGGTTCTTATGTAATCCTCGAACACTTTCGGATATATTGCGTATGAAATCACTTCTCTGTCCGTTCCCTCGAGTTCAAGCTCATTCTTAAGAAATTCCCTTATCTCCTCGAAATCCTCAGGGGGCAGAAGTTCTCCCGGACGGCAGGTGATCGGTTTCCTGCCCTTGAGGACTATTTTTTGAATATCCTCAGGGAAACCTCCCTCCGGCTGCCCCATCATTCCCTCAAAATATGACACCGTGGAATCAGGGAAGTCAATGCTTGCTCCTCTTTCGACGATATTTTCAGGAGTGAGATCGTTTTGTACCATAAATATCGCAAGGTCTCCGACGACTTTCGAGGACGGTGTAACCTTAACTATATCGCCGAGCATCTTATTGACGGACTTATACATATCCTTTACCTCGGCCAACTTGTGACCGAGTCCGAATGATTCTACCTGTGCCTGAAGATTGGAATACTGTCCTCCCGGTATCTCATATTTGTATATCTCAGCCGAAGCGGTCTGGAGTTCCGATTCGAATTCCTTATAGACAGGTCTGACATCTCTCCAGTATTCGGAAATCTTCTGAAGTCCGTCAGTATCAAGTCCTGTGTCTCTATCAGAATGTTTAAGCGCCGCAACGATTGAATTGAGTGCAGGCTGCGACGTCAGTCCCGACATAGAGTTAAACGCGGCGTCCACTATATCAACTCCCGCCTGCGCCGCCATCAGCACTGTGGCGACTCCGTTTCCGGAAGTATCGTGTGTATGCAGATGAATAGGAATTCCTATCTCCTGCTTAAGCTCTCCTATAAGTTTAGACGCCGCCGTCGGCTTAAGGAGACCTGACATATCCTTGATGCCGAGTATGTTTGCCCCGCGTCTTTCAAGCTCTTTAGCCATTTTCACGTAATATGCGAGCGTATATTTATCTCTCGAAGCGTCGAGAATATCTCCCGTGTAGCAGATACACGGCTCAGCAATCATACCCTGATTCAATGTCTCGTCGAGGGCTATTTTCATTCCCTCAATCCAGTTAAGAGAATCGAATATCCTGAACACGTCTATACCGCT
Organism: Anaerovoracaceae bacterium; assembly: GCA_041856085.1. Lineage (GTDB taxonomy): Bacteria > Bacillota > Clostridia > Peptostreptococcales > Anaerovoracaceae > RUG754. The sequence goes on along the minus strand of JBHAFL010000055.1, from coordinate 8,905 downwards.
TTTAGCGCTCTGCTTGACGAACTCGCGTATTATGTTGTCGGGATAATTCTTATATCCCACTGCGTTCGCACCTCTGATTAACATCTGCAAAAGCAGATTAGGGCATTTTTCTCTGAGCATTTCGAGCCTCTCCCACGGGTCTTCCTTAAGGAATCTGTAGGATGTGTCGAAAGTCGCGCCGCCCCACATCTCAAGAGAAAACAGCTTACGTCCATATACCGAAACCGCAGGCGCGATTTTTTCCATATCAACCGAGCGCACACGCGTCGCCATAAGACTCTGCTGTGCGTCTCTCATCGTCGTATCCGTAATAAAAAGCCTCTGCTGGTTTCTAATCCACTTGGAGAACTTCTCGGCTCCCATCTCGTCGAAAAGCTGCTTCGTGCCTCTGCCTCGAAGCTCCGAAAGCTCTTCCTGCGCGAACTTAGGGAAAACGGGCACATTGAAGTTTCTTTTGTTACCGTGCGTCTCGTTTACGAACTTATTCCCCAAAAACTCGATAACCTTTAGCTCCTTATCCTCCGCCTTGCCGATATCAAGCAGGTCAGGGGTATTCGCTATGAAGCCGGTGTCGCAGTTTCCGTCTCTAAAAGCCTTGCTGTTCAGAACGTTAAGCATAAACGCCGCATTTGTCTTGACTCCTTTTACCGTAGTTTCTCTGAGAGCCCTGATCGCCTTGAGACGGGTGTTCTCGAAGGTTCTGCCGAAAGCGGTTATCTTTAGCAGGAGCGAATCATAGAAAGGTGTTATCTCTGAGCCCTGAAAACCGTTTCCGCCGTCGAGCCTGATTCCGAAGCCGCCCGGCGAACGGTAGGTTTCGATTATTCCCGTATCGGGCATAAAGTCGTTTGCGGGGTCTTCGGTGGTTATCCTGCACTGAATCGCGTGTCCGTTTACCTTTATGGATTTTTGTTCCGGTATCCCGATTTCGGCCGAGTCCAGAGAATAGCCCTCGGCAATCAAAATCTGCGACTGCACGAGGTCGATTCCGGTTACCATCTCCGTAACCGTATGCTCTACCTGAATACGAGGATTCATCTCTATGAAATAGTGTTTTCCCGTTTCGTTATCGAGCAGGAACTCTACGGTTCCGGCTGACCTGTAGTCTACAGACTCCGCAATCTTGATTGCGTCCGCGCATATATCTTCTCTCTGTTTTTTAGTCAGGCAAAGCGCGGGCGTGAACTCGATTACCTTTTGATGGCGCCTCTGTATGGAGCAGTCGCGTTCGAAAAGATGAACGATGTTTCCGTGTTTGTCTCCCAATATCTGAACTTCAATGTGTTTCGGATTCTCGAGATATTTTTCGATGAAAATATCGTCTATACCGAAAGCCTTGGCGGCCTCTGAGCGCGCCGAGCGGAACTGTGACAAAAGATCCTCTTCGCTTCTTACGATTCTCATTCCTCTTCCGCCGCCGCCCGCCGCCGCTTTCAGGATTACGGGATAGCCGCAGCTCCTCGCGAAGTCTACTGCCTGCGCCTCGGATTCTATCGCCTTATCTATTCCGGGCACCGTAGGTACGCCTACAGACGCCGCCACTATCTTCGATTTTATCTTGTCGCCGAGTCTGTCCATCATCTCGGCTGTCGGGCCTATGAACTCTATTCCGGCTTTTTCACAGGCGGCGGCAAACTCCACGTTCTCGGACAGGAATCCGTAACCGGGGTGAATCGCGTCTACACCCTTGTTTTTTGCGAGCGAAATTATCTCATCGATTCCGAGATATGCGCCGACAGGGGTCTTGCCCTTGCCTACCTGATATGACTCGTCCGCTTTCGTCCTGAAAAGGGCGTTTCTGTCCTCCTGTGAATAGATAGCTACAGTACGGATTCCGAGCTCGTTACAGGCTCTTATTACCCTTATGGCTATTTCACCTCTGTTTGCTATAAGCACTCTTTTGAATTTTTTAATTTCTCCCATTTCTCCCTCCAAAAATTCAATTTTTTCTTTTATTTTTACTGCTGTCTTAATAGACTCTTCCCGACCTTTTTCTCTCAAGCTCGGTCAGAAGTTTTTTGCGAAGTCTGATATCGTCCGGCGTGATTTCTACGAGCTCGTCGTCGTTTATAAACTCGAGAGCTTCTTCAAGCGTAAAAGTTCTCGGCGGGCTTAGGCGTATGGACTCGTCCGAGCCTGCGGCTCGCATATTGGAAGCTTTTTTTGCCTTACACGGATTCACGACCATGTCTTCCTCTCTGGAGTTCATCCCGACTATCATTCCCTCGTAGACCTTAGTTCCCGGTTCTACAAACATCTGGACACGCTCGCCGATGTTAAACAGCGCGTAAGGCGTGCAGCTTCCCTCTTCCTGCGCGATAGCAACGCCGTTTGCCCTCTGCGGTATGTCGCCTTTCCATGTGTCAAATGAATCGAATCTTCTCACCATAGTGCCCTCGCCGTGGGTGTCGTTTATAAACTCCGTCCTGTAGCCGAGAAGTCCCCTTGTCGGTACGAGATAGACAAGTTTTTGGTATCCGTTTTCGCCCGACATCCTGCTCATAATTCCCTTTCTTACGTTAAGCTTGCCGATTACCGTTCCGGCGTACCGATCCGGCACCGAAAGCACAATCTCCTCGATAGGCTCCAGAGTTCTGCCGTTTTCGTCGCGCCTCAGGATTACTTCAGGCTTTGAAACGGCTAATTCATAGCCCTCTCGCCTCATATTTTCTATCAATATTGAAAGGTGCAGTTCCCCTCTGCCGCTTACCTTGAAGCTGTCGGTGGACTCGGTTTCTTCGACTACGAGACCGACATTGACCTCAAGCTCCTTCGTAAGCCTTTCCCTGATATGCCTCGATGTGACGAATTTGCCGACCCTGCCTGCGAACGGACTCTTATTTACCATAAAAGTCATCGAAAGCGTAGGCTCCTCGATATGAATTGTCTCCATCGCCTCGGCTTTGCCGCTCTCACATATTGTCTCTCCGATTGAAATATCCGCGATACCTGATACAACGACAATATCTCCGCTTTTGGCTTCCGTGACCGCCATTCTCTTTAGACCTCTATAAAGGAAGACCTGATTAACCTTTCTCTGTACGACCTGCCCGTCTTCCTTGCAGACTGAAACGGACTGACCTTCTTTAACAGTTCCTCTGGTAATCCTGCCGATTCCGAGTCTTCCGATATAATCATCATATGCAAGCGTGCTTACCTGAAGCTGAAGAGGTTCCTCATCTCTATCAGGGTATGGCGCGCAGTGCTCAATTATTGTTTCAAAGAGAGGGTTGAGGTTAAGGCCGCCGAAGCCCTGCGGGCTCTTCTTGATTTTTTGCTCGCCCTCGCCTATCTCCATTCCGAGAATATCCTCAGGCCGTCTTACCGCGACGCCCTGTCTCGCTATGCCGTAGAGAATCGGGAAGTCAAGCTGCTCATCAGTCGCTTCAAGATCCATAAATAGCTCGTAAACCTCGTCGACGACTTCATCGATTCTGGCGTCTTTTTTGTCGAGCTTGTTTATGAAGAGAATCGGCTTAAGCCCCTGCTCAAGAGATTTTTTCAGTACGAATCTCGTCTGCGGCATCGGTCCCTCCGACGAGTCGACAAGCAGTATTACCGTATCTACGGTTTTCATTATTCGCTCAACCTCGGAGCTGAAATCCGCGTGCCCCGGCGTGTCAACTATGTTAATCTTGACGTCGTTATGCATTATAGAGCAGTTCTTAGAGTATATGGTTATTCCTCTTTCTCTCTCTATATCGTCCGAGTCCATGACACAATCGACAATTTCCTCGTTTGCTCTGAATACTCCCGACTGATTCAGAAAAGCGTCCACCAATGTCGACTTGCCTGCGTCTACGTGCGCTATAACCGCTATGTTTATTATCTTATCCTTTGACATACTTCTTCCTGACTTCTTATTACAATATATTCACGGTTAATAATCCTCACAGCCGATAATAAGTTGTCCGTCCCGCTTTTATGAGCGATTAGATGGGAATATACCTAAAATAAAATAATCCCTTATCGTGATTATTAACAAGGGATTATATCATAATATACGGTTAATATCAATAGCTCTCGCGATATTTCGTTGTGATGAGAATTCCCGTATAATTCGTAAAGTAAGTTCCGTAGGTTTGTTTACGGATTTATCCTGCATAACCTTATGAAACGCAAAAGACCGCCTGACGGCGGTCTTTTGCGTTTGGTGCAGCGAAGCAATCCAAATTCGAACCCGTATCCTTTTCTGCAAGTGCTGTGTTTACTTCATCAAATGTAATCGTCTTTGTTCCGTCTTTATAGTTGAATGTCACAACCATTTTATCATCATACAGATAGATTGCGTTGACAAAGGTATCTATCAGCATTTTGCGGTGGCTCTGCTGTCGCACATCCAGTTTGCGGAAGCGATGCAACCAGAAGGTCACAAACTCGGCGCTGACTTTAGGCCGAATAAGTTGCTCATTGGCGATCCTTATTTCCAAAGCCTCCTGCGTTGCTTCCAGTTCTTCCAATCTGCTCTTGGTGGATTTTGTGAGGATGCCTTGTTGAATAGCGTTGAGCAGGTTTTGAATACTGTTCTTGGTTTCCTGTAATTGCTGTTCATAAAGCGGTAAGCTTGTGCTTTCACTTTCCTGCAAGTCCATTACCATAGACACAATAGCCTCTATCGCTTTATCGTCCATGACCATCTTCATGACCGCATCAACAACAATATCTTCGATCCATTGCTTTTTGACCGCACGTTTCTTGCAGGTCTTTTTCTTCTTTGCGTTGAAACACTTGTAATAGTGGTGCACTCGCAGAGTGTGGCTCGTTCCGCTCTCTCCGCAAAGATAAGCGCCGCAATAACCGCAGAACAATTTCGTTGTCAGTAAATAATCGTCCTCTGCCTTGTGACGGGCCGGAGCTTTTTTGTTCTTTGCCATTATTTCCTGCACACTATCAAACAGCTCTTTAGGAACGATAGCGGGAATGCCGTCTGGGATCACCACATCACGATAGCGAAACTCTCCCATGTAGCGGCGGTTGTTCAACATGTGCTGGATCGAATTGAATGTAAGCTCTTGACCGCGCTTGTTCTTGACGCCCTGATCATTAAGAACGTCCCTTATCTCTTTCATGGTCGCTCCGTTAGCGTATCGCTTAAAGGCTTCTAAAACAAACGGTGCTGTCAGTGGATCAATTTGAAAATGCCGTTCTTCGTCGATCATGTATCCGATAGGCAAGGTACCGCCATTGTATTTACATTTTAGAGCGTTTTCCGTCATTCCTCGAATGACTTTTTCCGAGAGATCGGCAGAGTAGTATTCTGCATATCCCTCCAAAACAGACTCAAGGATAATACCCTCCGCACCATCAGAAATGACCTCGGTAGCAGATACTACCTTGACTCCGTTTTTCTTTAGCTGCGCTTTGTAGCGGGCGCTGTCGTAGCGATTTCTGGCAAAGCGGTCTAACTTCCAAACGATAATCATATCGAACAGTTTTTTGCCACTGTCCTTAATCATATTCTGAAATTCAGGGCGGTTGTCCGTCTTGGCAGAAAAAGCCCTGTCTATGTAATGGCGTAAAATTGTAATACCGTTCTTCTCCGCAAAAGCCGTACACTCTCGAAGCTGACCTTCAATGCTTTCCTCTCTTTGATTGTCAGAGGAATAGCGGGCATAAATTACAGCTTTCATAATTAACGTCTCCTTTGTCTTAAAGTGGTAGAATTCGACCACTTTGAATTATTCATCATCATCTTTTTCTTTGTTCCCATCACTATCATCCGTAATCACATTAACAAGCTCAATAATGTTCGTAAAGTCGATTGCGTTTTTAGATGTGATAACAGGGACGCCGGTATCTTCCTCGATAGCTTTTCTTGCATCGCCCGCAACCTTGCCGCCACGCCTTGCGATTTTCGCGTTTTCATCTAAACCTTGTGGATTATGTGCTTTCGTCAATTCTGTGGTAGTCGCTTCAGCAAGCATATTAAGCACAAGCTCCAAGTCAGTCATATTATCCCTTAAGTTTTCCTTTTTAAGATTTTTTAGGTTTTTATACTGCCTTGTGGACATACCAGCCCAAGCACGGGTAATTTCATCAGTGAGAATCGCATATTCCTTTCCTTTTTCGATTCCGTGGGAATCCCACTGTGCCGTCAAATCATTTCTCACGCGAATAGCCAATAATCTTTGATGAATCCATTCTTCGCTATACCCTTTTTTGAGGTAAGTTTCCAAAGCTCTGTCAATCGCAAGTTCCGGATCGATGGTTTCTTCAATTCTTTCCGCGCCGACTTTCGCAAGCCATAACTTAAATGGCTCAGCCTTAGGGGAAGGGATGGATTGAATAATACGCAGTATGCCCTTTGTATCGGCAGCTTGAATTTTACGCGTTTTTCCATCTGCGGCAGTCATTTTAACTGGGGTACAAATTGTACCCCACTTGGCCGATAGCTCGGGATCTCTGGAACGCATTTTTTTAATATATTGTTTTGGATCAACGCTATCTGTAAGTGCTTGGACAATGTCCACTACAGAAAAATACCATTCTTCTTTGTCTTCATCCCAGATTGTGCGAATTGGTTTATTCTCATATTTTTGTAATTTATCTAAGCTGCTCATTCCTCGCCCTCCATCATCTTAAGAAGAGTTTCTTTCAGTTTTTCACTCACAGGGGATTGGGGATCAAAGCACATTTCGATAAAGCGCCGCATTTCCTCGTTCTCTGCTTTAATCTTTGGCTTAAATTCATAAGTTTTCCCTTGCGGCTTATCTGTTCTGGCAAAGATATAATCCAGAGATACATCAAAATAATCCGCATAGCGGCGAAGCATAGGAATCGGAATAATAGATTGTCCATGCTCATAGCGGTTGATACTGGATTGCGTTGAATTCATAAGCTCTGCGAATTTTGCTTGAGACAGCCCGGTGCTTTCCCTAAGCCTTTTTAATCGCTTGCCTACCTCTTTCATTACATTGACCTCCTATTCGGGTTGTTGTTATTATAACTCATATTACGACTTAAAACAACCCGGCAACCAAAAATGTTTCGCAAATATTTTTGATTGGAATTGACGCAGGCAGCGGCAATTTCCTCCGGCTGCGTGAAGCTGGCGGAGAACAAAACAAGGCGGCGGGAACTGTTCACAGGAAAGCAGATCGCGCCGTCTTTGTTTATGGGGCTATAAGCCCCGTCGAGTGCGTTAGCGCACGAGACAATAAACCACCCGCTATGCGGGTGCGCACCGATGGTTATACCCAAAAACTCCCCATTCTGGTACAATAAAAGTTGTTCAAGCCTTATTGTAATTCAGAAAGGAGAGTTTATGGCAAACAAAAGTTATAGCCTTGCACATACAAAATGGATGTGCAAATATCATGTAGTGTTCACCCCAAAGTATAGACGAAAAGCAATATATGCGCAATACCGAAAAGATTTGCAAGAGTATATAAAAACGCTCTGCAAATATAAGGGAGTAGAAATACTTGAGGGACATATGATGATAGATCATGTTCACCTGCTGCTGGCAATCCCGCCAAGAATAAGCGTGTCGAGTTTCATGGGATATCTCAAAGGGAAAAGTGCATTGATGATGTTTGAAAAACATTCGAACCTAAAATACAAGTATGGAAATCGGCACTTTTGGTCAGAAGGATATTATGTAAGCACAGTAGGACTGAATGAAGAAACAATCAAAAAATATATAAGAGAACAAGAGAAAACAGATATAGCAATGGATAAATTAAGCGTAAAAGAATACGAAGATCCATTCAAAAAATAAACAGCCCCATTTGGGGCAGCCAAAGAGACAAAGACAATAAGGCTTGAACAAAGTAAAAGCCCGCGTCTTTAGGCGCGGGTCAGTTACAGGGGCTTATAGCCCCAGTTCGAACCACCCGTTTTACGGGTGGCACCGATTTATGGATTTGGAGGAAATGCAGCCACACAGAGCCTCTGTGTGAGTATCCATTTCGGAGAAATCCGCTGGGGTTTCCAAAGGGGCAGCGTACCCTTTGGCACACAACCTTTGGAACAAAGGTGTAGTGTGTTATACCTGCCGCTGCGTCTGGCGGTAAAATGATGGTGTCGCAGGGTGGACACGCTCGTTTTATCCGACAGACGCGGCGGCGGGTATATGACGCCTATCGACACAATGCGCGAAACCCTTGATGAACATATCTCCAAGCTGTCTTAATTATCGTTACCAAAAGCGATGACCAGAAAGAGCAAATTCAATCATGTCTTTATAGATTGACGGCGGATAGTTGGGAAACTCTTTTTTTAACAAGATTCTTGCTCGGAATTTTGATAATTCCTTTTTCTGAATCCTGTTCGCAAGTTCAACCCCGAAATCTTCAAACTCTTTTGTGATAAACAAGATTGGCTCTTTCTTACGCTTATAGTAGTTGTCGATAGCCTCCATAACGGATATTCTCTCTGTCTCGGATAATACGTTTGTCCTTTTTTCGTGAGGTAATTCCCATGGCCAGACATTCGTATCTTCCTTATTGATCCAAAACATACTGTAGGGATCCGCAAGAAAAACAATCGATTGATAGCTCGCCGGGTATTCTGACAATCTTCTCACCAAAATAAACATCCGCATCGGATTTGCTGCTGAAGATGACTTTTGTTATTTCTAAATCATTATTCATAACGTACTACTTTACCAAATAAATGCTTTTCCTTTCATCGCCCAAGGCTTATTGCCAATCTTACTCTGGCAGAAAGGTGATTGTTTCTATATTCCCTCTGAATTAAATAATTGATTTTGATTTAAATCAAAGTATTGAATATCGTGAACTTCAAGCAAATCTTCAAATTCTTCAAAACCATGTTCATGAAGATAGTTAAACTCTTTATCAGAAATGGGTATTGCAAACAACCACACAATCGTCTTATCATTATCATCCAATCGCTGAAGCCCTGACCATTCAAAAGGAGAAGTAAAATAGATGTGCTTCAT
>JBHAFL010000054.1:0-12821 GCA_041856085.1 Anaerovoracaceae bacterium | reverse complement strand
TGTCGCTTTATAGGATAGGCGATGACGGGGGAGACTTAGGGCTTAATATACTGATAGAGCCCGAGGCATATTTGGATGACAACGGCAATATATGCTACCGTTTTTCGAAGAGAATGAATATGCAGAGGCTTGAAGTTCCTGACGGAAGCTATTACCTCTTTCTTAAGCGTGCCGTATATGAGGACGAAAACAGGGACCCCGCTGCCGCCAGGTTTGTCACCATCTCAAAAAATCTCGAGCTCAAGGTCATAGACGGCTCTCCTTATATCACGGTATATCAGGATGTGAAGAAATATAACGACAGGGTGAGAGGCTGGGCTGAGAATATAAACAGAGAGCTTTATCTCGACAACTCGCTTGAGGATATCAGATTCGTCCTGAGAGACCCTATGACAAGGATATATGCCGAGATGTATCAATATAAGCAGGATTATATCAGGTCTGTCGCGGACAGGATATGCGCCGGTGCAAAAAACAACTACGAAAAAATCAAACGTATATACGAATATACAGCGTCGAACTTCTACTATGATATAATAGCGTTCAGGGAAAAATCGCTTCAATACGCCGACCCTTATCAGTCTATATATAACTTCGAAAATAAGCTCAGCAGCGCTAATTCCCAAAGGGGCGTGGTTCATATCACCTGTCAGGGATACAGCGCCATATTCATAGTGCTGGCAAGATCTCAGGGCATACCCTCAAGGCTGATATTCGGTCATCATCTTTCGGTTCCGTCAAACAACTGGACTACAGAAGAGTATAAGATGGATCGCACCGACCATTGGTGGGCTGAGGCGTATGTCGGCGGAAGATGGGTCATAGTCGACTGCACCACAGGCACAACCAACCAGTATAATAAGAGCAGATTCACCGTCAGAGACCGCGGACTCACGAATTACACGCTCTTCGATCCGTCGTTTGACCTCATGGCTATGGGGCATATATACAAAAATGTCTACCCCGATTTCAGAAAAGTCAGGTATCTCACGAATCCGCACGACATCGAAACCTTAAAAAGGTTCTACAATATGAACGGAAACGGCAGATTGCTGAGGAGCGACTACGAAGAGGACGACCTCGGCACGTGGGGAGATAATTTAGCTTTTCACTCTCATAACGACGGGTGGGGCAATATAGCGAACCTGCTTTACAGAGCCAAAGGGCTGTCGGGAGAGGCGGTGCTTTCTCAGCTGAAGAGCCTCGCGCGACTTGACTTGAGAAATAACAAGTTCAGCTCTGTCGATTTATCGGGAAGCGGCGCGCTCATTTTCGCGAAGACTTACGGCAATCCTCTAAAAAGCGCCGCAATAAATATAGGCGGAGTTGACAGGAGGATAACCGCAGGCGAGAACGGAAGCTTTTCGTTCAACTATGTCAAGGCTAACAGGAAACCGCTTGTTATCTACGCTAAGCCGGAGCTTGGATATAAGGTGGATGGACTGTATAACCTTACAAGGGGAACTTCCGTTGTGTTTAAGAAGTCTTTAGCGGTAGTACCGATGGGAACGGAATATGAGCTCAGATTCAAACCGAATCCGGACAGCTACAGAATGACCGTTTTTCGCGAGGGAAACCCTGCCGAGGCGCTTCCTTATATAAGGGCGGCAGCAAAAATGCTGTCAAAATTAGGCTACTACAGCCCGTACTATCCGTTGGCGGGAGAGGAAGCCTACTATACGAGCGAGATGGCTGAGGCTGTATATAGGTTTCAGGTGGTGAACGGACTCAGTGCGAGCTTCAATATAGACGAAGAGACGTGGAGAAAGCTGTTCAGCGAAGAAGCGGCAGCCTATGTCGGAGAAACGGAATACCGTCTTATGCTCGAAGCGTATCTAAAGGCTCTCGAAGAAGCTGCATTAGAGGAAGCGGCGCTTGCCGACGAAAATTCCGAGGAAGTGCCGAGCGCGGAAATTATCGAAAATAATGCTATGAATTAGAGGTGAAAATGTCACAAATCAGCTTAAAAAATTTAACCCTCGGTTATGACGGCGCAGCCGTCGCTAAAGGCGTGAGCTTCGAAATTAACGAGGGAGACTACCTTGCAATAGTAGGTGAAAACGGCTCGGGCAAGTCCACGCTTATGAAAGCTGTCTTGGGACTCAATCCTCCGCTTGCAGGAGAGATAATATTCGGAGACGGACTGAAAAAAACCGACATAGGATATCTCCCGCAGGTAAGTCCCGTGCAGAAGGACTTTCCCGCCGGCGTATTCGAGATAGTATGCTCGGGTTTTTTGGGAGAACTCGGATTCAGACCGTTTTATACCGCCGCTATGAAAAAAAAGGCAATGGAGAATATGGAGCTTCTCGGCATAGACGAGCTTAAGGATAAATCGTATGCCGAGCTTTCGGGCGGGCAGCAGCAGAGAGCGCTTCTCGCAAGGGCCTTGTGCGCTACGAAAAAAATGCTACTGGTAGACGAGCCGGTTTCGGGCCTTGACCCTGCTACCCAGTTCGAGATGTACGGGATACTTCATCATTTTAACCATAATAAAAACGTCACGATAATCATGATTTCACATGATATGAGCGCTGTAGACAAGTATGCCAATCACGTGCTCACCATGGGTAAGGAGGCTATATTCATATGATTGAATATTTTTCGTATGATTTCGTGAGATATGCCTTTATTGCGGGCATATTGATCTCGATTTGCGCGGGGCTTTTGGGGGTATCGCTTGTGCTTAAGAGATACAGCTTCATAGGCGACGGGCTCTCGCATGTGGCGTTCGGGGCTACCGCGATTGCGGCGGCGCTTAATATCAGAAGTGAACTTTATGTTGTGCTTCCGGTTACGGTAATATGCGCCGTTCCCCTCCTTAAGGCGGGGCGAAGAGCGAAGATAAAAGGCGATGCCGCGCTTGCGATGCTATCGGTTGGAGCTATGGCGCTCGGCTATCTCATTATCAATAAATTCGGGAGCACATCGAATGTTTCAGGCGATGTATGCACTACGCTCTTCGGCTCGATTTCGATACTTACATTGACTAAAACTGATGTGTGGCTGTGTGCGATAATGTCAATTATTGTGGTATCCATCTTTGTTCTGTTCTATAACAAGATATTCGGGATAACCTTTGATGAGAATTTTGCGGCTGCAACGGGTGTCGATACGAACAGCTATAACTTCATCATAGCTGTGGTGACGGCGGCGGTTACCGTGCTTGCTATGAAACTGGTGGGAGCCTTACTCGTATCCGCTCTCATAGTATTCCCTGCGCTTACCGCTATGAGGCTGTTCGATACATATATTAAGGTCATTATTTCCTCGGCGATAATTGCCGGCGTCACGACGGCAATCGGAATCGCCGCGTCCCTGATTGCGAGCACGCCTATAGGAGCTACGATAGTTGCGGTAGAGCTTATCGCCTTTGTGCTTTTCAGTCTATTCGGCAGATATGTGAAATAAGCCGCAAGCTGCAAAAAACTGTTGACACTGTACTATCACGTGTGATACACTACTTTTTGAAAAGGGGATTTGAATATATTTATAAACTTATCTTATTAAGAAAGGGGGAGCTTATGTTCGAGTTGGACCTGAAATCGAGAAAAACCATTTACGAGCAGGTAATTGACAATCTTAAGGAACAGATTATGACAGGTAAAATTCCGGCGGGCTTCAAGATTCCGTCCGTAAGAGAGCTGTCCAAGCTGATTTCAGTCAACCCTAATACGGTTCAAAAGGCGTATAGGGAGCTTGAGAGACAGGGGTACATCTACACTATACAGGGAGTAGGCAATTTCGTCGCTGATAAAGGGGATATCATCGTTGACGAAGGCGTGCTTCGCAAGGCAAAGGACAGGCTTAAGGATGCGCTGAAGCAGATTCTGTACTTGGGGATTTCGGTAGACGATACGAGGGTCATAGCTTCGAAAATAATTGACGACATAGAAAGGGAGGGTGTCGAAAATGATTAGATTAGAAAATGTCACTAAATCGATTGGCGATACGAGAGCTCTCGACGGTCTTTCTATGAGCGTTCCAAAGGGTTCCATATACGGTCTGATGGGTCTTAACGGCGCCGGCAAGACGACCGTAATCAGGCATATAGCGGGCTTTCTTAGGCAGGACGAGGGGAATATAACTGTCGACGGCGAACCCGTGTATGACAACGAGGAGTTAAAAAAGAGAATTGCGGTCATTCCTGACGAGCTGTTCTTTTTCAGGGGATACTCCATGCTTGAAACGGCAAAATATTATTCGCATATTTACCCTAAGTGGAATCAGGACAAATTCCTTAAAATGGCGGAGGCTTTCGGACTCGAAGCAGATAAAAATATAGGCAGGTTCAGTAAGGGAATGAAAAAGCAGGCGGCTTTTTCGCTTATGATTGCGACGACTCCCGACTATCTGATTTTGGACGAGCCTGTCGACGGTATCGACCCGATAGTGAGACATTCTCTTTGGAGATTCATTATGGAAGACGTCGCAGACAGAGAAATGACGGTGCTCATATCTTCCCATAACGCCAAAGAAATGGAAGACGTATGTAATTACATCGGCATAATGTCAAAAGGTAAGATGGTCCTCGAGGGAGATCTGCTTGAAATGGGCGATACCTCTATCGAGGAGCTTTTTATCAAGGTTCTCGGAGAAAGGAATATCGAAGAGGGGGGTGAGCTTTAATGAAAAACAAAGGCAAATGTTTCGGAGTTTCGGGAGCGCTTATGCTCGAAAACTTCAAGCTCAACTGGTATCTGCCGGCAATAATTTTTTTCGTGTACTTTTTGTCGGGGATTTTCCCTCTGATAATAAGCGATAATAACGGTATGATGGCGTTAAGCGCGCTTTGGAACTATAATCCCGGCTTCATCGCTCTTTTGATTTTTGCTCCGATAATCGTAAGCTGCGTCATGATGCGCTTCTATCATAGACCCGCGGCTTCGTTTGCTCTCCACGCTCAGCCGTATTCGAGGTCTAAGCTTTTCAATACGCACATTTTGACGGGCTGGTTTATGCTTGCGCTGCCAATAGTCATAATGGGAGTGCTTTTCCTGCTTATTATGGGAAGCATAGGGACACCTGATACTGCCGTGACGGAATATTATTTTGATGAGCCTGCTCCGGCTGTCGAAGCCTACCGCGCGGTAGACGTCATAATATGGGTTCTTATGACAATATCAGAAATGTCGTTCTTTTACTTTCTTTATACCCTGGCGGGTGCTCTTGTCGGAAGCACGGTTATGCAGATTCTCTGCTCGCTTATTTTAGTGAACCTTGTTCCTCTCATTGTGGGCTTGGCGAATTTATACAGCGAGAAGTTTATATTGGGCTTCTACGGGACTCCCGATTGGGCAAGCGCATTGATAAAAAACACCAATCCGCTCATCAGAATGGCGTATCGGGGAGGGCTGCTCGATCAGCCGGAAAGGCTGCCTTGCCTATGGTATTTTGCGGCGGGAATCGTCTTTCTGATTTTAGCTAAAGCCGTTTACTCCAAAGCGAAGCTCGAAAGAGTAGGAGACTCGATGATGTTCGGGTTCTTCGAAGCGGCTATAACGGTTACCGTGGCGAGTATAGGCGGAATACTGGCAGCTCTTATTTTCAGCTCGATAATAGACGGAGCTTATATTGTCGTCGCAGGAGCGCTGATAGGGCTTCTGCTTACATTCTTTGTCACGAAAATAGTGATTGAACGTTCGATAAAAATATTTTCCGTCAGAAATCTGAAAATCTTGATTTGCGCGTTTATTGTACTTCTCATATTCCTTTTGCTGTTTGCCTTTGACGCGACCTCATACTCTAAGAGAGCTGTCGATAAGGATAAGATAAGCTCGGTGTATATTGAGGATTTGATTTCGGCTGACGGAGCGACCACGCTGTCCGCCGACGCTACCGACTACTCCGAGACTGCTCTGGATTCGGACGTATCCGACAGAGAGACTATAGACAAGGTATATGAGTTTAACAGATATATTATCGAAAACAACCTGTGCAGCCTCGAAAAGGATTGGGACAGGGATAAGACGATTATCTTCAACTATGAGCTGCGCGGCGGCGGACAATGGCTGAGACGCTACTATGTTCATCTCGACCGAAACGCCGAGGCAATGCTGCAGTCGATAATGACCTCGGACGCTGTCGTCTCGGCGAGATCCGTGACGGACAAGCTAAAGGACAGGGCGAACCATATAACTATATCGTCAGATGAGGCGGCGGCTGATAATACTTTGGGAAGCTATAAGCATACGGAATATCTCGTTACCGAAAGAGAAGACATAATCGCTATACTTGAGGCGAGAGACAGGGACATAAGAGAAATAGATTATACGGTCGGGACAGGAAACGTAATGTATACCAACTCGATATATGTGGACATAAGCGACGTAAGCAAAAAACAAAAAAAATATGAAACCTCGGTTTATTTTTACTACAATGAAAGCGCGAAGCACCTTAACGCCGTGATTTCAGAGCTCGAAAAGAAATATGGGGCGATGTCGGAATATTACTATTAAACCGCTCGGGTATTTGTTGCTTTTTTAGCCGGTTTAGGATATAATACTATGATACTGAGCGAAATGAGCTAAAGGACATAGATACGGAGGTAAGTATTTTGAACGATTTTGAAGATAAAAAAACAGAGAACGAGACTGAGGAACGGCAGTCAAACCGCGAAATCAGAAGAGACGAGGCGCCAAAAGTAGGTCAGAGAACATACTATAGCGAGGGCAGGTCCGGAGGAGGATATAATTACCAGCCGCCGCGTAAAGGCGGTATGCCGGCATGGCTTAGGATTCTCATTATAACGATATTGATATGCATACTTATTTCATACCTGATGGGCTCGTGCGTTTCGACGATAGTCGAGTCGTTTAACAGCTCGCTTGAGAACATAGGCGGAAGCTATCAGAGCGCCGATATTACTACCGAGGACGCAAGCGGTGAATATATAGGCGTACTTCATATAGAAGACGCGATATCCGAAAGCGGCGTAACCTCGCAATATAACCATCAGTATCTATTGGATTCTATAGAGGATATGTCCGCAGACGAGAAAAACAAGGGTATCGTACTCTACCTTAACACGCCGGGAGGCTCGATATATGCTTCGGACGAGCTGTATTTCGCCCTTAAGAAATACCAGGAAACCACGCAGCGGCCGATATATTCCGCTATGCAGGCAATCTGTGCTTCAGGCGGATATTATATATCGGCAAACTCCGACAAGATATATGCTAACAGAAACTGCTGGACGGGCTCTATAGGAGTAACTATCGGAACCTTGTATGACGTTTCGGAGCTTCTCGATAAACTCGGCATTAAAACAAACACCATAACCTCCGGAAGAAACAAGGCGCTCGGGTCGAGCACCCAGAAGCTTACCGCAGAGCAGAGAGCTATTATGCAGTCGCTCGTGGACGAAGCATATGAACGGTTCGTGACTATCGTGGCGGAGGGCAGGGAAATGAAACTCGAAAAGGTAAAAAAGCTCGCGGACGGAAGAATCTATTCCGCTCTTCAGGCTAAGGAAAACGGATTGGTCGATGAGATAGGAACGTTTGACGAATGCGTTCAGGCTATGAAGACCGACTATTCTCTCGGCGCCGACTGCACCGTGCTGGATTTCATATCCGCAGAGGATAAGAGCCTAAAAAGCATTCTCGGCGTTATGTCCGAGAACATCGGCGACCTTAATTCGGGAGCGGCGCTTACCGCACCGCAGATTCAGGAACTCGTCGCGCTTAACAATAAGCTCGAAATCAACTATATGGCGGAGGGATTTAACTAAAAAGGCGGTTTAACGTTTTAATTATGTTTGAGATAAGAAGAGGTCAAGAAAAAACGCTTGACCTCTTTTGTTTTTTGTGATATATTGTCGAGGTGGTAAAGCTAACCGGCTTGACTTATAGCGGCTGAGGTGTATATATGTTTGATAAAAAACATAAGGAAGATAAACACTCAATTGAAAAATTACTTGAAGAGAGTCTGCTTTTCGACTTCTACGGAGCTCTTCTTTCTCCGAGGCAGAGAGAGGTTATGCAGCTTTATCACGAGGAGAATTACTCTATACTCGAGATAGCCGATGAGTTCGGCGTCTCGAAGCAGGCTGTTCACGACGCGCTGAAAAACGCCGAGAAGCTGCTGAAGTCCTATGAGACTAAGCTGGGGCTTGTAGGCAGGCTCGATATGTCGAGGCGTATATTGAGCGAAGCCGACTTAAGGATAGACGCGCTAAAGGCGCGGATTGCGGACGGCGCGGACGGTGAACATATCCTGTCCGAGCTCGATGAGATAAAGAGCTTGATTGCCGAGTTCGGCAACTGACATATCGGATAAGAAATAAGAAAGAATCGATGATAAGGGAGTCGCGCGTCATCGAAAGAAAGGCGCGGCGCTATGAGGAGACAGTGATGGCATTTGAGAATTTATCGGATAAGCTCCAAGAAACATTCAAAAAATTAAAGGGAAAAGGAGTGCTCACAGAGGAAGACATAGACCGCGCCATGCGTGAGGTTAAGCTCGCTCTTCTTGAAGCCGACGTTAATTTTAAGGTAGTAAAGGACTTCGTTTCGGAAGTTAAGAATAAGGCGCTCGGGCAGGACGTGCTTTCGAGCCTGACCCCGGGTCAGCAGGTCATAAAAATCGTAAACGACGAGCTCATCGAGCTCATGGGAGGTACGAATTCGAAGCTTACCTATTCTCCGTCAGGCTTCACGGTAATACTGATGGTAGGACTTCAGGGTACGGGGAAGACGACGGCTTGCGGTAAACTTGCCAAGTACCTAAAAAAGAACGGCAAGAAACCGATGCTCGCTGCCTGCGATATATACAGACCCGCTGCCATAGACCAGCTCGAGGTCGTAGGAAGACAGGCTGAGGTTCCGGTTTATATCGAGAGGGATAACCGCGTTGCCGAGAATATTGCCCTAAACGCTAAAAAAGAAGCCGAGAAAAGGGGCTATGATATGCTCATCGTCGATACCGCCGGAAGACTCCAGATTGACGAGAACCTGATGGAAGAACTCGTTAGAGTAAGGGCGGCGGTTAAGCCGCATGAGATACTCTTAGTGGTTGACGCTCTGACGGGGCAGGACGCTGTTAATGCCGCCGAGGGCTTCAACAATAAGCTTGGAATTGACGGAATAATAATGACGAAGATGGACGGCGACTCCAGAGGCGGCGCCGCGCTGTCAGCTAAAAAAGTCACGGGCAAGCCTGTTAAATTCATCGGAACGGGCGAGAAGTTAGACGCGCTCGAACCTTTTCATCCCGAGAGAATGGCGTCCCGAATCTTAGGTATGGGCGATATGATGACCCTAATCGAGAAAGCTCAGGAGAACTACGACGAGGAAAAAGCCGCCAAGCTTGAAAAAAAGCTGAGAAAGAACGAGTTTACCTTAGAGGACTTCCTCGAGCAGATGGGAGAGGTGAGGAATATGGGAGGCATCGGTAAAATGCTCAGTATGATTCCGGGAATCAACACCTCTAAGGTTTCAGATGACGAAATAGATAAGAGCGAGCTTGAGTTTCGCCGTATGGAAGCGATAATCCGCTCGATGACTTATGAGGAGAGACGTAATCCGGGCCTGCTCAATGCGTCGAGAAGAAAAAGAATAGCCAACGGCTCGGGTCAGCCTGTGTCAAAGGTTAATCAACTTGTCAAAAAGTATGAGGATGCTAAAAAACTTATGAAGCAATTCAGTAATCCCAACTTTATGAAAAAGGGAAAGTTCAAGGGGCTTTTCCAATGATATACGGGAAACCGAAAACGAAAAACTAAAATATTCAGGAGGAATTAAACAATGGTAAGAATCAGATTAAGAAGAATGGGAGCTCATAAAAAGCCTTTTTACAGAGTTATCGTAGCGGATCAGAGATCTCCTCGAGACGGAAGATTCATTGAAGAGTTGGGTTATTATGACCCTATGACTACGCCTAAGACTGTCAAGCTTGACGCCGATAAGGCTAAGAAATGGCTTGCTGACGGCGCTCAGCCTACAGAAACCGTTAAAGCATTATTCAAGCAGTCCGGAATCATTGAATAACGATAATATCATTTAAGGAAATGGTGAAGACTGATGACTAAACTGGTTGAAACGATTGCCAAGGCTCTGGTAGAGAAGCCTGAAGAGGTCATTGTCACTGAATTTACCAACAAACAGGGTACAGTTGTTCAGTTGAAGGTTGCACCTGACGATATGGGTAAGGTAATAGGCAAGCAGGGCAGGATAGCTAAAGCTCTGAGAACCGTAGTGAAAGCCTATGCCGTTAAAGAAAATAAAAAAGTGACAGTTGAAATCGTCAAAGAGGGCGAAACGCCGGTGAGCGGTGAATAGCGATAACGAGCCGTTGCATACGGCTCGTTTTGATAATTATGAATAAGGAAAAAATTAAAATAGCGAAGATTGTCAATGCGGTCGGTCTTAAGGGCGAGGTTAAGGCTTATCATTACAGCGACTATAAGGAGCGGTTCGAAGAATTGAAGGAGCTTATTCTCGTTAAAGACGAAGCCGAAATCAAAACCTCAATCGAAAAGGTCAGATACAGCGGGGAGCTTGTGATTCTGACTCTCGACTGCTCGAAAGACCGCAATATGGCGGAAAAGCTCAGAGATTATGATATCTGTATTACCGAGAAAGACCTGCGCGAGCTTCCGGAGGGCAGCTACTACGTGAGGGATCTGATTGGAATGCAGGTTGAAGACGAGGGCGAATACGGGTATATCGGCGAGCTCATTGATGTGATTCAGAATTCCGCTCAGGATATATATAAGGTCAGAAGAGCGGGAGGGGAAGAGATACTCATTCCCGCCGTCAATGAGTTTATTAAGTCCATAGATACGGAGGCAAAAAAAATAACGACCTCTCTCATAGCGGGTTTCATAGACTGAGCTGCGGAGAAATAGAATGAAGATAAACATACTTTCGGTTTTTCCCGAGATGTTTACGCCGATTACCGAGTATTCTCTGCTCGGCAAGGCTTGCAAAAACGGGATACTCGACATAAACATTGTCAACATAAGGGACTTCTCGGAGGATAAGCGCCTCAAGACGGACGATTCGCCTTTCGGCGGCGGTCCGGGTATGGTGATGACGCCGCAGCCCGTTTTTAGTGCGCTGAGAAGTCTCGGGCTCGGTGCGAGCAGCGAAAAAAACAGAATAATATATATGTCGCCGAGAGGCAGGATGCTTGACAGGAAAATGATCGAGGAGCTGTCATCATGCGAGAGTCTTACCGTGCTTTGCGGGCATTACGAGGGCGTAGACCAAAGGATAATATCCTGCTGGCGTATGGAAGAGGTTTCAATCGGAGACTATATTTTAACCGGCGGGGAGCTTCCGGCTATGGTTCTTGTTGACAGCGTTTCCAGATTCATTCCGAGGGTGCTCAGAAACGAGGCCTCCGCGGAAGACGAATCGATATATTCGGGGCTTCTTGAGGCGGATATATATACGCGTCCCGCTGATTTCGAGGGATTTTCGGTTCCTGAGGTACTGACAGGAGGCAACCACAAGGAGATAAAGCTGTGGCAGCTTATGAGAGCAATAGAGCTCACTTATGAGAGGCGGCGCGAGCTTCTTGTGAAGTGGTGGAGAAGCGGACCGAAAATGGATTTTTTGAGCAAAAAAGAGAGAAAAAAAGTGGAAGAATTCGTCGAAAAACTTCTTTTGAAATAATTGATAAAAAAACTCGTATCAGCCGTAAAAATTAAGGAAAAATTAGGCGGCTAAGCGAGCTTTTTTTATTGTATTCCACTACATTTTGTGCTATGATAAATCGTGTATAGGCACGATATATTATTTGGGGTCGGAATGAAAAAAAAAACTGATACACGCAAAATTAAATTAGCGGGCTTGCTCTGGATAATGGCGGTGATTCTGCTTTATCTAATCATCTATGTAGCGCCCGGCGTGACGGATATATTCGTCGAGAGCTATATTGCGGAATACGGAACCGTCGAGGTCGAGCAGGAGATAGATTATCTCTGCGTAAGAAACGAAAGGGTCCACACCTCCGACAATACGGGAAGCGTGAAGAGGCTCATCGAAGCGGGTAATTTGGTCAGAAACAACTCGAAGATAGCGTCGGTAGGCGGTATGAATTACTACTCGCGAATTCGCGGGATTGTAAGCTATGTATATGACGGCCTCGAAAAGACATATTCGTCCGAAACCCTCTATGATATTAAGCAGGAGGACGTCACAGGGACTCCGTCGAAGGGGGTCGAGCCTCATTCGGTTAAATCCTGCGCGTCGAAGACCGCCGAACCGGGGAATCCTATATATAAGATTGTCGATAACTCGGCATGGTATTTCGTAGGCTTCCTGAGCGCCGAGGAGCTTAAGCCGCTCACGGCGGGTCAGAGCGTGAGGATAAGAATAAGCGAAAACGACAAGCTTACCCTGCCTTTCAGAGTTCTCGATATTGAAGCTCCGGAAGAGACGGGAGCTGAGAGTGAGAGCGCCGATAAGGAGGACGGGGAGGAGTCCGCCGAAAAAACCGAAAATGAGGACGCCGCCGAGGTCGAAAAAAAATATCGGATAATTCTCGTATGTGACAGGCATTATGAGGACTTCGATAAGCTCAGATTCGGCAAAGCAAAAATCATCACATCGAGAAAGACGGGGATTATCCTTGAGTCGTCCTCGGTCGTGACGGAAGACGGTCGAAAAGGCGTCTACGTCCTTAACAAATATAATAACTATGTCTTCACGCCTATAAGCATTATTGCCGAAACGGGCGATGTGACTATAGTCGAAAACCGCGTTTTTTATGACGCCGCTTCAGACACGATGGTAAATACGGTAAAGAATTACGACAGCGTTAAAAAAGGAGAGTCTGAAAATGTCAATTAGGGACAATATTAGCTATGTAGA
>JBHAFL010000053.1:0-28518 GCA_041856085.1 Anaerovoracaceae bacterium | reverse complement strand
GCAGCAGCACTAATCGCTCAGATATGCTATAGAGGTCATTATACCATGTTTACATGGTATAATTCAGCCATGTGCGATTTTGCCGAAGTTTACGCAGGCAAATGTCGCACGGCGATATAATCTCCGTATAATGACTGCGTATGCAGTCATTATACCATAATTTCAGGCTTATAATAAACACAAAATATGAAGTCCTTTCCCTGCATTATCGCCGAGCCGTAAATCTCCCTATAAGCTGTGTCCTCTTATACCTGCCGCCCTCTTATTATTAAATATTCTCTTTTTATCTGATAATTATATTCGTCTCTACCTACTTAATTGCGAACACCCTGCCGAGGGTGCAGGCTACGAAGCCCTTTATTTCCAATACGGATATTATACCCCTGCAAATAACGGGATTCAGCTCCAGGTTCTCGCATAGAGCGTCAAGCGAAGTCTCTCCGTTATATTTTACAAACTCGTAAACTCTTCTCTCATCTCCGTCTATTTTCGCGAGCTCCTCCTCTTCCGCCACGGGGACTATATTGAGCTGTAAAAAAATATCGTCTATTACTGCAACCGGTATCGCTCCCTCGGTTATCAGCTTATTCGTTCCGAGGCTCGTCGGACTCGTTATGTTTCCCGGCACGGCGAATACCGGCTTGTTCTGCTCGTTTGCATATTCTGCGGTAATGAGCGCTCCGCTGTCGGTTCCCGCTTCAACTACAATAACCGCTTCGCTGAGCCCCGATATTATTCGGTTTCTTCTCGGAAACATAAAGGGCAAGCCCCGAGTTCCCGACGAATATTCGGAAACAATCAAGCCCCTCTCCGATATCTCTCTATAAAGGCTCTTATGCTGCTTCGGATAGCATTCGTCTATGGCGGTTCCGAGGCAGGCGACGGTATCTCCTCCTATTTTTAGTGCTCCAACGTGGGCAAAATTATCTATGCCGAGTGCCATTCCCGACACAACCGCGAATCCCGCCATAGCGGCCTTTTTAGCAATGGTCATGGCGACATACTTACCGTACTCCGTGCACTTGCGCGCTCCGACTATGGCAATGCTTCTCTTTTTAATAAGCTCCTTTCTGCCTATCATATAAAGCTCCTTCGGCGGCTCGTTAATATGTCTTAATTTTTCCGGAAATTCCTCATCATCTATACATATCCTTTTTACTATGCTGTTTTTATCCGTCGTCCCGCCCGTCGATTCGACCTTCATTTCTGTCATTTCTCCGATTCGTTCTCCTCTCAATAATTTTCCGATATCCTCCCGCTTTCTCAGCAAAAAATAATATATATTATGTCAATATTATACGTTCATTGCCCCGTCCCTGTCATACATATTGAGAAACTTCGTATATCCTATGGCATTAAGCAGCGCGCTTTCACTGATATCTCGTGCTCCCTCTAAGTCGGAGATTGTCCTCGCGAGCTTCAATATCTTGTGATATCTCCTCGGACTTAAGCCGTACATATCATAAGCTCTTTCCATTATGTGCTTCTCTTTCTCTCCGAGTCCGCAAAACTCCGCAATCATTCTCTCGTTCATCTCGGAGTTCGTGTTAACATTCAGACCCTTGAATCGCTCGGACTGTATATCACGAGCCTTATATACCCTTTCTCTCATCTCCTCGGACGACTGAGACTCATTGCCTGTCAGCTTATTATATTCAAGCTTCGGAAGCTCTACGCTCATATCTATTCTGTCCGCTATTGGACCTGAGAGCTTGCTCCTGTATCTTTCAATTTCATAAGGAGAACAGGTGCATACCTTGCCTGCACACCCCATCTTACCGCATTTACAAGGATTCGTAGCCGCCACAAGCGTGAACGCCGACGGGAAAGAATAGTTGACCCCTTTTCTTATTATGTTAACTTTCTTTTCTTCTATAGGTCGTCTTAAGCACTCTATCTGTTTCCCTGAGAATTCCAGAAACTCGTCTATAAAAAGAACCCCGTTATGAGCCAGAGACACTAAGCCGGGCAGCGGTTCGTTGCCGCCGCCTAATATCGTCACTTCCGTCGCTCTCGGGCTCATTTCCTGAAAAGGTCTGTCGCTTATGATAGGCTGTTTATCGTTTAATTTCCCGAGAAGAGAGTATAGCATCGAGGTTTCTATCCTCTCGTCATGCGACATCGCCGGTAATATTGTCGGTATTCTCTTAGCGAGCATTGACTTCCCTGTTCCGGGCGGTCCTATCATTATCAGCCCGTGTCCGCCGGAAATCGCCGTAACTATAGCCTCCTTTGCAGAATAATGCCCCCTGACATCGCTAAAATCCGTCCTTTCCAATTCCGCAACACGCTCATTTTTTGAATCATCTAAATATAATTTGCCCTCTGCATTACCGTTTAGAATATCTATCAGTTCTGTAAGCGTTGTTACGGCGTATATTTCTATTTCAGGATTATTCGCTGCCAGATGAGCCTCTCTCGCATTCTCCTTTGACACATATATTCTTGTTTTCTCACCTAAGTCTATTCCCCTTATCATAGGCATAACGCCTCTTACCGGTATTATTTTGCCCTCAAGACTCACTTCACCGATAAAAAGGCTCTTAATTTTTTCCTCAGAAGGAATCTGCATTGTCGCTTTAAGAATTCCGATTGCAATCGCCAAATCGAAATGGCTGCCTTTTTTTCTCACGCTTGCGGGGCAAAGATTCACCGTAACCCTGCCCCGCGGATAATCGTAGCCTGAATTTGTTATGGACGAGTGCACCCTCTCGCCGGCTTCCTTTACTGAAACATCTCCCATTCCTACTATGTGAAACGCCGGCAGACCCCTGTCGCAGTCCACCTCCACGGTAACCTCGAATCCGACTATACCGCTGAGAGCTACTGTGCTTGTAATTGATAGCATGTCCTCTTCTCCTTAAAAAATAAATCTATATTTTCATTTTCATATCCTTATATCGGTTATATGATTTATCATCACCTCTATGACTTCGAACTTTGCATATTCGTATTCTATGCCTGTATACGACAGGTATGACTCCGCCGCCTTGATAAGATGTCTTATTTTTTCGCGATTTACCGACTCCCGCCCCGTCCCGAAGTCCTCGCCGGTTCTCGTCTTCACCTCGCAAAAAATCACCTCCTCGCCTTTCCTCGCAATTATGTCAATTTCACCGTACCTACAGTAATAATTTCTTTTTATTACCCTGTAGCCCTTTAATTCCATCAGGCTCGCGGCAAGCTCCTCGCCCGCCCTGCCCAGTGCTCTGTTATTCATTCCTCTGTCTTTCCTTTTTTACTGTTAATATCCCTGAAATCCGCTTTTTCAATATTATCGCCTGAAGCGCCGCACCCATTTGGCGCGCATACTTCCCCCTCTTTATTTTATCAGCCGGCTTATCATTTATATCGTTTTATAATCACCCGACCCTCGCAGCTTGCAAAAAAAACTCTAATGTCGTATAATATTTTAACGCTACTATACAGGCTTACGGAGGCTTAAATTATGAAAATCGCAATTATCGGCGGCGGCAAGCTCGGAACCAAAATACTGCTGGCGCTTGCCGGAGGGAACCATTCTGTTACCGTAATAGATAAGAACAATGATGTCCTGAATAAAATATCGCAATTTTTTGATGTTATGACCGTTTCCGGCAACGGTAAGCAGCTTTCTGTCCTAAAAGAAAACGCCATAAATACCTTCGATTTTCTAATTGCCTGCACCGACGAAGATGAAAAAAATCTTGTCATTGCCTCTATGGCTAAGCACCTCGGCTGCAAAAAAGTCATCGCTCGCGTAAGAGACCCAGAGTATATGAGAGAAATTGATTTCACAAAGGAAATCTTTCAGATTGACCACATCGTCAATCCCGACCTTTCAATAACAAACGAAATATACAAATATCTCGTCGAAAAATATACGCTCACAAACGGTATCTTCACAAGCGGCAAGGTCGCCCTTGTCCAGTTCAAGGTCAAAAAATACAAGAGTCTTATCGGACTCTCCATGGTTGATGTGCCGAAGCAGCTTCATAATATGCTCATCGTCGCAATATCGCGAAACGGCAAAATTATAATTCCTCACGGTCGTACCGTTATCGAGGACAACGATACGCTCTATCTAATCGGCGAGAGATACGAAATATCAAAAATCCACGAAAAGGTTCGTGAAAAAGGCAAATATACCGACCTCCAAAAAGTAATGATTATCGGAGGCGGCAAAACAGGCTTTTATCTTGCAGAAAAGCTCGCAGACTTCGGGGTTTCGGTAAAGCTCATAGAGAAAGATAAAAATCGTTGTTACTACCTGTCAACTCACCTCGATGACGTAATGATTCTATGCGGCGATGCGACTGACGGAACCTTTCTCGACGAAGAAAATCTTAACGAAATGGACGCCGTCGTTACTGCAACCGGCTTCGACGAAGAGAATCTTCTTTTGGCTCTCCTCGCTAAACAGAGAGGCATCGAGGACGTAATATCAAAGGTTAGCCATCAGGGCTATAAGGAGCTCATAGAGAGCATGGGCGTCGATATGGCGCTTAATCCTCTCGACATCATTACGAGTACAATCCTCAGATACATACAGGGAAATAAGAGGGTCATAAGCTCTCTTCTGATACAGGGGCAAGCCGAAATAATGGAAATAATCGCCCTTAATGAAATGCAGATAACCAATAAGGCTCTTAAGGACCTCGATCTCCCTGACGGTGTGCTCATCGCCGCAATCCACAGAGGGCAGCAGGTAATAATCCCTAAAGGCGACACTCTCATAATGGAGGACGACAGGGTAACCATATTCTGTCTGCTCACAGAGCTTTCCGACCTCGAAAAGCTTTTAACTACAAAAACACTTGCACGAAGAATATAAGGAGTCAGATATGAAGAGAGTTTCTACCCTTAAGGCTCGTGACGGGTATTTAATAGTAAGCTCCGTTTGGCTTATTTCATGTATCTTAGGTGCCATTCCTTTTCTTGTAAGCGGCACCTTTGATAATTTTATTGACGCTTTTTTTGAGTCCTGCTCCGGCTTTACTACAACAGGTGCAACCGTAATCGACGATCTCGGCTCCGTCTCAAGACCCATTCTTTTTTGGCGCGCTCTGACGCACTGGCTCGGAGGTATGGGTATAGTCGTATTTTTTATGGCTCTGATACCCTCGTTCGGAATCAACGGTCAGATTGCCGCATATTCGGAAACTCCCGGCCCAAGCAAGGGCAAAATTACCGCAAGATTCACCGACACCGCAAAAAATCTCTACTTTATATATACGGGCTTTACCGCAGCCGAAGTCATTATACTGAAAATATCGAATATGTCATGGTTCGACGCAGTCACGACAGCTTTCAGCACTATGGGTACAGGCGGCTTCGCCAATACCGGCGAGAATGCCGGAGCTTTCAGTACCCCCGCTAAAATAACTGTAATCCTGTTTATGCTTCTTGCCGGACTGAATTTCAACCTATATTACAAGGCGCTCCGGCACGGCATAAGGGCAATTTTTCGAGATCAGGAGGCAAGGTTCTATATTTGCATAATAATTGTTTGGTCCGTCTTGATTTTTTCAGGATTGATTTTTTACGGAACTTATTCCGACTTGCCCGCGGCTTTCTTAGACTCAATATTCCACGTAATATCCATAATAACGACAACCGGTTTCACTTTCGGGAACTATGAGGTCTGGCCCACTTTCTCAAAAATAATGCTATTTCTGCTTTTCTTCGTGGGCGGATGCGCCTGCTCCACGGGCGGCGGAATAAAGGTTTCCCGAATTCAAATTGTACTTAAGCTAATCAAGCGAAGCTTTTCGCTCAGGGTCCACCCCTACAGGGTTGCCCCGCTTACCATAAACAATGCTGAGATATCGACAGAAACAACAATCCGTTCGACAGGCTTCATCTTTATGTATCTTGTAACCCTCTTGGGCGGCTCTCTTCTTTTGTCCCTTAATCAGCTCGACTTTATCACCGGTCTTACCTCTGCGGCTTCATGCCTCGGCAATATCGGACCGGGCTTCGGTCTCGTCGGACCGGCGTTCACATATAGTTCGCTGAGCGGTTTTTCAAAATTGGTCTGCTCGTTTCTTATGATAGCCGGCAGACTCGAATTATATACCGTTTTTGTTCTGTTTTCGGGATATTATTGGAATCCTAATAAAAGCAGATAGGAGAAAAAAATGCATACCCTAAAAAGCAAGGTATTTTTCAAAATCATAGGTTTCCTTACTCTAATTGAAGGGATAGCTCTGCTTCCTTGCATTTTTGCTGCCACAAAATATGATGATAAATCCACCGCAAGCTCCTTGTTTATGATTTCAATCATATACATATTCATCGGATATAATTTGACTACAAGGCTCAGAGGCAGGAAATTTAAGCTCAGGTCACACGAGGGCTATTTTATATCGACCCTTTGCTGGGTATATTGCTCATTGATAGGCGCTCTGCCGTTTTATTTCGGAGTAGCGCATTATACTTTCCCCGAGGCGCTGTTCGAAGCGACCGCGGGCTTCACAACTACGGGCTGTACCTCTTTTGATTTGAACCTAATGCCGAAATCGCTTCTTTTATGGCGTGCTATAAGCAACTGGCTCGGAGGTATGGGAATACTCGTGCTCGTCGTTTCTTTTCTTCCCGCCCTCGGGATAGACGGTCAGAATATGGCTGCAACGGAAACAACAGGTCCTACAATAGAAAAAGTCGGAGGAAAGTTCTCCGACACCGGCAAATTTCTCTATTTTACCTATACCGCTTTTACCGTAGTTGAGCTGATATTGCTTTCTCTCAGTCCTCTGTCATTTTTTGACGCGCTGATAAATACTTTTTCAAGCATAAGTACCGGCGGACTGGTCGTAATAAACTCCAATGCACATCTTTTCGCCGGAGCCTATGTCAGACTTGTTATCATAGTCTTCACAATTCTCTCCTCAATGAATTATACTCTGTACTTTTTCTTAATAAACGGCAGAAAAAAAGTCTTCACGGGCAATGCCGAGGTTAAAGGCTTCTGGCTGATAATATTGGCCGCCACCTTTTTAATCTCCGCCGACCTGATGATAAGCAGCAGATACACGAGTTTTTACCATGCTTTGAAAGACAGCCTTTTTCAGGTAATAAGTTTTATCTCCACATCAGGCTATTACGTAAGCGACTATACCTCCTGGCCGACTTTTTCAGTTGCGGTTCTATTCATATTGCTCTTAATAGGCGGCTGCTCGATGTCAACCTCAGGCTCGCTTAAGGTTATTCGCGTGATGATACTGTTTAAGATGATATTCAGAGGAATATTCAGAGCAATTCACCCTAACTCGGTCAAGGCGGTTAAGATTGCCGGAAAACCGGTTTCCGCCAAAAGAGCCGGTGAAATTACCACCCATATACTCTTATATGCGATAGTTCTGATGTTCTCATTCGTAGTTCTCAGTCTGAATAATTTTGATATGGAAACTACCATTACTACCGCAATCGGTATATTCACAAATACGGGAATGGCTCTCGGAGAACCCGGCTCCTCTGGCTACTTCGGTATGTTCAATGATTTTTCGCTTTTTTATATGTCGCTCCTTATGATTTGCGGCAGGCTCGAGATGTGGGCGGTGGTCATGCTCTTCACTAAAACGTTCTGGTTCGAGAACAAGCCAAACCGATTCTGATATTCCACTATTCCACAGCACTTAAAAACCCGACGGTTCGCATCGGGTTTATTTTTTTATTCTTCTGTGGCAGCAGCTTCGGTTTCAGCAGCTTCAGTTTCGGCAGCTTCAGTTTCGGCAGCTTCGGTTTCAGCGGCTTCAGTCTCAGAAGCCTCGGTTTCAACAGCTTCCGTCTCAGGGACTTCGGCTTCAGCGACTTCGGTTTCAACAGCCTCGATTTCAGCTTCTTCAGTAGCCTCTTCAATTTCTTTAACTTCAGGTTTTTCCTTAGTTTTTTTGATAGAAAGACTTATTCTCTTTCTGTCCATATCGATTTCGAGAATCTTAGCCTGAACGTCCTGTCCTACGCTTATTTCTTCGGAAATGTCGTTTACTCTCCTGTGTGCAACCTCCGAGATATGAACAAGTCCGTCAAGACCCGGCTCAAGCTCAACGAACGCGCCGTATTCTTTTATCTGGACAACCTTACCCTCTACAATCTGTCCTACTTCATACTTGTCATTGATGATTGCCCACGGTTCAGGTGTGCACTGTTTGAGTCCGAGGGAAATCTTACCTATCTCAGGATCCAAACTGAGAATCTTAACCTTAACGATGTCGCCAATCCTAAGAACCTCCTGAGGGTGCTTAAGCTTACCCCAAGAAATCTCAGAAATATGCAGCAATCCGTCAAGTCCGCCGAGGTCGATGAAAGCGCCGTAGTCGGTGAATCTCATAACCTTACCCTCGACGATGTCTCCCTCCGAAAGAGTATCCCAGATAGCTTTTAGCTTAGCCTGTCTCTCTTCCTGCGCAATAACCTTGTGCGAGAATACCGCCCTGTTTCTCCTCTGATCTACTCTTGTAACCCTGACATCAATCTCAAGACCGATGTACTCCTCAGCGTTCTCAACGAACTTGTCGTCAAGCTGAGAAAGCGGAATGAATCCCGTTACTTCCTTGTATGCAGCTATAACCCCGCCGTTAACCTGTCTGATAACCTTAACGGTTAACACTTCTCCGGTCTCAAGAGCTTCGACGATCTCATTCCAGTTCGCACTAACCTCAAGTTTCTTTCTGGAAAGAGTTATTACGCCTTCGCCGTCGTCAGTCTTGATAACCTTAGCCTGAATTTCATCGCCAGCCTTGAATAAGTCTGTTAACTTCTGTTCTCCTTCCAATGTTACTTCTTCTTTCGGGATCAAGCCGTCTTTCTTACATCCCATGTCAACGATGATACCCTTTTCAGTAACCTGGTGGACAGTTCCGTCAACAATTTCGCCGAGCCTCGGAAGTCGCATAGCGCCGTCTAAATCATAGCCCTCTTCTGCGAACAATTCTTCCATGCTCATGTTTTTTTCTTCACTCATGGTAGCAATAACCTCCTTAATTAAGCTTTCGGGCGTCGACGCGCCCGCAGCTACCCCTATTCTATTATATTTTTTTACTTCTTGCAATGGCAAATCTTCGTTTTTTTCAACAAAAAACACATTTTTATTATTTTTTTTCGCAATTTGAAGTAATTTTTGGGTATTTGAACTGGATTTATCCCCGATGACCACGACCATCTCGCAGAGTTTTGACAATTCTTCTACGCTGTCCTGCCTCTTTCTCGTAGCGTCGCATATCGTATTTTCCAT
Source organism: Anaerovoracaceae bacterium (assembly GCA_041856085.1). Classification (GTDB taxonomy): domain Bacteria; phylum Bacillota; class Clostridia; order Peptostreptococcales; family Anaerovoracaceae; genus RUG754. Next base: position 19,304 of record JBHAFL010000053.1, on the reverse strand, counting down.
TTTGAACCGTTTACCGTTTTCCGAAAGAGCACGGCAAACATCATCAAGAGTTTCTTTTTTTATTGTAGTCTGCGCGACAATATACAGTTCGTTCGCTTCTATACCCAATGCTTCCTCATAGGAGTTTACAATTATAGCGTCATTACACCAGCCGCTGATTCCGACCACCTCCGCATGCTTCTCATCTCCGACTATTACAACTCTATATCCCTGTTCGCAGGCGTTTTTAACAAGCGAATGAATTCTTTGCACGAACGGGCAGGTCATATCAATCAGTCTTATTCCTCTGAGTGCCGCGTCTCTAAAAAACTGCGCCCCCTCGCCATGCGACCTTACAATTACCGTGTCGCCGGCCTCCGCTTCGCCGAGTGAGCTCAATATTATTCCACCGCGTCTAACTATGTCCTCCGTAACGCCTTTATTATGGATAAGCTCACCGCATATTTTTACTTTTCCGTTCTTGAGAAGCTGCTCCTCCGTAGCCTCTATCGCCCGCTTAACTCCGAAACAAAATCCGGAATGCCTGGCAAGTAATATTTCTTTCATACTCCTAAGTATAACCTAATTAACGCCGTTCCACAACATGAGTCTATCCATTTTTACTCTCTATTTTCGACTATTTTTCTATCCCTTTTCATCTCGTTTATCGCGGCGAGTATTCGATAGATATCTCCTCCGCATTTCTCATACGCTCTTACTATCTCATCTATGTTTCCCCTGCACTCGGCAGTACAGTTTCTTTTTATTGAATTGAACAGTCCGGCAACCTTACGCCTTTCGCCATATGCCCTGCCGTCTCTGATATATATCGTCTTTATCTCAGTAACGCCTGCATCAGAAAAAATATTATTGCTTCCGAGCACCATTCTGTCGGGGAAAAACAGCATATCTCTCATCTTCTCAACCATTTCAAAAAACAATAATGCAAAATCCAATATTTTTTCCGAATCAAAAAAGATATCTGCAAGCTTATTGTAGCCGAAATCGCTGTAGCTTCCTATTACTTCGCCGTCCACTGATATAATATTCAGCGGCAGGAAGAATTCCAGCTCGCCGTTTATTATTTTGCTCAGTCTGAATTTTTCGGCGTCGCTGTTTTCGTATCTTACCAACATTTTCAGCTCCTATCCTCCGTTGCAAACCAGACAAGGAGTATAGCCCTTGAGCTGTGCGTCTCTTTTTTGCATCTCCATCTTCACCTCTTCACCCGAGTAGTCTTGCACCGCATATCTGCATTCCCGAGAGTGAAATCTAATCCCATATTTCGGGAAAATCACGATAATATTCGATTCTCCCTCGTGAAAGTCCTCCTCACCGAGGGTTCCCGAATGCTGCTTGGCGCCTGTAAAGCCGCGAAGCATAATCTTCATTTCGACTTCTATCCTGCCCCTTACTCCGACGGGATTTTCGACTCTGTAGCTCCCTTTCGAATCAAGCGCTATCAAATCCTCAATCCCGTTTTCGGTAAAAAGGTAGTCAAAATCTTTTACTTCATATTTTTCTCCGCGGGCGGACGGGAACAGCTCGGGAGCCCTCATCTGCATATCGTGAAGCATAAGGGTCTGATTGAATACAATCCCCTCGATAGAGGCGAGTATCCTTATTATCAGCGAAAGCGAGAGCACGCAAATTATGAAAACAGGCAGAGACATTGCCGCCTCTACCATATAGCTTCCCTGCTTATTATTTGTACATTTCCTCAAATTCATGCTTTCTCCCGTTTACCACAATGCTGAATTTCAGACCCGTATAGTAATCTTCCCACAAAAAATAATCGCAATAGGTGTATTTCATATTGATTTGAATTAAGTCCATTATCCTCAGTATTCTTACCTCCTCAGGCACTGTTAAAAGCAGCGTTCTGAGATATTCTGAATAGGTCAATCCCTCGATGCGTTCGGGTTTAATATATTTCTGAGTCCTCTTATCGGTGTCTAACTCCCGATTATCAGTTTCAAACTCCTTTTTGATTACATTATCAAGCTCTATCGCCCAATTCGCGTCCCCTTTAATCAGCGGCACCTTTTCACCCGCATAAAGGAGTTCAATATCGTTTCTCGCCTCAAAAAGCGCCCAGCTTTCAAGTATCAACCCTTGCGTTAAAACCGCTGCCGGCCCGGGTGTTAAAAGCTCCGCCGCGGCCAATGCCGCCTGCCTTTTTTCGCTGCACGAATACAGGTAAATCAGATTCGATACATTTCGCTCAAAAAGAAGCTTATAATAGACTCCCTTTTTTGCTTTATCATCGTCCGGCTTGCCGGTGATGATATATTCAACCTCGTTATCAAAATATGTTTTTGCTAATTCTCTTTTGTCCACATAATCCTTAAAAGCTAAAAAAATATATTCTATCTCAAGCGCGCCGCCTATAGAAATATAGCCGCCCGAATTCGCTCTTTTCGTCCGATTAGACGGCAGAGCGTCCAAAATCCACGGCGCCGATATGTACCTGTTCCTGCTTTCCTCGTGAACCTCTTTATCTTTATCTTCATCATCACTTATTTTATCCTTTTCAGGCGTCCATCCTGAAAGCAGTATATGTTTTATCTGGTCTTGGATTTGTTCGGGCTCTGCGAGCTTGAACTCGTCAAGCTCACACTCTATGTCTCCGACTTTGATATAGCCTTTACCCTTGAAACTGTAGTCCGAGTATAGCTCCAGCTTTTCCTTGACCGATTGAATATTTCCGTAATATCCCGTGAAGCCGTATCTCTCCTTAAGTTCCCTGTCGTACTCGGCAATTATGCTGTTGCCCCACAGTCTGCCGAGATTTTCTGTCGACGAATACACGACGTCCTCTATAGACCTGTGTATCACAGCGCCTATCATTATCATAAGCCCGCAAAAAAAGAATACCAAAAATATAATATATGAACCTCTTTTACATATTAGTCTCTTTTTCATACATCTCTGTTCTTATTTTTTCGTGTTCCGCTATCTGACTGCCCAACTCGTTATACATCGTCATCATTATTCCCATCATACTTACGATGATAAATATGGTTGTCGGCAGCACAATAGTAGCCTCTACCAGCTTCATATCAAAACTCCGAAGAATTAAGAGATGAAAAGGTATTGTTTACGAAGTTGGAAATCTGAGTCTTGAATATCAAGCCTAAGGCAACCGCAATCGCTACCAAAATTGCGACCTGAACCATTTCCATTCCTCGTTTGTTAAATATCATTTTCATTTTCGCCCCTCCTTTCAGTTGATTTTTAACATCGCCGGCGCTGATGTTATTATAATAAGACTCAGGAGCATAATGCCGAGCGGGAAACTCATCTTAGTCTCTGCAACCTTTATCTTTTTAAGGCAAAGTCTTTTTCTCTCTTCCCAAAGCCCCTCTGCGAGCTCCTCAAGCTTATCCCACATATCCGTCCCCCTGTTTCTGTTTTCAATCAAAAAACCCGCTACCCTCGTCAGCTCCTTAACCCCCGCCGTCCTCGCGAACCTGAAAAATCCGGCTATCATATCGTCGCCGTTTTTTTTAGAGTTAACTGCAATTTTGACAATTTCACCTCTGAAATACCCTTTATCGTTTTCATAGCTTTTTGCAGTCTTATAAAAAGCGTCGCTCAGCGCTACCCCCGAGTTGATAAGCAGCAAAAGCTCGTTGATAAAAAAAGGCAGGTTCATAATTATGTCCTCCCTCCTCATTTCAGCTTTTCTTTTAGTTTTAGAGTTCAATGTCGTTTATCCTTTCTATCATTAGCACAGATACCGCCGTCAGAATCAGCGCAAAGGTGGAAATTGCCGCTCCTTTGACGCTTCCCGTCATTGCGCTCATATAGTCGGGGGACATCAGCCTCGTCATCATTACCATAAAAAATGGAGCTGCCGCAACAATCCGTCCCTCAATTTTTTTCTCGGCAAGCAGCACGTTAAGCTCGCTTTCCATTGAAATTCGGTCGCCTATCAGAGTTGTCGCCCTTCCTATCGCCGCCGCCAAGGCCCCTCCCGTTTCCTTACAGCTTTCATAAACGCTTACAAAATCCGATATATCGCTGAGACCCGACCTGTCCGCAAAATCCCTAAGACAGTCCACGTCCTTTTCATTCGATTTCTCCATTCTCGCAAGGATATGATTAACCTCTTTCATAATCGGACTCTCGTCGTCATAGGTGTCTCTCCAAAATTCTTTCGATTCTCTAAGCGCCTGACCCATATTTCTCCCTGTCGATATGGATGAGGAAATCGAGTACAGCAGGTCTCTGAACTCCGCCAGCAGCTCATTTTTCTCTTTCTTTTTTATTTTTTCCATATACTTGGGATAATAGAATGAAAGCAGAAGCATTATTATCACTCCTACTATATAGCTGTCATAATACAGCTTGCCTATGAATATTCCCGCCGCCGCAACCGCGGCTGAGAATTTCAACATATTCTTCACCTGCCGACTCCGCCTTTCTGAGATTGACGAGCCCGTTTGATGATTCGGACAGCAGGTCGTTTAATATGAACTCCCCGTTTCTGTAATCGACAAGCTCCTTTATCTCCGTAATTTTCCTTTTGCCGTTCTCCTGTTTCTCAAGATGTATCATTATGTCTATGCCCTCGGCTATTTGGCTCCTGATTGCTCCGACGTCAAGCGACACGGCCATCAAATACATAGACTCCAGCCTCTTAAGCATACCCGAAACCGAATTGGAATGTCCCGTCGAGAGAGAACCGTTGTGACCGGTATTCATCGCCGACACCATCTCCACCACCTCGCCTCCCCTGACCTCTCCTACTATAATCCTGTCGGGTCTCATTCTGAGACTGCTTTTGATAAGCTCCGCCATCGTCACAAGCCCCCTGCCCTGAGAGTTGGCGTTTCTGCACTCCATGTGCACTATATTATTTATCATATTGAGCTTGAGCTCGGTCGAATCCTCAATAACTATGACCCTCTCGTGCGATGGAATAGCCTCGGACAGCGCGTTAAGCATTGTGGTTTTTCCTGAGGACGTGCCGCCGGATACGAATATATTATATCCGCTGCCCACAAGAGCTTTAAGAAAAATCGCCTGCTCCCTTCCAACCGTCCCGTTAGATATCAGATCTTCCATAGTTATATAGCTTTCCGAAAACTTTCTAATGGTTAAAATAGGGCCGTTCACAGCTACGTTTTTGTATACGCAGTTTACCCTTGACCCGTCCTTTAATCTGGCGTCAACAATGGGATTCATCTCATTAAACTCCCTGTGAACCTCGCTTGCGATGTTCCGCATCACTTCCTCCAGCTCCTCAATCGAATCAAAGCCTAAATCATATTGCTCAATACTACCTCCCTTTTCAAAAAAAATCTTATCCTTGCCGTTTACCATTATCTCATTTATTTCATTATTCATAACAAGCGGCTCGAGAACTCCCAGCTTCGCTCTCGTTTTGAAATACAGCTTATCAATCAGCTTCCCTGTTTCGTCATTGTCAAGCGCTGAGGCTCTCTCGTCGGCGAATACCGCTTCGGTTATGATATCGAGGGCGGCTTCGTTGTCTATTTTATCCTCTTCAGAAAACCTGCGCCTTATCTTAATCAATACTTCATTCATAAATTCGTCGTGCTTTTCTTTGATACTCATATCAGACCTCTGAGACTCTTATAGAGCCTGTCCACACCCCTTGAAAACTCCCCGTCCATTTTTATTGTCACCCCCTCGCCCGTCCATAAAAACGAGCCCTCGTCGTCGGGAATTCTGATTACCTTATCCGAGGAGTTTATGTCCGCCGAGCGATTTAATACGTTTACCGCTTCTTCATCGGCGGCACAGCCCTCGCTTCTTCTGTCCTTACAGCTTTTCACATATATAGGCTTAGCTCCGGCGGGCGCTTCGCTGTAATCGAAGCCCGAAAAAATAACGATATCAAAATTCGCCGATTCTTCAGTAAGTCTCATAATATCGTCGCAGCTCACGCCGCAGGTAATAAAAAAAGGACCGTATCTGTCCCTGTAATAATATTTTGAAAAACAAACTTTTTTTCCTTTTGCAATTAAGAACTCAAGCTCCCTCCGGCTTCTCTCCGGCTTGTGCGCCGGTTCTGAGCAGCCTATGACGTCGGCGCTCCCCCGTTCCGCTATCAGAACCCTTTTGCCCTCTTTTCCCGCAAATAATCTTCCCAGCACCGCCGCAATGGAGCTCACTCCGCTTCCTCCGAGCTTGGAAGTCACGAAAAATATCTCAGCGGCGTATTTTTTCGGAATATCGAGTCTCCGCCCCGTCCTCTCTTCATATTCGGACAACTTATATCTGAGCATTGTGCTTACAGGCATATTAAAGTCGGATGAGCTGTCTATCATTATGTCTATATCATCTTCCGTCTCCTCGTAATCTTTTAGAATCGATATACAGACTCCGCTATACAGCTCCGTTATTCTCCTCGCTATATCCTCGGAAATTTCCCTGTTTTTTAGTCTTATGCCTATTTTCATAATTTCGACGTTATAAAAGCCTTATAAAAGCGGAGGCGTAACCACCGCTTCCTTATTACTCCGTATGCTATAATATTAACACATAGAAACGTCCTTTTCAGCACAGTGACAAAATTCTATTGTATTTTTTTCATGAAAAGTTCATATATAAAAACAATCCGCGGCTTATAGCTCTACTTAAAAAATACCGGATAAATCCGGTATTTTTTAGAGTAATTTCAGGTTGACGGCAACGTGGTATATAAGTATCTGCTGCCATTTTTTCCATGTGTTTATGGAATGCTCCTCGCTGTACGGGACATCGGAAAGAAGCTTATCGCTTATAGTTCCTCTATATGCCTCCGGCACATTGGTGAAAGCGCTTTCTATGGCTTCAATCCTCGTCTTGACAGTGGCAATATCTACCGCTCTCTTAGCCGTCAAATCGGCGAGCTTGCCTTTACCGCCTGTGACTAATTTCATCTCGCGCCCCTCTAAGAGAGAAGCGGACTCTTCAAGATACGTGAGCTTTCGCTTCATTCTGTTCAAGTCCTTTACCGCATACAGAGCCTGCCTGTACACAGCCTGCGGCAAAACGTAATCGGTCATTTTTCTCTGCTGGTAATCGTTCATTTTGACTCTCCTCACTTTTGATTAAGTGCGGACTTTGTTTCCCCGTAATACCGGAATTCTCGGCTAAAAGGTAGCATATTTGCTCGCATAGGTCAAGCTATATGGCGTTTTTTGATATTATATTGTCAGTTTCTGCCGCATAACGGTGCATATATTATTTCGATAAACTTCTTCATCTATTCCTTCGTTATGGTTGAACCTAAGTTGATGGAAGCCTTTTCAAGCTCCAATACTATATTGTTTATCTGAGCGAGCCTCTCGGGCGAGATGTCGCTGCTCATCTTGCCCCTTGTGCGGTCGAGTATATTCTGGATATCGCTTTCAATTCCGCTTATCTTATCCCTGAGGCTTGTGATTCCCTCCTCGTCTATGACCTCTCTTATCAGCTCCTCTTTTGACAGCAGCTCTCCCGTCTCAAGCTCGAACTCGCTGTTCACGAATATCGGATTGGAGGTATAGCCGAATTTTTCTTTGATAGCGCTCGCAAAATCGATTTTCGCCTGTTCCTCACCGTGCACAAGGAATATATTTTTAGGCTCTTTCTCGAAGCCTGAGAGCCAGTCCAGAAGCCCGTCTCTGTCCGCATGCCCTGAAAATCCCTCAAGGTTATGGATTTCGGCTCCGACATTTATTGTCTCACCGAATAGCTTTACTTCCTCGGCGCCGTCGACAAGCATTCTCCCGAGCGTACCCTCAGCCTGATAGCCTACGAATACAATACTGTTTCTCGAATCCCATAAATTATGCTTCAGATGGTGCCTTATTCTTCCCGCCTCGCACATTCCCGAGGCGGAAATAATTATCTTAGGCTTCTTGTCTGCATTAAGCGCTTGCGATTCCTGAGTATTTCTTGTGAACTTGAGATTTTTGAAATCGAGCGGGTTGTCGCCTGAAAGTATGTAGTTCTTAGTATCTTCGTCAAAAGCCTGAGCATTATCCCTGAATACTTCGGTTGCCGTAGTCGCCATCGGGCTGTCGATATAAACATTGATATTGCCGAGTATATCCTCATATTCCGGATGATGCTCGTAGAACATATTGAACTGATAGATGAGCTCTTGGGTTCTTCCTACCGCGAACGACGGAATGATAACGCTCCCGCCGCGTTTAATCGTTTTCATGGTGATATTGATAAGCTCGTCTATCGAGGTTGAATTGGCAGGGTGAATCCTGTTGCCGTAGGTTGTCTCCATTATCAGGTAGTCGGCTTTTTTTATCTTCTTAGGGTCTCTGAGTATAGGTCTGTCTTTGACGCCGAGGTCTCCCGAAAATACTATCTTGGACGTATTGTCGCCCTCCGTCGCCCACAGCTCGGTGATTGCAGAGCCGAGTATATGTCCAGCGTCGTTAAATACGATTTTCATATCCTCATTAATCTCCACAAGCTGGTCGTAAAGTATCGGCGTTACGAATTTTAGCGCGTTCTGAGAATCGGCTACGGTGTATAGAGGTTCCACAGGCGGCTTGCCCGTTCTCGCATTCTTCTTAGTCTGCCACTCCGCGTCTTTCTCATGTATATATGCGCTGTCAAGCAGCATTACCTCAAGAAGATCCGCTGTAGCGTCTGTGCAGTATATCGGACCGCTGAAGCCGCGTTTAACCAAAAGCGGAAGTCTCCCGCAGTGGTCGATATGAGCATGACTCAGCACAACCGCGTCAATTGTTTTAGCATCAAAAGGGAAAGGCTCGAAATTGAGTTTTTCCATATCCTTATTGCCCTGATATTGACCGCAATCAAAAAGTATAGAATGTTTATCGGTAGAAAGCATGTGACAGCTTCCTGTTACTCCCATTGTAGCACCGCAAAATTTGAGTTTCATTTTTTTCTCCTTTATTTATAATCCCAGAGCGAGCGGCATGCCGTCGATACCGCTTTTGCGCCTGATTCCAAAGCCTTTTCGACCTCCGTCTCAAACTCAATAAGCCCTCCGGCTAATATCGGTGTATCCACCTTTTTAGCAAATTCCGATATTTTTTTGTCCACAACTCCGGGCATTATCTCCACAACATCAGGCGAGGCAATCTTTATAGAATCCACCGCCGTATCTACGGAGTGGGAATCCACGATAAAGAATCGCTGTACGGTTATAAGGCCGATCTCCTTAGCGCTTCTGATGAGCCCTGTCTTCGTCGTCAATATCCCGTCCGCTCCCGCTTTTTTGACAAATTTCAGACCTGCCCTGTCCTTGCCTATTCCCTCGGCAAAATCCATATGTATAAATACCGTCTTACCCTTTTCATGAGCTGTTTTTACCATTTCTTCAATATTAAGAACCGTTGAATTCTGCATGAAAAAGACTTTAACGTTCGATTTCAGAGCGGCTTCAAAGTCCTCGTCCGTCCTGATTGCGGCAGCAACCTTTCTCTCTTCAAAAATAGCCATCATTTTCTCCCTTCTCTTTGAAGTCTATTTTTTAATCACCGTGATAATCGCTCCCCTCCGTTATATGGAGGTGCAGCTTAGATGATATATTGATAAACCTGAATTCTTCGTCGCTGCTGTGAGACGGGTATATACATTCTATCCCCTTAAGCCCTTTTTGCTTAAGGCTCCTCGCGAGCTTTTCAAACTCCGAAAAGAACTCGTCGCTTTCCCTCGGCGGCATATTCTTTATCTTCCCCGGGTGAGCGAGCACGGGCATACCTCCCGCCTCGCATATCAGCTCTATCGCCTCTTCGGTTGATAGCTTATCTTTCTTAATTTTTTTTATATTTTCCGAGCCGAGCAAGTTTTCTCCGAACGCCTCAGCCATATCCGCGGCATAGCCTTTTTTTATCATCGCCCTTGCAAAGTTCGGCTTACCTATATAGCCTCCCCTCGTGAAAGCGAGCATATCTTCGTCCGATATATCGACGCCGATTCTCCTCAGCTCGGTAGTTATTCTCTCGTTTCTGAGCTTTCTTTTTTCTTTAAGCCAATCGCAGACGTCTCTGAGACGCTTGTTTTCGCAGTCGAAGCCGTAGCCCAGAATATGAAGCTCGTACGTCTTACCCTCAAACTCACAGTTCGTACTGAGCTCTATGCCCGACACGCCTTTTATCTTAACCGCCTCACAGGCTGCAAAAAATTCTCTCAGCCCGTCTATCCCGTCATGGTCGGTCAACGCTATAACATCATATTCCATATTATGATATCTGCCGACAAGCTCACCCGGACTCATTCTGCCGTCCGAATAATGAGAATGAATATGGTAATCAACCTTATATGTATCCACTTTTTATCCCCTGAAAAATAGTTTTTGCTCTCTTGTAAGCCTCAGGCAAATATATGTGACGGCAAAAAATATTGCCATCGATATCGCCAAATTGAATTTGCCGCTCATAGTCATAAATTCTCGTCCGAGAATAATCTTAAGATAAGAATCCTCGGGCAGCGCCACAAGCCCGAGCGCTTTCATACCGAGCTCGACATAACCGCCCGACAGGATTATCCATGTCTTGGCGACAACGAGGGCAATCGAGACGGGTATCGACAGCCTGTAGCAGGAAGCGAGCAGTTTTTTTCTGTTTTCACGAATCAGATGAAAGTATATCGCGAAGGTCGCAAAAAATGAAACTCCGCATACTACACCCTCCGCGTCGAGCATTTTCTTAATCTTGAGCATATTTCTTCCCTCGCTCTCGGTGAAAATATCCTCCATATCGTAGCCCGTATTCTCTCTCAATCTAAAAATCTCATCATCGGAGGAATTAAAGTACGAGGCGATTTTTTGCGCGATGTCACCGGAAGAAATATCGGTGTGCAGCTCGTCTACAACCCTTGTGTCATTGAAATAATATGAATATATGCCGGAGGAACGATACACGATGGTATCCGCGAATGTTATTATAAAAAGAGCAATTGTAAAAATCGTCAGTACCGACAATATATCCTCAAATTTTCTCAAATCCCCGCTCCTTATTCAATTATGTCGGCTACTCCGACAAACGGTAAATTTCTGAACTTCTGCTCGTAGTCGAGCCCGTATCCTATCACGAAAAGATCCTCAATATCGAAACCGTTATACTTAGGTGAAACCGGCACCTTTCGCCTCGCCGGTTTATTTAACATCGAGCATATTTCAACCGTCTTCGCGCCTCTCGCCAGAAAATATTCCAACAGCTTTTCAAGCGTAGTGCCGGTATCAACTATGTCCTCAACTATTATTACGTTCTTTCCTTCAACCTCTCCGTCGATATCCTTTTTAATAGTGACTACGCCCGTAGTATTAGTTCCCTGATAGCTTGACGCCACGATAAAATCGATCTCGGTCTCAAGGGTGATTTCTTTCATGATATCAGCCATCCAAACGAGGGCTCCTCTAAGCGTGCCGACCAGATAGATCGGCTCGCCCTCATAATCCCTGTTTATTGCTGCTGCAACCTCTTTCGCTCTCCGTCTTATCTCGTCTTCCGAAAATAATATTTTGCCTACACTTACTTCCACTGTTATTTCTCCTCTTTCTCCGGCGACTCGTCGTCGACCTTAAAATCTACATCGTCAACTATCCTGTCAGCTCTGAACTCCTTGGAATAATCCCTGCTTTTCTCTCCTACCCAATATGCGTCGAGGGTATCCTTAAGATGCCAGATTATGAATATCCACAGCACCAAATCATCGAGAAAACCGAAAGGAAATAAAACCGGCGGTATCAGGTCAACCGGCAGAAAAAGATAAACTATCCCGAAAACCACCAACGCCTTTTTCCAAAAGCTTATTTTTTTATCCCTAAGCAGCGAACGAATAGCTTTTATCCTGTTTATTAAAAATCTGATACTGAAAAACTGCATTCGACTACCCCATAACCTTATCCATTTCAGCAAGCAGCTTGTCATAACCCGTCTTCTTCAATGCCGAAACGGGAATTACCGTCTCTTCCGGCTCAAGCCTTAGAGCTCTCCTTATCACAGCAATATTCCTGTTAATCTCATTTCTGGAAACCTTATCGGCTTTGGTCGCCACGACTATGCCGCTCAGGTTATAATATCTGAGATAGTCATACATCTGTATGTCCTGAGCCGTCGGCTCATGTCTTATATCTACAAGCTGCACCACAAGCCTGAGCCCCTCTCTGCCCTCGAGGTACTCCTCCATCATCTTACCCCAATTTTCGGTTATAGACTTCGAGGCGCGCGCATAGCCGTAACCCGGCAGGTCGACGATTCTGAAGCTGTCGTTTATCCTATAAAAATTGATCGTCCTCGTCTTACCGGGTGAACCTGAAACTCTCGCCAAGCCTCTCCTGTTTGTAAGCAGGTTAAGAAGAGAGCTCTTACCTACATTGGAACGCCCCGCAAAGGCTATCTCTATTAAATTGTCCTCGGGATACTGCGCTCTCTTTACCGCTACAGCCTCCAGCTCCGCTTTTTTAATAATCATTTTTCTTCAAACGCATAATCGAGCGCTTCTTTCGCCATTTTCAGCAATACGAAATCGATATGCTTTCTGATGGCGGGAGCTATATCGTCTATGTCAGCCTTGTTGTCCTCAGGAAGCAGAATAGTTCTTATTCCCGCTCTATATGCCGCAAGAACCTTTTCCTTGATTCCTCCTACGGGAAGAACCTTGCCTCTAAGCGTAATCTCTCCCGTCATAGCCACGTCTCTTCTCACCTTTGTGCCGCATAATGCGGACATTACCGAGGTAAACATAGTGACTCCCGCGGACGGTCCGTCCTTAGGAACCGCGCCCTCCGGCACATGAACGTGTATATCCGAGTTTTTATAGAATTCTTTATCAATATTATATTCGCCCGCTATCGACCTTATGTATGTAATCGCCGCCTGAGCGCTTTCCTGCATAACGTCGCCGAGCTTGCCTGTCAGCTGCACCTTGCCGGTGCCCGGGACTACCTGCGTTTCTATAAACAGAGTATCTCCGCCGACCTGCGTCCAAGCCATGCCGGTAACGTTACCGATCTCCGGCTCGCCCTCCGCAATGTCGAAGTGGTATTTTTTCTTTCCGAGATATCCCTCAAGCGCGGCAGGCGTTATTCTGAAATTGCTTCCTTTTTTCAGAACAATCTTTTTAGCAACCTTTCTGCAAAGGTTGCCGATTTCGCGTTCAAGATTTCTTACGCCCGATTCTCTCGTGTAGTAGTTTATCAAATCCCTGATTGCTTTCTCTGTGATAGCTATATTCTTAGGCTTGAGGCCGTTAGCCTTTAGCTGCTTGTTTATCAGGTAATTCTTCGCAATGTTAACTTTCTCTTCTTCCGTATAACCCGAAACCTCTATTATCTCCATTCTGTCGAGAAGCGGCCTCGGAATGGTGTCCGTCGTGTTGGCTGTTGTGATGAACATAACGCCCGAGAGGTCAAAAGGAATATCGAGGAAGTGATCCGTGAAGTCCCTGTTCTGCTCAGGGTCGAGCACCTCCAGCAGAGCGTCCGCCGGATCTCCCTTAAAATCAGCGCCTATCTTATCGACCTCGTCAAACAGGAATACCGGATTATTCGTCCCGCAATCCTTGATATTGGTTATAATTCGTCCCGGTATAGCTCCGATATATGTACGCCTGTGCCCCCTTATCTCCGCTTCGTCCCTTACTCCGCCGAGCGACATTCTCGTAAACTCCCTGCCTGTCGCCCTCGCAATCGAACGCGCTATGGAAGTCTTGCCGACTCCCGGCGGACCGACAAGGCAGATAATCGGCCCCTTGATCGCCTTATTGAGGTGAACCACCGCAAGATATTCGAGGATTCTCTCCTTGACCTTATCCATTCCGTAATGATCCTCGTTAAGTATTTTTTCGGCTTTTTTCAGGTCGGAATTCGTCTTCGAAGCGTTGTGCCACGGAAGACCGATGATGGTTTCCACGTAGTTTCTGATAACCGAAGCGTCGGCAGAGTTCGCCGCCATCTTGGTAAACTTGGATATCTCTCTGGTGACCTTAGCGCTTATCTTTTCACCCAAATCAAGCTTTTTCAGCTCCTCGAGCCATCTCGACGCCTCAGCCTGCGCCTCCTCCCCGAAGCCGAGCTCGTCCTGAATAGCTTTCATCTGCTCATGCAAAAAATACTCTTTTTGATTTTTCTTGATGCTGTCCTGAACCTTTTCGCTTATGTCCTGCTCAAGCCTGAGTATCTGATTCTCTTCCAGGATTATCCTGTTTAGGACGTTAAGTCTCTCTCTTACGTCAAACGCCTCCAAAATTTCCTGTTTTTTTGCTATCTTGACGTTAAGCTGCATAGCGATAGTATCGCAAAAAACATCAGGCTCGGCAATGCTCGAAGCAATATCGTACGCCTCCTCCTTGATTGCCATAAGCTCAATGTATTCGTCAAACGCATAGAGCACCGACCTCATCATCGCCTGAATCTCGAGGTCGCTCGGATCTGCCATAGCTATCTCCGCCTGCTCCACCTCAACCGAATAAAACGGCTCTTCGTTTATAATCTTATCTATTTTCGCCCTGAATTGACCGTCTACGAGCACCCTTACGGCGTCACCCTGTATCTTAAGCATTTGCTTAACCTTAACGACGGTTCCGATTTTATAAAAATCTTCCTGAGTGGGAATTAAAACATTTTCGTCCTTTTGCGGGGCGAGAAAAATGAGTTTATCCCCTGCCATAGCGCTTTCAAGCGCCTTAACGGATTTCTCCCTGCCTATATCAAAATGTAATACTGTCCTCGGAAATACCGTAAGTCCCCTCAGCGGTATGCAAGGAATTATAAGTTTTTCTGTCATTATTTTACCTAAAAGCTAAACCGCCTTTCCAGTGGAAATGATTGTCGGCAAAGCCCCCTCCGTGATTGTCTCTTTAGTTATTATTACTTTTTCAATGTCTGTTCTCGACGGTATCTCATACATTATGTCCGTCATTACGGACTCGAGAATGGCTCTAAGACCTCTCGCTCCCGTCTTTCTGCTGAGCGCCTTTTTAGCAATCTCCATTACCGCCTCTCTCTCCACGACGAGTTCTACGTCGTCCATCTTAAAGAGCAGCTTATATTGCTTCACTAAAGCGTTTTTCGGCTCCGTGATTATCGCGGTCAGCGCTTCTTCCGATAATTCGTTAAGCGTAACTATTACCGGAAGTCTTCCTATGAACTCGGGTATAAGCCCGAACTTAAGAAGATCCTCGGGCGTTACCTTAGAGAGTATATTCTCTTCATCGCTTGCCGACGTCTTTACCTCCGAGTTGAATCCGATTACTTTTTCATTCAGCCTGCGGCGAATAACCTTATCGAGGCCGTCAAAAGCCCCTCCGCATATAAACAGAACGTTTGTCGTATCGAAAGGAATGAAATCCTGATGAGGGTGCTTCCTCCCGCCCTGCGGCGGCACGTTCGCTACCGTCCCCTCAAGTATCTTGAGGAGCGCCTGCTGGACTCCCTCTCCCGAAACGTCTCTCGTTATCGACGGGTTCTCGGATTTTTTCGATATTTTATCTATCTCGTCCACATATATTATGCCTTTTTGAGCTTTCTCCACATCCCAGTCCGCGGCTTGGAGGAGTTTAAGCAGGATATTTTCAACGTCCTCTCCTACATAACCCGCTTCCGTGAGCGCCGTAGCGTCGGCAATAGCAAAAGGAACATCGAGAATCTTCGCGAGCGTCTGTGCGAGCAGAGTCTTGCCCGAGCCTGTCGGCCCTATCATCACGATGTTTGATTTTTGAAGCTCCACGTCGGCAGCCTCAGCAATATGGTTTATTCTCTTATAGTGATTATATACAGCGACGGCAAGAGATTTTTTCGCCTCGTCCTGTTCAATAACATAATCCGAAAGAACCTCTGTAATCTCCTTCGGTTTAGGAAGCCTGAAACCGGCAGCTTCCTGCACTGCCGGCGTGTTTCTTATACTCTCTTCCCTTATTATCTGTACGCAGTTATCTATACACTCGTCGCAGATGTTGACATCCGGTCCCATTATCATACGGTTAACCCTGCTTCTGGGTTTACCGCAGAAGCTGCATACAAGCTCCCGTTCATCGTTAAACTTAGCCATTATATACCTATTCCTTTGACTGATAACTATCTTGAAGAAATAACCTTGTCGATTATTCCGTACTCGCACGCCTCTTCCGCCGACATAAAATTATCTCTGTCGGTATCTTTCTCCACCTGAGATATATCTCTGTCGCAATTCTCCGAAAGTATGCAATTTAATTTTTCTCTTGTTTTCAGAATCCACTCGGCGTGAATTCTGATGTCCTCCGCCTGCCCTGACGCACCGCCGAGAGGCTGGTGAATCATTATCTCGGCATTAGGAAGCGCGAAGCGCTTGCCTTTAGTTCCCGAGGACAGGAGAAGAGCTCCCATAGACGCAGCTAAGCCTATCGCGATAGTGCTGACGTCGGGCTTAATGTATTTTATCGTATCATAAATCGCCATACCGGCGGTTACGGAACCGCCCGGGCTGTTAATGTAGATACAGATATCTTTGTCGGGGTCTTCCGCTTCTAAAAACAGGAGCTGCGCCACTACAAGGCTCGCAATATGCTCGTTTATCTCTTCACCGATGAATATAATCCTGTCCTTGAGAAGTCTGGAATAAATATCGTATGAGCGCTCCCCCTGCGGAGTCTGCTCGATAACATAAGGGATTAATGCCATTATTTTTCTTCCTTTTTATCCTCTTCAGTCTGCTCTTTTTTCGCGGTCTTGGTTTTTTTTGCTGCGGACTGTTTCGCATTCTCATATATGAAGTCGATAGCCTTTTTAACCTGAAGATCTTTTCTGAAATAAATCAGGTTAGTCTCTCCTATCATATTTCTGATTTCCGCTACAGTAGCCTTGTACTGCTCGGATAATCTCTCAAGCTCCTTGTCCATCTCCTCATCGCTTACGGTCAGGTTCTCTGCGTCTACGATACCCGTTAAGAGAATCCTCGTCTTCACCGACCTCTCGGCGTCGGGCTTAATCTGCTCTCTGAGGTCGGCTTCCGTGCCGCCTGTGTACTGAAAATACATATCGAGATTCATTCCGGAATAGGATAGTTGCTGCCTGAAATCATTCAACATTCTGTCAATCTCGTCGTTAACCATAGGAAGCGGCGCTTCGATTTCGTTTGCTTCCATAACCTTGGCTACCGCAGCGTCTTTCATCTGAGCCTCGGCGCCCTCTTTAGCGTATTTTTCAAGTCTTTCTCTTGTTTTTTCCTGTAGCTCCTTTAGAGTGTCATACTCCGAAACGTCCTGAGCGAAATCATCGTTAAGCTCAGGGAGCTGCTCCTCTCTCACTTCATGGATATGACAGTGAAAAACCGCATCCTGTCCCGCTAAATCAGGTGCGTGATATTCTTCAGGGAACTTAACCTCTACGTCTCTGTCGTCGCCTGCCTTAGCGCCGATTAACTGCTCCTCGAAGCCCGGAATGAACTGACCTGAGCCGAGCTTAAGAGTCTGCTTCTCAGCAGTACCTCCCTCAAACTGATTTTCGCCGACGAAGCCGGAGTAATCGAGAAGCACGGTATCTCCCGCCTTAGCTGTTCTCTCAACCGGAACCATACGGGCGTTTCTCTTCTGAAGCTGCGCGATGTCGTTCTCCACGTCCGCATCCTTAACCTCGTTTACGATTTTTTCTATCTTAACGCCCTTATAGCCCTTAACTTCAATCTTAGGGAAGCAAGGTACCGTAATAGTCGCGGTGAAACCCTCGCCTTTTTTTAGCTGAGTAAACTCGGCAGCGGGGCTGTCTATTACCTCAAGCTCAAGCTGAGTTAATGCCTCCGGATATGCTTTTCTGAAAAGCTCGTCTATAGCGTCTTCAAAAAATATCCCTTCGCCGTATTTTTTTTCTATTATTGAGCGCGGAGCCTTGCCCTTTCTGAATCCGTCTACAGCGAACTTATCCTTGCTGCTGCGGTATGCGCTAATCTGAGCATTCTCAAACTCCTCTGCCGAAAATTCTATGCTGAATCTCACATCGTTCTTCTCTCTTGAAATAAATGTTGCTTTCATTCTTGTTTTTCCTCCTAAAAGCGGCTTATTTTGCTATGTAGTCAATATATGACAACATATTATACCCCGAAAATGTATTTTAGTAAAGGAACTTCACCAAAAAATCAAAAAAGCAGCCGTAATACAACAACAATAGCCGCTTTTTTTAGGATTAGTTCAAAAATAATCGACAGATATATTTTATTTTTTGATTTTTTTGTCTTTTTTTGGCTGAATCAGTTTCAGACCTCTCGCATACTTGCTCTTGATTCCCGCTGACAGAGAATATTTTTCCTGCAAGCGCCGCCCGAAATCTATCAGGTCGTCCTCAGAGCCGCTTATGAGCTCTATCTCAAGCTCCGATATGCTCTCACTCTTTCCCGAGGCGCTTATCTTCCCCTCGTCATACGAAATAATTGCCGCGGTTCTGCCGTCTTCACCGATTACGACTTCACATTCCGTCCTCATAAAATCCATGGTGATTTTCGGCTGCAATTTTTTAATAGGCCGCATAACCCCCATATCGTCAGAATACTGCCCGCCGACAGCCTTGTCGAGCAGCTTATAGATATCGCAGTCCTCGAATATATCTATCCTCGGCATATCAAAAAAGTCTTCGTCTACCTCGATGTTTATCTCATTTCTCTTGTGGAGAGCGCCGCCCGTCGGCTTAGAGCTTCCGTATTTGACTGTCGCAAAATACTTACCTCCCTCCTGCCTTATCCTATATGTGAGCTTAGCGTCCCTTATAGCCTCCTCCGCCGTATCGAGGTACAGCGCTTTCATAGTCTTAAACGAAAGCCTTTCACAGCTTCCGACTTCCGTTTCAAATATACTGTCTGCGGTCTTTTTCGAGCACAGGTATTTTAATTCTATCTCCATTTTCTTTCTCTTTTTTTACTATAGATTATTTTGTATATTGTTTTTCTTATTTTTTGTTTATTTCGGACTGTTCTATTGTCTATATTACTAATTAGTTTAGCTGTTTGCCGTTTTATTCTGTCCGCTCTTTATTTTTGTTTCGGTTATCGGCTACAATTTTTTTTATCTCGGAATATTTGCTCAGAATGTAATCATAGCTTTTTCTGTTATGCGGAAGCTTGCAATAAGAGCAATCCTTAATTCCGTCCTCTGTAAACTTAGGATTACCGCCGCAGCTTTCACCGAGCGCATACAGAGGGCAATAGCAGAACAGGCAATTGAAATTCTCTATGTCCTTTGTTTCGTGACAAGGAAAAAACTCACATTCCTTATGTTGAAAAAACTTATAATTTTCTGTTTCAGGCATCTTAAAATTTGACATATTACTCCTCATTTCTTTTATATATTCAGCCATGTGCGATTTTGCCGAAGTTTACGCAGGCAAATGCAGCGCGGCGATATAATCTCCGTATAATGACTGCGCATGCAGT
>JBHAFL010000052.1:0-10834 GCA_041856085.1 Anaerovoracaceae bacterium | reverse complement strand
TGTCCGTGGAAATTTCCTCCCGAGATTACTTCGTCTTCGTCAGGAAAGACTATCGGATTATCAGTAACCGCGTTGATTTCTCTCGATACCACGCCGTATACGTAGTTAATCGCGTCTCTTGACGCCCCGTGAATCTGCGGAAGACATCTCTGTGAGTACGGATCCTGAACCTTGCCGATTTCGAGCTGGAGCGGAAGAGCGTTTTTCGAGCCCTCCAAAAGGTCTCTCATATTGGCAGCCGCGTCTATCTGTCCCTGATGTCCTCTAAGCAGGTGAGTCTTAGGGTCGTAAGCCTTGGTGATGGCGTGCAGAGCCTCTCCTGTAAGCGCTCCTGCGATATCCGCTATCTTCATGAGGTTCATTGCGTCGTAGAGCGTATTCAGTCCGACCGCCGTGAGCATCTGCGTACCGTTGTTAAGTGCGAGTCCCTCTTTTGACGCGAGCTCTACAGGCTTAAGTCCCGCTAAGTCGAAGGCTTTCTGCGCTTCCATTATCTCTCCCTTATACTCCACCCTTCCGAGCCCGATTAGCCCAAGGGCGATGCACGAAAGCGGCGCTAAGTCTCCCGACGCTCCTACCGAGCCTTTTTCAGGGACAAGCGGGTGAATACCTTCGTTAAGCATACCTACAAGAGTCTGAAGCGTTTCAAGTCTTATCCCCGAGTTGCCGTGTGAGAGCGAGTTGGCTCTGAGCAGCATTGCGGCTCTGACATATTTAGTTTCGTAGTTATTACCGAGAGAGCAGGTATGGCTTATTATGAGGTTCTTCTGAAGCTGTGCCGTCTGCTCGGGCGTAATGGATACATTGGCAAACTTGCCGAAGCCGGTAGTGAGTCCGTAGATAACGGCTTTCTCCGCTACTTTCTTCTCAACGTAGGCTCTGGCTTTTTTAACCGCCTCTTTCGCTTCCGGTGAAATCTCAACTTTTTCGTTACGGCGGCATACGCTGATTACCTGCTCTACCGTCAGATCGCGTCCATTGATAATTACTGCCATGATAATAGTTCTCCGTTTCTCAAATAAATATACAAAAAATCATTTCTTTATTCGGCGGGGTTTTCTGCCCGTTTCTCTTGTTTTAATTATACCTTTTTTTGCTTTTCTGCGCAAGAATAAATTTTAATTTTCCTTGAATATCAACGGGAGATTGAATCAGCCAACCGTGAATGCCTCCTTCTGATTTCTCGTTTTCACATGTTGATTTTATCATTTATCGCTTTATCTGATTAACGCTTTATCGTGTATAATTATTTAGCGGTATGGACGGTATAGCAGACCGTTTCGATGGAAGAGGAGAACAATTATCACAAAATGACCCTTTTTAACCCTGCCCCGCGTCAAACGCGGGGTTTTCCTTACACAAAAATACAGCCGTCAGAATTAAATTCCGGCGACTGCACTTTAATTGCCTTGCTTTCATTGCTGTGCCTTGCGGTAATAAAAGCTTTTTCATTTTAATGCGGATTTTATTATATCTTCCACCTTGGACGGGAGTGCTCTTAACTCTTCGCGGGATAGGGCGCCGCAATCGATCGCAGGGTGAACAGTGACGTCGAAAGAGGTTCCCTTGACGGGACGGCTTTTTTCTTCGAAAAATCTGTACGAGCCGTCTATAGTGAGCGGCACTATCGGAACTCCCGCCTTAGCGGCGAGCTTGAAGCTGCCCGCCTTAAACTCGCCCGCCCCGGCGCCTCTTGACCTCGTCCCCTCCGGGAATATGCACAGAGAAAATCCCTGATTAAGATATTCCACTCCCTGTCTGATTGTCCTGAGCGACGCCCTCGAGTCGCCCCTCTCTATAAACATTCCCCTGCTTCTTTGTATCCATTTGCCAAGCTTGGGGACTTTTTTATTTTCCTCCTTTGATATGAAGCTCATTTGAAACGGCGCAAGGTGAAATATCGCAATTATATCTGCATAACCCTGATGATTGGAGATGAAAACGACGGGACCTTTTTCAGGCAGATTCTCTCGGCCGATGATGTTTATATTCATCTTAAACCTGTCTATTATCATACGCGACCAAGTTTTTTCGACCTCATATATCAGGCGTTTCTCCTCTTCGATATCTCCGCTTTCGCGTGCGGCGTCAATAGACGCGGCATATTTATCTGCCTCAAAAAATATTTTGAGCAAAAATCCCATATGGTGCGTATTGGTAAATATATTCATAGTTTTTTCTGTTTTTGTGTTTTCTCTTTATGTTTTCTCTTATAGAATAGGCTTTCGATTTTTTTATCGACATATCGTTTAGCGATGTTTTTCGGCGGTATTTTTGATACTTTTCGAAGTCTTAACGTATTTTATCTGTCAAAATACGCGTTAGAATTATTCGTTTATGCGGTCTACAAGTATGTCCGCCAGCCTCTCGTCGACGCCGAGAGTTTTGCCCATCTCGACTTTTACATTCGGGTAGTCCTTTAATGCCTCCGCAAGCTCTTCGGGAATGTCTTTTTTGATATGAATTCCCTCGAACAGGAAGTAGGGGACGACCTTTATCTCGTCGACGCCCTTGGAAACGAGGCTTTTAACTCCGTATTCTATATTCTCTTCGCAGAACTCCATATAGGCAATCTCGAGCGGGCAGTCGATTTTTTTTCTCACCATATCAACGACACAGTTTATGGTGTTTTTTGTCGCTTCTACACGGCTTCCGTGCGCTAATATCATTATACCTTTCATCTATTGTCCCTCTTTTCTTTATATTTTTCTCTTAATATTTTGCGGGCTTAATTTTAACAGCCTGATTATTTTTTGATTTTTATCATCATAATATACGCATTAACATTGCTTGTCCCGCTTGTGGGCAGAACTGTTTTTTATAATGCTGCTGCCAGTTCTCTATATGAATTTATCACATAGTTAAGGTCTTCTTCCGTGAAGCAGGCGTTCAGGAAGAGCGCCTCGTACTGCGACGGCGCTACATATATTCCCCTCTCAAGCAGCCCCTTAAACATTCCCGAGAATTTCTCGGCGCTTGCACCGAGCGCTTCATTATAGTTTCTCACGGGGTTTTTAGTGTGATATACGCAGCTTAGCGAGCCTGCGTTATTTACGGTCAGTCCCGTAGCGGCTCTCAGTTCATCGGCAAACTTCGACCCCATCGTATTAAGGCGATTATAAAAATCTTTGTCGGCTAAGATTTTTTTGAGGCAGGCTGTGCCCGCTGCCATCGCAATCGGGTTTCCTGATAAGGTTCCCGCCTGATATACGACTCCGAGCGGCGACACTTTCTCCATTATTTCACGTCTTCCTCCATATGCGCCTACCGGCATACCGCCGCCGATAATCTTGCCGTAGGTTACGAGGTCGGGGCATATGCCGTAATACTCGGCCGCACCGCCGAAAGAGAGCCTGAATCCGCAGATTACCTCGTCGAAGATGAGGAGCGCGCCGAGCTTGTCGCACAGTGCTCTTAATCCATCTAAGAAGCCCGGCTCAGGCGGCACAACTCCCATATTCGCCGCAACCGGCTCAACTATTACGGCGGCGATGTTTCCATCGTTTGCTTTCAGCAAGCGCTCGACGCTGTCTAAATCATTGTATACCGCATTTAGAGTGTCTTTCGACGCGCCGGCAGTCACTCCCGCGCTGTCCGGCTCGCCGAATGTCATCGCGCCCGAGCCCGCCTTTACGAGCATCGAATCGCTGTGGCCGTGATAGCAGCCCTCGAATTTTATTATCTTTTCTCTTCCCGTGAAGCCTCTCGCAAGCCTTATCGCGCTCATCACGGCTTCCGTGCCGCTGTTTACCATTCGAATCATTTCGACGTGAGGGATATTGCCGCAGATAAGCTCCGCAAGCTCCACCTCAAGCTCGGTACACGCGCCGAAGCTGAGACCTTTTTCAATCTGCGCTCTGACCGCGTCTAAAATATCGCTCTGTGCGTGCCCTAATATCATCGGACCCCACGAACCGACAAAGTCTATATATTCGTTGCCGTCCGCGTCGGTAATTCTGTTGCCCTTACCGCTCGCTATGAACCTCGGGTTCATTCCGACGGACTTGAAAGCCCTCACGGGGCTGTTCACTCCGCCCGGCATTATTTTTTTTGCTCTCTCGAAGAGTTCCGCCGATTTTTTATCTGTCATCCTATATCTCCCCTCGCTATAGCTTCCGCGATTTCTTTAGCGTAGTAGCTGATTATTATATCCGCGCCCGCGCGAAACATCGAAGTCGCCGTTTCGCAAATAATCCCGTATTCGTTTATAAGACCCGCCTTAGCCGCGTTTCTTATCATCGCGTATTCGCCGCTCACCGAGTATGTGGCAATCGGGAGATTCGTGTTATACGACAGTTCCCTTATCACATCGAGAAATGCGAGCGCAGGCTTAACCATAAGAATATCCGCTCCCTCTTCTTCATCAAAGGCAGCTTCCTTCATGGCCTCTCTCATATTCGCACAGTCCATCTGATAGCCCTTTCTGTCTCCGAAAGCCGGTGCTGAGCCCGCCGCTTCCCTGAACGGTCCATAGAAGCTCGAGGCGTATTTCACTGCATAGGACATAACAGGCGTATTAAGATATCCGTTATCGTCGAGTATTTGCCTTATCGCCGCGATTCTTCCGTCCATCATATCCGACGGCGCTACCATATCCGCACCGGCCTCTGTATGCGAAAGGGCGATTTTTTGAAGGTATGTCAATGTTACGTCATTCTCGACCTCTTCTCCCGAAAGTATTCCGCAATGCCCGTGTGAAGTATATTCGCACATACACACGTCCGTTATCAGATAAACCGATTTTTTGTAATTATCTCTGAGCTTTCGGAGTGCCTGCTGCACTATACCGTTTTCGGCGTAAGCCTGACTGCCGTATTCGTCTTTTTCTTTCGGTATTCCGAATAGCAAAAACTTGTCGACGCCGCTTTTTAGGCACTCGTCCACCACTTCCTCAGCTCTGTCCGGGCTGACTCTGAACTGGCCGTCGAGCGACTCGATAGGACTCTTGATGTTCTCCCCCTCTTCAAAAAATATCGGATAGATTAGGCCGCTCTTCGAGGCTCTCGTTTCTCTCACCATTCCCCTTATGAGCGGATTCGCTCTAAGTCGTCTTCCTCTGTTCATTTTTTGCCTCCTCTATTATCTTATCTACCATAGAAACTATTGTCGCTTCATCGGAAACGATAGCTTTCATACCGTAGTCCGCCGCAAGCTCAGCGGTCTTTTCACCTATGCATAGAGCCTTCACTGAGCCCATATCCTTAATTCCGCAGGTTTTGACGAAACCCTCGACGCAGCTCCTGCTGGTGAAGCTCACATAGTCGAAATCTCCTCTCCCTATCTTTTCCTCATGGCTTATGAGCGAGGTCGTATATACGGGATAATCCGTGAAGTCTATGGCGTTTTCGCTTAATATACCGGTTATCTCCTCGCTTCCAATCTCCGCTCTGAGGAGAAGCAGGCTGCTGTCTCCCGTTATGAAGCCCGTGCTTATCATCTCCTCGGCTAAGTTCCTGCCGTAATATTCTCGCGGCATAAAGTCGCAGCCTATGCCGAATGCTCTAAGTGCGCCGGCTGTAGCGGGGCCTATGCAGGCGATTTTTTTGCCCGAAAGACAGCGGGCGTCCTTTCCCTCGCCGAGAAGCCACTCAAAAAACGAATTAACCCCCTCGGCGCTTGTAAATACGAGAACGTCTTTTCCCTCAAGCTCGGGTGCAAGCGGTCTGATGTATTCCGTCTTAATACACGGGTAGAGCTTCGTTTCGGCTCCGAGCTTCCTAAGCATAGCCTCTAACTTTGACGCCTTTTTTTCGGGCTGCGTCACAACTATGCTAAGTCCTCTGAGCGGCAGCTTCTCGAACCAGTTGAAGCTGTCCGCAAGGCTGCAAACCCGTC
The DNA here is from genome assembly GCA_041856085.1 of Anaerovoracaceae bacterium. Taxonomy (GTDB): domain Bacteria; phylum Bacillota; class Clostridia; order Peptostreptococcales; family Anaerovoracaceae; genus RUG754. The sequence goes on along the minus strand of JBHAFL010000052.1, from coordinate 4,999 downwards.
CGACAATGATAACTGCCGGCGACTTAATTGAATTATCGTAAACGGTTTTTTCTATATTATCAAGGTTTGACACGAAGCTGCGCTGGCTCGGCCCGGTGCCGTTTTCTATTACCGCGCAAGGCATTTCACCATCCATACCCGCTTGTCTCAGTCCGTTTGATATCATTCCTACAGTCGAAACGCTCATCATAAATACGAGAGTGCCGTTTAGCCTCACGAGCGCGTCGAAGTCTATGCTGAGCTCGCCTCCGGCTTTAGCATGACCCGTTATGATGTGAAACGAGGAGCAGAAGTCCCTGTGAGTCACGGGTATACCTGCATAAGCCGGTACGGCTATTGACGATGTAATCCCCGGAATCACCTCGAACTCAACTCCGTTCTCTGCAAGCAGCTCGAGCTCCTCTCCGCCTCTTCCGAAGACGAACGGGTCTCCTCCTTTTAGCCTAAGCACCTGCTTCCCGTCGAGAGCTTCCCGAAGCAGTATTTTATTTATCTCATACTGCGGCACGGGATGGTCACCGACATTCTTCCCCACGTCTATGAGCTTCCTGCCCTCCGGTATCATATCCATAATCTTTTTACCGACGAGCCTGTCAAACACGATTACGTCACATTCATCTATGAGGCGTCTCCCTTTGAGGGTGAGAAGCTCGGGGTCACCGGGGCCGGCGCCGACCAGATATACCTTACCCCTCTTACAGCTTGCGTCTTTTCGCGGGTCTGCCGCGTCTGCTGCGGCGAACGCTGTCGCGTCTCCCCGACCCGTCGTGCTCTTTACCGGTTTTTTTACTGTTTTTTCGTTCATAGTCTGCTTGTTTTCCTGCTTCCTTCTCTTCTGCGGCTTTTTTTCGCTGCCGCTTTATTTTACCGCCTATTAAAAATCTACGGCATATTTTCCCGACAATTATTGATTCTCGGGAATTCTCAATAAGATTTATAGTTTATAGCTTCTTTGGATGACTGCCGCTTCTATGTTTTTTTGATTCTATAGGCAATTTCTGATTTTCAAATACTACCCGATTTTTTAATGCCATTCTCGATTCTCAACCGAACTCCCAATTTCGCTCATCCGTTAAGTATATTGCCAGCTCTTCGCCTATTTTTTTGGCTTCGGTCTTATCGCCGCAGACGCCTTTAGTGTATTGGTGCCCGTTTTCATCCACATAGTAGCCCGTCAAGCTGAGCTTATCTCCCATAATCTCGGCATACGCCGCGATAGGAGAGCTGCACCCGCCGTCCAGCCTCCTGACAAAGGCTCTCTCAGCAAGAGCGGCGTACATAGCGTCATCGTCATTGAACGATTCGACCGCAGGTATCGCGTTTCCGCGTCTGCCCTGTACTACAAGTATTCCCTGTCCGGCAGCAGGTATGACTTCATAAGTATGGAATATCCTGCTGACTCTGTCCTCAAGACCCAGTCTCCTAAGACCCGCGTAAGCGAGCACCGTCGCTGAATATTCTCCGCTGTCGACTTTAGCGAGCCTCGTCTGCACATTGCCCCTTATGGGCTTGAACTCAGCTTCGGGGAAGAGCTTCTTAAGCTGTTTAATTCGTCTCTGACTCGAGCAGCCTATCGGCTTCGACAGGTCAAGCTCGGCGGCTCCCATAGGCAGTATAAGCACGTCTCTCGGGTCTTCGCGCTTCGAAAACGCCAGAAGCGGCAGCTCTTCGCTGACCTCCATAGGCATATCTTTTAGGCTGTGCACCGTGAGGTCGACTCTTCCCTCTAAAAGCGCCTTGTCGAGCTCCTTGACGAAAAGTCCCTTGCCGCCAATCTTGTCGAGCGTCCTGTCCAAGATTATATCTCCCGTGGTTTTCATAGTTACAAGCTCTATATCAGCCTCGGGCTCAGCCTTTTTCAGCGCTTCTATAAGCATCTCCGCCTGAACCACGGCGAGGCGGCTTTCTCTGCTTCCAACCCTTATTTTTTTTTTTATCTCCATAGTATTTTTACCCTCTATTCTTGTCCGCTAATTCTATATTGTCCGCTAATTTGTTAATTACCTTTTTGTCCGCTTGAATTCCTGAAATTCTTCTTTTTCTTTTTAGCTTTTCTGCAAAAAAAATGTCCGAAAACCGTGTTTTTGGTCTACATAAATAAATTATTATATGTTTTTAGTATTCTTTTTTCTCTAATATCTCTCTTATCCTCGCAGCTGCCTGCCTGACCTCGCTGTGATTGCCGCCCGTACCTGTCACTCCCGCGCTTATACTGTCGGAAACCGCGACCGCAGGAAAGAAAAAGTCACATTCCTCGCGTCTGTCGCATACATTGACAAGCACTCCTCTTGACCTGAAATATTCTCCTATTCGCCTGTTAAGCTCTCTATCGTCCAAACAGGACAGGACAAATAAGGTTTCGCCGCTGATATCGAACCCGAATAAGCCCGAAAGATTTTCGAGACTTCCTAAAGCTTCTGAAGCGCAGGCGTCCATATTCTCCTGCATTTTACCCATCGGCCTCTTCAACGAAATAATCGCATCATACGCCGAATTCAAGGCAAGCTCCGCCCTGTGCGTCTTAATGCGATTCTCCTTTTCCAAAACACATAGCTCTTCACAAAAGCTTCTCGACACGGCATAAAGCTCAAAGCTGTAGTTAAGCAGGGTCTTTATCCGCCTTGAAGCTATGCTCCCCCCTCCGAAAATCAATACTTTTTTTCCCTCGGCAGGTATGAACAGAGGGAAGTGTCTGTCCGTCATTCTGTGCCTCCGACCGTGCCTTTGATTTTTTGCTCTTCAAGGCTCTTCTTATAGCTGTACCATTTTCTGAAATCCACGATATATTTTTCGATTATCTCGTCGATATACTCAAGCTGCTCCTTTTGTCTCCTGTCGCGTACATCTCGACTTATATCGTCTACATTATAACACAATACCCCGTCGATTTCACCTATCTTAGGCTCAATATCTCTCGGAACCGCTAAATCGATAAATATCTTAGGAAGTCTGGCGAAGTCCTTTATATCTTCATAGTGCACCGTATAATGCGGGCTCATTGTGGCGCTTACTACGGCGTCGCACTCCCTGATAACGCCGTTTCTTTCGTTATAGTTCACGGTGTCCACGCCCTTAGGGATAACGATTTCACCGTGTCTGTACTGCCTGAGAGTCATAGTGGTCTTGATTCCGGCGCGAGTCAGCTCCTCGGCAACCGCGCGCCCTATCATACCGTTTCCTATTACGAGAGCCGACCTGATTTCACCGTCCTCGGCTATTATCCTTGCCGCCCTTGACGCGGTAGAATTATCGTTCACATTAAAATCCACGAGGGTCTTAACTTTTTTACCGGCTGTTATTCCCGTCCTGAAAGCGACGTTAAGTATGGAATCCGACGCCTTAAACTCGCGCGCCTGCCTTATGGCGTCTCCCACCTGTGTAATGATCTGGTAGTCCCCCCATATCTGTGACTCCGCGCCCGCAGCCACTCTTGAAAGATGTATAATCGCAGCCTCGCCTCTAATCGTCCTGTTGATGTGCTTATACTTCCCGTACTCATAGCCCAGCGCCTCGCAGAGCTTCTCAAAAGGATTTATCTCCGCACCGTCCTCAATCGAAAGATAAAGCTCCGTCCTGTTACATGTGGCAATCAGCACGGAGCCGAGCACTCCTTCGGACGCGGCAAGATAGGCGTAGACCTTTTCGACGGCGGATTTGCCGCACGAAAAAAGCTCTCTCTCTTCGAGCCCCGCCATATTGTAATCTATGTATGACATCACAATGCTCAAAATATGTCTCCTTAAATCTTTCAGAAAAATCTAATCAAGCCGAAGATAATGAAATGTCGGTGCTTACCCGTTAGAACCCCTCAAAAAAATGCATGCCCTATTCGCGCCCCTCAGGCGGTATGCGAGATAGATTGGAGCGTGCAGGCTGAGCCCTATACCTATTCGCGCCCCTCCGGCGGTATGACTATTAGAGAAAAATATGCGGGCTGCTCCCTTAACTCGTTAAGGTCTCTGTAGACCCTCTCGTCCTCCATACTCGCGCGCTCGACCATCATCGCTCTCCTGCCTGAGAGCTTTTCTTTAATAGACAGTATGGCCCTGCCCGATTTCATAAGCACCTTAGTGCCCTCAAGCTCGTCCATCATCTCAGGTCTGAATGTCGCGGGTATGACGTGCAGCATTTCCTCCCTCTCGCAGAGGGAGCAGTTAAGGCTCGCAGCCGCCGCGCAGAACGAGGTTATTCCCGGAATAATCGCGGTATCGTAGCCCCTCTTCGTCAGCTTCCTGTGCACATACATAACCGTGCTGTATATGGACGGGTCGCCGAGGGTCAAAAAAGACACTGCGAGCCCCTCGTCAAGGAAGCCCGCGATTATATCCGCCGCCCGCTCGTGACTTTCGTCGAGCACGGCTCTGTCCTTTGTCATCGGCATAGGTACATAGACCGTCTCTCTGTCCTCTATGTATTTTTCGGTGATTTTCAGGGCGTTGTTCTCTGCCGCTCCGCTGTCGGGAAGCACTATCTTATCGCTTCTTTTAATCGTATCGATTGCCTTTAATGTAAGCAGCGACGGGTCGCCCGGACCTACTCCTACCGCAAAAAATTTACCCTTCATTTTTTCTTCCCTATCAATATATAAGCTTTAAGGAACCTGCGGTTCATATCGCTCATATCATAATTATATAATATTTTTTGTTTACTTAATATATTTTTTGACAATCTTATCTGCTTAATTTTGCCTCAGCTTAATTTTGCCGAATCCGCCTATTATTTCGGCAGATATGCGAGGTTATAGGGCTGTCTGCACTATATTCCCTCGATGTATTTTTCGAGCTCGGCTATATTCTTAGGAATCTCGAGCTCACCGCTGAGCACGCCCTTTTTAACGAGACTCATAAAAAGCTCCAAAACCGCGGGCTGCTTGAGATTCGTTTTTTTGAGAAGCTCCGAATCCGAAAAAACCTTTGCCGGACTGTCTTCGGCTATGACCTCTCCCTCGTGTACGAGCACAATATCGTCCGCCCACTCGTATGCGAAGTTGACATCGTGG
>JBHAFL010000051.1:0-6277 GCA_041856085.1 Anaerovoracaceae bacterium | reverse complement strand
TATGCTTCAGCTCCTTTCTTGATTTCGATTTCGCCTAACTCTGCTATACATTTCTCCTGTTTACACATGGAGGCAAGCGCACAGCCCTGACAGCCGAAGTCTCTCGGCGTGCCGCCTTTTCTGTTGATAATCCAGTTTACCATGGCGATTACTACAGCATAGATGAAGAAACCGCCGGGTGCGAGCGCGATTATCAGCATAGGGTGTTCGCTTATGAAAGGTATCGATAACGTCAGTTTAGACACGAGCTCCTCTCCGCCGAGGAAGAAGCCCGCTCCGAGAGTTCCGTTTCCGATGATTTCTCTGATAGCTCCTATTACCGTGAGAGCGAGAGTGAATCCTATACCCATTCCTATGCCGTCAAGCGCGGAATCGATTGCGTTGTTTTTGTTGGCAAACATCTCGGCACGGCCTAAGATTATACAGTTTACAACTATGAGAGGAAGGAATACCCCGAGCGAGTTATACAGAGGCTCTGCAAACGCCTGAACTATGAACTGCACGAGCGTTACGAAGCCCGCGATAACCACGATGTAGCACGGTATACGTACCTTATCCGGAATTATCTTAGCAAGCAGTGAAATTACGATGTTGGAGCAGATCAGTACGGCAGTCGCTGCGATTCCCATACCCATACCGTTAAATGCCGAGCTTGTAGTCGCGAGCGTAGGGCATGTTCCGAGGAGCAGTACGAGGTTCGGGTTCTCTTTTATGATACCCTTGGTGAGGACTGCTAATTTGCTGATTTTTTTATCCATTAGTTAACACCTCCTACCAGTTTGAATTGCTCGAGCGCACAGCATACTCCCTGATAAACTCCGTTTGAGGAGATTGTGGCTCCCGAAACGTAGTTTACGGCGTTATCAGCCTTAATATTGGCTGCGTTGCCGAGTGCGTTCATACCGCTGTATTGCGCAAGGTATGCAGGCTCGTGAGCCTTGGTTCCGAGACCTTTAGTATCGGCGTGCGCCGTTACCTTAATTCCCGTTATGACTCCGTCGCTGTCTATGCCTACCATCTCCGTGAGAGCTCCGCCGAATGATTTAGTGCTTACGGTTACTACCATACCTACACCATCGGCGATGTAGCAATCCTGCACGAACACCTTATCCTGAATATGCACATAAAGGTCGCCTGTGTATTCCTCGAAGCTGTCGGCAGCAGGAAGAAGCTCCGCTCTCGCGAGATCGGCAGCCTTGGCTTTATTTTCTGCAATAATCGGCTCTGTAATCGAGTTGACGTATGCGAGCGCGAAAGTAATCGCTAAGCATATCAGCACGAGCACTAATGTAGGCTGTATATTTTCTTTGAAATTATTGCTCTTCATTTTTTCTTACCTCCATACATTCTCTTTTGGAAGAAGTTGTTGATGAGAGGCGTCAGACAGTTCATAAGGAGAATCGAGAAAGACACTCCCTCAGGATACTGTCCCCAAAGTCTTATAACCATAGTCATAATACCGCAGCCGATACCGAAAACAACTTTCCCTTGAGGTAAAAGCGGAGATGTCACATAGTCCGTAGCCATAAATACGGCTCCGAGCATTACGCCGCCCGCAAGCACGTGGAATACGGCTAAGCGCAGCGCCTCAGCCTCCCCTGTGGCAGCATAATATATAAACGCGATTACGAATACCGTGCCTATGAAGAAGCAAGGAATGAGCGGGCTGATGATTTTTTTCCAGATAAGGAAGATTCCGCCTATGAGAAGTGCGATTGCCGACACCTCGCCGAAAGAACCTCCGACGAAGCCGAGGAACATCTGCATATTTGACGGTAGAAGCGCCGTATTGCCCTCCGCTAAAACTCCGAGAGGAGTGGCCGTCGAAGTCGCGTCAGCCGCCATCTTAGGCACAGTCCACGTCGTCATCTCCGTAGCGAACGATATGAACAAAACTATACGTGCGGTAATGGCAGGGTTTACGATGTTTCTGCCGATTCCGCCGAAGAGCTGTTTGATAACTATGATTGCAACGAAGTCGCCGAGAATAACTATCCAGAGCGGAAGTCCTGACGGAACGTTAAACGCTATGAGCATACCCGTGAGAGCCGCGGACAGGTCGCAGACGGTTTCCCTTCTCTTCATAAGCTTGTTCCACGCCCATTCAAAAAACATAGATGCCGCCATTGAAGCCGACGTCAGCAGCAGCACTCTCGGTCCGAATACATAAGCGCTCACGCAGAGCGACGGAAGAAGCGCAATTATAACCAGGAGCATGGTTTTTTGAGTGTCTAATGCCGTCACAAGATGCGGCGAGGAGGACACGATTAAATTGTCAAAATATTTCTTTTCGTCCATTATTTAATTCCTGCCTCCTTTACTATGTTTTTTGCGAGTGTGTTCATAAATCCGAGCGGTCTGTGCGCCGGACATACATAAGAACAGGAACCGCAGTTCATACACTGGTTTACGTCGAGGTCGAAGAGCGCCTGTGCGTCGTGAGCCTCATACGCGTCCGCAAGCGCGGTAGGAATGAGGTTGAACGGGCAGGCCTGAAAACAGCGGCCGCAGTTGATGCACGCCGTCTCTTCCTTTATCTCCGACGGAGTCTTCGAAAAGGCCAATATAGCGTTATTATTCTTGACGATAGGCATTTCATCGCTCGGGACGGCTCTGCCCATCATAGGTCCGCCCATCAGAATCTTGCGAGGTTCCTGTTTGTAGCCGCCGCAGAATCTGATAACATCGTGTATTGACGCTCCGATAGGCGCGATAACGTTTTTAGGCACCGCAACCGCGTCGCCGTCAACCGTCATTCTCTTCTCAATGAGAGGCATTCCCGTTCTGAAATATTTGCCGACCGTCATAACGGTGGTAACATTGTCAAGAATACATCCCATATCTGCGGGCAGAACTCCGGCTCTCATTTCTTTGCCGAAAACTTCATATACGAGCACGCGCTCAGCTCCCTTAGGATATCTTGCCTGCAGCGTGAAAGTTTCGATATTTTTGATTCCCTTGTCGGCAAGGTACTTGTTGATATGGTCGATAGCATCCTGCTTGTTGTCCTCTATCGCGATATAGCCCTTGTCGAGACCGTCGTATTTCATTATCATAAGACAGCCGCTTATTAAATCCTCGGTATCCTCAAGCATACATCTGTGGTCCGAGGTGATGAACGGTTCGCATTCCGCCGCGTTTACCACGAGATAGTGGACATCGTCGATGTTCTTGGGATTGAACTTAATGCTCGTAGGGAACGACGCCCCTCCGAGTCCTACAAGTCCCGACTTCCTGACTTCAGCAACAAATTCCGCTAAGTCTTTAGGCTCGGCGGGAATCTTTACCTCTTCAGATACCGCCTGTTTCTTGTCCGTCTCTATCACTACCAGCGCGTCAAAGCCGCCTGCGGCTGACCTTGCCTGCTCGATACCCTTAACGGTGCCCGATACGCTGGAATGGATAGGCGCACTTACGAAGGCTTCAGTGTCTCCGATTTTCTGTCCGACTTTTACGTAGTCGCCCTTGCCGACAAGCGGCTGACAAGGCGCTCCGATATGCTGAGACATTGAAATCTTTACAATGTCAGGTACAGGCATTACTTCCGTAGCACAACCGGCTGTGTGCTTATAATGGCTGACATGAACACTGCTTAGGTGTTTTTTGCTCATGTTAGTGAGACCTTCCTTTCTAAATATTACTGTCACTTGTACGGGGCTGCCTTGGAATGTGGGTTTTCGCGAAAGCAATGCATATCGCAAATAAGCGGTATGTATCGCTTCATAAAAAGCTTCACACAACCATTAGCCAACACTCATACAAAGTACATTATACATCAACAAAAAACAAAAAGCACTAAAATTTTACAATATAGCGCTTGTAGAGTTGTAGAGTTACAATTGATGTGACACCTTTCCTCTGGAAAAAGATGAAAAAAGACGATAGAATCTATTAGAATGTTAATCACCACAAAAACAAGTCTACAAGGAGACCCTATCGTCATGGATATTTTAACACACAATCAGCGATATTTGCCACATGAAATTATCACTCGTTTTTATGCCGTTAAACTTTACCGAACCGGACAGTCCGTTTCTTTTACCGATTAAAAAATGAGGGATTATCGGAGACAGGCTTATCATTTGTAAAGAAAAGAGCAGACATCTGTAATACAGCGTGCCTGCTCTTTTTAACGTCTCTTCGAATAATATGCTTATACGTATTTTTTTAGCTGTGTGCCGCGCACCGTTCCAACTCGTTATCGCTTCACATAGCCCCTACTTCTTAGGCGTCTTCCAAGTTCTCGTCGAGAAGTCAGTGTAGACTTTCTCTCCGTTTATCGTCTTGAACGCTTTTAGCTTATAGTAATAGGTCTTGCCTTTTCTCAGGTTCTTAGTGTTAAGGTAGCTTGTCTTAGCTCCCTCTACCGTCTTAATCGGAGTCTTGCCGAACTTCGCCCTACTCGTTGACCTGTATATTTCGTAGCCGTCGAAGTCGAGCCCCTCTACCTTGTTCCAGCTTATCCTTACAGCCTTAGCTCCGCTCTTGGTCTTAACCACCTTAGACTTAGCGATTAAATCTGTCCTGCTTATCGCTTCTACCTTGGCTTTCAGCGAGATTTCTCCGTCCGACCAGAGTGCGTTTATTGCCGCTAAGGTTTCAGTCTCTAATTTCTTAGCCTCTTCTGCGGTAGCAGCCTTAGATAGCTTGTCGTCGAAGTTCTTCTTAATCTCTTCCGATTTTTTCTGCTCTTCGCCCGAGAATGTCTCAGTCTTAAGGAGCCCCGTTACAGCCTTTGCCGCAGCTTCCTTAGCAGCCTTAACCTCTTCGGTTTCGACAGCAGGAGGAAGCACTATGCCGCCGCCCCCGCCGCCTATAACCGGCGGGGTAACAGGTTTTTTCTCAAATATAGCTTTAATTGTTACATTCTCGTCCGGCATAATGAATGTATTGTCGCTCTTTATCTCGAGGCTTGCAGGAGTCGTTTCCCAGCTTTTGAAGAGATAGCCCTCGTCAAGGGTTACGGTGAGTTTAACGGTCTCTCCCGCCTTGGCGGCTGACTTATCGCTTGTGAGGTTTCCGTTTATATAGCTCTGAACCGTTACGGAATGTTCACCCGGAGAGAGAGGCTCGAATACGGCTTTAACCGTTACAGGCTCATTCGGCATAGTGAACTTATTATCCTTGATAATCAATCCGGCAGGAGACACCGCCTGCCACTCCTTGAACTTATATCCGGAGTCGGCGCTTACAGTCAGCTTAATTTCCTGTCCCTCGCGGGCTTTATCTACATCCGCAATTGCTGTGCCGTTTCCCTCTTTATTAACCGTTATTTTGTGTTCAGGTATCTTTTCGAATATGGCTTTAACCGTTACAGGCTCATTCGGCATAGTGAACTTGTTATCCTTGATAATCAATCCGGCAGGAGCTACTGCCTGCCACTCCTTGAACTTATATCCGGAGCCGGCGCTTACAGTCAGCTTAACTTCATCTCCCTCGTATGCTTTTTCTACGTCCGCATTCGCTGTGCCGTTTCCCTCTGTATTAACCGTGACAGTGTGTTTTTTTTCGAATATGGCTTTAACGGTTACATCGCTGTCCGGCATAGTGAATGTATTATCGCTATTTATCTCGAGGCTTGTAGGAGTCTTTTCCCAGCTTTTGAAGCGATAGCCCTCGTAAGGGGTTACGGTGAGATTCACGGTTTCTCCTTTCGCAGCTTTCGATTTATCAGATCCGAGCATTCCCCCGGCGGAAGAGGAAACCGTTATGTTATATACGGTTGCCTGATTTAACGTCGTATCAAGGTATATCTTTGTGCCTCCTACGGTAAGACCCGTATCGTACTTATATGCAAGGGTGTCTCCTGTGAAGCTGAAAGCCTCTCCGTCGATGCTTCCTCCTGTTATGTCCGAAACCTTAGTCTTATCAAAGCCTGCCGGTAAATCGGAGAAGTTCAGCTTACCGCCTGTCAGCGCTACGGGCAAAACCTGACCGTTACATTTGACATCACTGCTGCTAATTATTTTCGTATTCTTTGATAAATCGAGAGAAGTCAGATTGTTTTTCTTGCAGTCAGAAAATATCAATTCCGTATTCTTAGTTACATCAAGCGTCGTCAGCTGATTGTGAGAGCAGCCGAGTTCGGTCAGTGCCGTATTTTTAGTTACGTCAAGAGTTGTCAGCTTATTGCCACCGCAAAAGAGTTTTTTCAGTGCCGTGTTATTAGTTACATCAAAAGCTGTCAGCTGATTGTTATAGCAGCTGAGGCGGGTCAGTGCCGTGTTATTGCTTACATTAAGCGTTGAAAGTTGATTATCGGAGCAGTCGAGATACT
>JBHAFL010000050.1:0-14016 GCA_041856085.1 Anaerovoracaceae bacterium | reverse complement strand
ATTATACCACAATTTCAGACTTGCGAAGCAAGGCTGTTAGCGGCGTAGCCGCGGTGAGCGCAGCTCACAAATTATGATACAATGTTCTCTCAGGCGTCCGTCGGTCTGCATAGCAGAGCGGCGGCTTACGCCGTGAGGTTATTATACCACAATTTCACGTTCTATTGGCGATAAAAAAGACGCATTTTTCACTATGCGTCTTTTGTGTTCACGGAGCACTATGCTTGTTTTTTACTGCTGAGGTAAAAAATCAGTCCGAGCACTATCCATACGATTAGGCTTATGTATGATTCTTTTCCGAGAGAGCAGGAGAACATCGGAATAGGCACTAAGAGCAGTACACAGAATATGAGTGCGAATATGCTTCCGAGTATTCCGGTGAATACGATTGATTTATCCCCCTCGGTTTTAGCGAACTTGAGTGCGGCGAGGGAGGTATAGCCGTAACCGATTGCCGCACCGAGCGACGACATATCCACAATCCAGCCGAGCGCTGTTCTTCCGAAGAACGGTGCGATTAAGGCGATGAGCATAACGAAGAGGATGGCGTTCTTTGGCGTTTTGTGTTTTTTGTCAATTCTGCCGAACCATTGCGGCAGAACATTTTCTCTCGACATTGAGAGGAGCAGACGACTTGTAGCCATATAGAAGCCGATAATTCCGGAGAGTATGGCACAGCATACCGCGAGCCCTAAAACGACGAGACCTGCATTGCCGAGGAGTTGGTGAGCGGTATAGAATGTAGGGAGTGAAATGAGTCCGCTGAGATTGCCTAAGTCTGAGATGTACTCGTTCCATGTCGCATATCCCTCGGGAACCACGGACGCGGTAACGGTGTTCAGCGACACATATACGGCGGCGCCGAATATAATCGAAACTACCATAATGAACTTTGTCTTTTTTGCTGAGAAGTTAAACTCTTCCGACGCCTGAGGAACGGTATCGAAGCCTACAAACGCCCAAGGAGCCACGGCAACTACGGCGAGTATGCCGTTCAGCTTAGGTACTTCCGGCGCGAACAGAGGAGTGAGATTTGCCATTGAGGCCTTATCGCTGAAAATAGCTGCGAGGCCGACCGTGAGGACGCCGAGCACGAGCACCGCAACTATGAGGGTCTGGAAAAAGCCCGCGAATTTTACCCCGAAGATACTTAAGACAGCGAAGAGTATGAGCGCGAAGCAGGCCAAAAGTATCTCGCCGAAATAAACGTCGTAACCTGCGACGGTGTAATGGAAGCCTACCTCGAATATCCCGTTCAGGAGATTTCTCCCGATAAGAGCGAGCGCGGTCGCGTTTAACGGAACTATAGCGAGATATGAGAGTCCGAGGAACCACGAACATATGAAAGCGTGGTTTTGTCCGAAAGCCTTTTGCGCGTAGGTAAATTCACCTCCTGCAACCGTGAAGCGGTTAATCATATAGTTATAGTTGAACGATATTACTATCATCACAAGTGCGCCGATTGACATTGCAATCAAGGTGCCGAGCGGGCCGCTTTTAGGCAGGAAAGTATTGCCGGGCATTACGAAAGCGCCCCAGCCTATTATGCAGCCGAGCGCGAGCGCCCAAACATTCAAAGGCGAAAGTTTTTTTTCTAATTTTTGTCCTTCATTCATTTCTTTTCTCCGTTAAAGTTATAAATAAGCTATGGTTTATTTGGATTCGGATTTTATGCTTGCAAATATATTTTTGCTTTGCGGCATTTTATCGCAGTGCTTGAAACAGTTCACTCCTATATATTTGAGCTGCTCAAGGTTCTCTACAGCCTCCAAGCTTTCACATTCCATAAAGGTCTCGTCGGGGAGCATCCGGACTTTAGAGGATAGGCGGACTTTTTTCAAGGAAGACGCTCGTGCGAAAATCCTCTTTCCGACTGTCTCGACGCTATCGGGCATGTATACTTCTTTTACCGTAAGATTGCGGTAGAATGCTTTTGCGAGTATCGATTTGACTTTTTTCCCGTCAATAGAGGCGGGGATATTGACAATACTGTGTTTGCCTATGTATTTTTCAATTTCGATATAGTCGTAGTGTTCTCTATAAAGCCAGTCCTTGTCGTTTTTCAGCTTATAGTACATATCGAGGAAGAAGTAATCGAAGACTTCATCGCTCAAATCTCCGAAGAGCGGGCCGTTAACAGCTTGATTCATCTTATAGTCACAAGCGAAGTTAGGTTCGATAAGCACGGGGCCTTCTTCATCTATGGCGATATCCCAACCTATCATAGGCATTTTAGGAACTTCATAATGGCAGGCTATTGCTTTTTTAACAAGCTCATCGAAGAAAGGAATCTCATAGCCGTCGCTGAGGTCGCAGCCTGAGGGGAGTACGGAGGTACGATTATAGTCGGCGCTCAGAGCCCAGTTATTAGTACGGCCTGTTTTAAGGTCAACGCCGATAATGTGACCGCCGTGCTTGTAATTGTCAACTCTGTGCTTAGGACTGCCGACTTTAACGATTGGAGACAGCGGATATATCTTGCCGTGAAACATAAAGGTAACAAGCCTTATACAGTTAACCGTCATAGGATTCAGCGCTGCCATTGCAGGGTGCTGCATTATAGCTTCCTGAACGATGAAATTATTTCCGTAGGAGTCGATGTAATTATAAAGCTCCTCCTCGGTAGCGGTTTTAATAAACATAAGAGAAACGCCGCCGCCGCCCGAAAGAGTAGCTTTGAAAGCTATTTCTCTGCCGGATGAGATTACTTCGAAGCAGCGTTTAACGGCTTCTTCCGTAGATATATGCTCAAAATCCGTATCCAGAAAAACATTCTCAAGCCTTCTCACGATAGTGCGGGGCTGTCTTAATTTAGAGTAGATTTTTGGGAGATAAGACTTGTCCTGCAACACGGTTCTGTACTCCGGATTCCTGAAGTCATCTCTAAAAAACTTCCTGAAATAGTATGGGACGAAGCGGGGGTCTTTAATGCCGGTGCGGTTATAATACGCTTCGAAGATTGATAAATCGGGAATCGCCGCAAAGCTGTATTTTGACCAGTATTCGTGGATTTCTTTTTTTTCCTCTTCGCTCAGCTTGACGTCGCCTTTTTTCGAGTATACAAGGTCGTCCTTGACTCCCTTGTTATATTTTTTCTCTAAGTCCAGATCCCTCTTTTTAACGAGTCGAACGGCACGCTTTAATTCTTTTCTGCTGTCGGTCGCCGAAACGAGCCTGTCAGCCCTTTTTAATATGTCTAAAATGCTCATTTTTTCCTCCATTTATTAGCCAGAGTATTATATCACAAAAAATAAACAAGTAAACTAATTCTTTGCTAAAAAAACAAGCAATTTACCGCTATTTAACGCTGATTTACCTGCCGGAATATATATTCGGACGTTCAGCGGTCTGCTAATGCGCATTTTTGTACAAAAAAGTATGTTATCGAAGCTAAGTTGAAGCAAAAATATATAAAAATATATAGCGCCCTCGGATTATGTTGTGTTAAAATGTATAAAACGGGACGGTTAGCACAGCAAGAAGCATTTAAGACGAAATATGCATTGGCAAACACTTGGACGGTATCGGACGAACTTCCCTCGAAAGAGCTATGAACGAAAAGTACGGTAAAATAATTTCATATATCCTGTTCGCGGTTGTAGCCCTCATTTGGGGGCTATCGTTTCTTGTAACGAAAATTGCCCTTGAGGGGCTTAACGCCTATGAGGTTCTGGCGCTGAGATGGGGAGTCACGATGGCGGCATTTATGCTCTTGATTGCAATCAGGGTGATTAAGGTTGACTATAGGGGAAAAAACTTGAGGCTTCTTGCTATGACAGTTTTGTTTCAACCCTGCCTTTACGCGATATTCGAATGTATAGGCATTGACCTTACCACGGCTTCGGAGAGCTCTATAATGATAGCCGCCGTGCCTATTATGGTAGTCGTCGAGAACGCGCTGATACTCAGAAAAAGCACTGGGAAAAGGTCGCTGCTCGGCGTGGCAATCGGCTTCGCGGGGGTTGTGTGCTGCATAGCTTTCGGGCCTGCCGCGTCGTCGGGTTCGGCGATTATGGGATATGCGGCGCTTTTTTTGGCGATTACGGTGGGCGGTGCGTATTGCATAAGTACGGACTATGCGTCAAAATCGTTTTCGACTATTGAGATTACGACGGCTATGTGTATAGGGGGAGGCGTGTTCTATACGGCGCTGAGCCTGATAATGGGGAACGGATTCCACCCGTATAAGGTTTTTTTCTCGGTAAGCGAAGCGACGGCATCGATTCTGTTTCTCGGGCTCGGCTGCGGTTTCGTATGTTATTTCCTTTATAATTATAATCTCGGAAAGCTATCCGCGACAATTGCGGCAAGCATTCAGACCAACGCAATCAATATCGTCGGCGTAATTTCAGGCATAATGATAATGAAAGACCCGTGGGGCTTATATACGGTAATCGGGCTTGCTCTTATGGTTGCCGGTATAATTATTTGCGCGACCGATGAGATGAAAAGCTGAAGAACAATCCGGCGGGCTGTAACGAAAACCGGCGGGCGGTGAATGACAAGCGGGAGAAGATAAATGTATTTACACAATATGTGATTTTATGATATTATTTGATACAGCATTGGAAAAAATGTGAACGAAAGAGAGATATAAACTATGAGAAATGACGGATATAGGGTATATTCAAAAGACCCTATGTATGAGATAGTCCCTTTCATAATGCCCAAGCGCTATGACGCCTCTAACAGTATTAAAGTGGATATAGATCTTGAAATAATTCAGGATTATATCAGAAAATGCCGCAAAGAGGGAAAGCAAATCAGCCATATGGCTGTAATAATTGCCGCGTACCTCAGATTAGTTTCTCAGAATCCGCTTCTGAACAGGTTCATAATGAACAAAAAAGTGTATACGAGGAATCATTTCTGCGTTTCCTTTGTCACCCTTAAGAAAGGCGGCTTAGGGGACACGGTCAGCAAGCTCTATTTCGACCTTGACGATGATATTTTCACGGTAAGCGAGAAGCTGAATTCAACTATAGAGCTGAATCGAAAATCGGATTCTGACAACTCTCTCGACAGAATAATGAGCAGACTTATTTCGATACCGTTTCTTTTAAGAACGGCTATAGGCGTGTTTAAGGTATGGGACAGATATATAGGTTTACCGTTCTTCCTCATAGACGCAAGCCCGTTTCACACATCTCTCTTCATCACCAATCTCGCGTCCATAAGGACGGATACGGTGTATCATCATCTCTACGAATTCGGCACCACGGGAATATTCGCCTCTATGGGGCAGCCTATTATGAAAGTAATGCTTGACGACGATAATCAGCCTTATCAAAAAAAGGTAATGAGAATCGGAATTGTAACCGACGAAAGAATCGCCGGCGGGCATTATTTCGGCAGATGCTTCAGAGAACTGAAACGCTACCTGGAGCAGCCTGAGATTCTTGAAACGAGACCCGAAAAAGTAGTACACGACCCCGAGGTCAGAAAAAAGAATCCGAAATGGATAAACAAATAGTGAAAAAATAAGACCGATACCGTTTCATGCCGTTAGGGCGGGTATCGGTCTATCTTTATTCTCTAAAACTATTCTCTAAAACGCGGCGGTTTCGCTTTTGAGCCATAAACGCTCTTCTTCTGTGAGATGAGGTGCGATTATCTCGAATAATTTTTGATTGTAGTCGTTCAGGCTGTTAAGCTCGTCAGCCGTAAGCATATCAGGTATAATCGAAGCCCTGTCGTAAGGGGCGAGCGTTAGGGTATCGAAATGGTTGAACCCGTTTTCGTCGGCAACCGTGAGGATAAGGTTCTCTATCCTTATTCCGTATTTTCCGGCTACATAAAGACCGGGCTCGTTTGAGGTTATCATGCCGGCGACAAGAGGGACTCCGAGCTTGCCCTTAGGAGTCAGCTTCCTAATAGAGTTAGGACCTTCGTGTACGCTGAGCATATAGCCTACGCCGTGTCCCGTGCCATGATTATAATCAAGCCCCATATCCCAAAGCGCTTTTCTGGCGAGCACGTCGAGGGAGGCTCCTATAGTCCCGTCGGGGAAACGCGCGGCGCCGAGGGCAAGGTTCCCCTTAAGAACCGCCGTGTATGACGTTTTCATTTCGTCGCTTATTTCGCCTACGGATACGGTTCTTGTGACGTCAGTTGTGCCCGTAAGGTAATGCCCGCCGGTGTCTATCAAAAGAAAACCGTCCTCTATGTGTCTGTCGTTTTCTTCGGTAGGCTCATAGTGAACTATCGCTCCGTGCTCACCGGTTGCTACGATTGAATCGAAGCTGAGCGATATGAATCCGTCCTGAACACTCCTTAGCTCAGTGAGATGAGCTTCGACGCTTCTCTCGGTTTCCGCGTGAAGCTCGCCGCTTGCGGATAATTTTTTCAACCAAAATATTGTCTTGGTCAGAGCGATACCGTCAATGATATGGGCTCTTCTGAAATTATCTATTTCAACTTCGTTTTTTATCGCCTTTGACAAGGACGTAGGATTTTCGCATATTAAAGGCGTACTGATTGAGGAGAGGAGGGTTTCGTTTACCGAGGAGTCATCTGCCATAACTATGCCGCCAATTGATTTAACCTCGTCATAAATATCATAATACGGCTTAAAGGATATACCGAGAGGTGCGAGGGCGTCTCTTACTTCGGAGGAGAGAGCCTCCTCCGCGATATAGAGTATCGCTTCGTCGTCATTGACTAAGGTGTACGCCATTGCGACGGGAGTATAGAGAACGTCTGAGCCGCGAAAATTATACAGCCACGCTATGTCTGCAAGCGAGGATATAAGAATCGCGTCGCAGCCCTTGTACCTGTATGCCGCTCTCAGGTCGGCAAGCTTGTCGGAAACGGACTTCCCCGCGTATTTTTCGCTTAAAAGAGTTATAGGACCTGCCGGAAAAGCGGGGCGGTCATCCCATATCCTGCCCGCAAGGTCGAACTCGGTCTTAAAGGACGCGTTCTTGCCGGAAAGAGCTGATTTCAGCTCTTTCGAGAAAGCGCCGTTAACGGTTCTGCCGTCATAGCCCACACACTGACCGAACAGAATGTTTGTTTTAAGATAGTCCTCAAGATCCGGTACGCCCGATTCTCCCTGCTTCATAAGGATTATTTCGCTACCTCTCAGCTGCTCCTCGGCTTGGAGAAAATATCTGCCGTCGGTCCAAAGCCGCGCGTCTTTCAGAGAAATGAGCAGGGTACCGGCGGAGCCGTTAAAACCCGAAAGGAATTCTCTGACCTTGAAGTAATTGTCCACATATTCCGAAGAGTGGAAGTCGTCGGAGAGGACTATATAGTAATCTATGTTTTCTTTTAGCATTTCGCCTCTCAAGAGGTCGAGTCTCATATTGATTTTTTGCATATCAATTCCTCCTAAAACTTACTAAAGTTTAACACAACCGAGCTTTCGTTTCAATGCGCGTATGAGCAAAAAATCACATAAGAAGCGTATTTTTTTATAATATATTGAAGACGTCGAGAGGTTTGTGGTAGAATGAACGTCGATACCGGCAAACGAGATTTTTCGACGGAGGACGGAGATGGCAAAGAAAAAACCAAAGAACAGCGATTATAACTACATAAGGCGCTCGGAGATAGAGAGGCTCGAAAAAGAAAAAAAGCAGGCGGCGAAGAAAACTAAGAGGAAGTCAAGCCTTATTCACCTGTCGGGAATAGTTGCGCTTCTCTGCGCTTTCGGAGTAGGGATAGCGGGGACATATTATCCTGAAAAAAACTACTTGGCTGTGATTTGCTCGCTTCTTACGGGGATTGGAATGACTGCGCTGTCATTTTACTACATGCCTATCAGGAAATCGGCGGGAAAGCTGACGCTGGCTCTCGGTATGATTATGCTTTTTATAGCTGTTATTATGGCAAGGCAGCTCGGATATTTGGGATAAGAGGTATGGCTAAAAGAAGTTTAGGGATTGCAGCGATACTCGTCTCGGCGGTGTATTTCGGCTTCATTCCGCTCTTTGTGAAAATAGCGTATGCGAACGGTGCGACGACTATGACCGCCGCATTTTTCAGGTTCGCGGGCACGGTGCCTTTTTTGTGGTTTTATCTGAGGCTCAAGGGGACGGATATCAGAGTGAACCTGTCGGAGCTTCGCAGGATAGCTCTTGTTTCCGTGTTCGGATACTGCGGTACGGCGGCGCTTCTGTTCACGTCATATAACTACATCTCGTCAGGCGTCGCCACAACGGTGCATTTTTTGTATCCGGCGGTTACGGTATTTGCGGCTGTCTTTATTTACAAAAAGCGCCTGTCGTCTATTAAGCTCATCTGTATGCTTCTCTGTATTATAGGGATAGTTATGTTTCACGACGGCGGTCTCGGCAAGTCGCTTACGGGTATTATACTGTCTGCCGGTTCGGCACTGACATACGGGTTTTATACCATATATCTGGGTAATAACGAAATAGGCGAAATGAACTCGCTGAAGCTGCTGTTTCATATGTCGTGGATAGGGGCGGTAATGATGTTTGTTTTAGGGGCGTTAACGGGAAATATCGATTTTAGTTTTAACCCGATTTCTTGGGGAGTAATGATATCGGTCTCTGTGCTTACGACTTTTATAGGGGCGTTCGGCTATCAAACCGGCGTCAGATATGTGGGCTCGGAAAACGCCGCAATGCTGAGCACGTTCGAGCCTATCACGAGCATAGTCGTAGGGGTGCTTATATACGGCGAGCCGTTTAATGCCAAGACGGCGGCAGGCTGCGCCGCGATAATAATATCTACGCTGCTTATCGCAGGGTCAAAGGAATGAGCAAGTTTTGATTGACAAAGAAATGATAGTTTTGTATAATAACTTGGTACGGTATGTACGAGCGCTATTAGCTCAATTGGATAGAGTAGTGCACTACGAATGCAAAGGTTAGGGGTTCGAGTCCCTTATGGCGCACCAGACCATTATTATCCGAACCCGTTTCCTGTGGGGGATGGGTTCGGATTTGTCATATACTTCGAGCGTTTTGAAGATACTCATTTTCGAAATGGGAAACCGAAGCTCCCAGATTCCAAACCGAGAGGGCCAAGAAAGAAAAAGCAAACATGAACTAACTATTAAAGAAAGGCGGAGCGCCACCGTTTAGATAGCACTCCGCCTTTTGCTTACTTGCTTTTTACTTTCTCCGCCTGTTCTTTTGCAGCCTGTTCCTTTTTCCATTCCTCAAACTCACGCTGCCCGTCCTCGCTCTCGTAATAGGCCAGAATGTCCGGCATGATACAGCGGGCGATTGCCTCGATCTTGTATTGTGGAATGTTGGTGTTATTGATTAACTTCTTTCTTCTTCCCAATCGTACCTCCCTGTATATTACCGATCATGGATTGACGGTTTTCTATCCCTTTGCCGTAGCTGCTCTCTGATCTCCGGCGGAATTTTAGCTACCAGCGCCCGAAGCTGCTCATTTTCCTGTTTGAGCTTAGCCGCTTCAAGCTGTTTCTTTATACTGCTGTCATCCCTGACCTTTTCTTTCAGCCCGGCGTTTTCCTGTGTGAGATAGTCAATCGTCGCCTGATATTTCTTCACTTGTCCCAGATGAGCTTCCAGCCGGGGAAAGAACTTATCAAGCAAGGCAAGGGCTTCTTCTTTTTTCTTTCCGGCGTTCATCATGGTGATCTCGGAAACAGCCTGCTCAATGGCTTTCTGTTGCCTTACAAGGCTCACGGACTGCTTAAACAGCCATGTGGGGATATGCTTCCGCTTGGTGACAAGAGAACTCTCGCCACGTTTGAGAACTGGAAATAGCTTTTTCATGTGGACGTGAAACTCATCCTGCCACTTGGAGAGAGTTGCTCGGTTGCCTAAAATCTCCTTTGCCGACAGCCTCCCGTCCTCCGTGATGGGTGTAAAGCACAGGTGCAGATGGGGCGTCTTTTCGTCCATGTGTACCACGGCGGAGAAGATATTGCCTTTGCCGATTTTCTTCTCCATAAAGGCTACCGCCTCGGTGAAGTAGGTTTTTATATCCTGTCTGCTTCTGTCTTGAAAAAACTCCGGGCTTGCGGTAATGAGTGTGTCCACAAACATGGTGCTGTCTTTTCTTGTCTTGCAGCCAGCCGCTTTGATCCTGCTGTTGATCTCCTGCTTGTATTTCATCTTTGGCTGAACAATATGGATGTTATATTTGCTTCTTGACGTGTCTATATCGGGATTGCTGGCATATTGCTCTTTTGTGCGCTCATGGTGCGCCTCTAATGCGCCAGCAGGCCCTGCCTTGTGTTTTGCAAATCGTAAAATTGCGTGTTGTGCCATTTTCCTCCTTCCTATCCATCCCATCCATCCGAAGTTATCCACAGGAGAATCCTGCAAAAAATATCTCGGATAGGATTGATTGAATATGATTGTTTTTAATATTTTTATCTATATCTTTTTATCTTCCGTCCGGTTTCGGTACTTCAAGAGGGATGGTTTTCGTACTTCACAAGTACGCTTTTCATTCCTCCGGCGTTCCATAATCGGATTTCAAGGAGTTGGAGTTTGGAACCGCTTCATAGGTTTTTGGGTATATGCGGTTGGGTTTTCCACAGCCCTGCTTCTTGATGGCAATCAGCTCCGAATACTGCAATTCTCGCAGCGTATTCACCGCTTTTTGCCGTCCGCAGTGCAGAAGCTCCACCACCTCATTGATGGGATAATACAGGTAAATGCGCCCGTATTCGTCCGTCCAAGCGTTTTTGCGGGATAGCTCCGCTCTGCGAAGGATAAAGGCATAAAGCAACTTTGCCTCATTGGAAAGCGTCTTATAACTCGGCGCTTCAAAGAGGAAGATGGGAAGCTACGTAAAGCTTGCCGCCTTTAATGGTTGGTGCAGATAGATATACTTTGTCATAGCTTTTATGGACGGTTAGAAGCCTGTTTTCAGGGATGGGCGATAAATCATACCGCCCACCCCGAAACGACGTCTGAGAGACCTTGTAAACGCCGTAATTCACGAGCTCTATTTGTCCACTTATTACCTCCGTTTCTTTTGTATTCGATCGATCGTAGGTCAAGTGTATACCAAGAAAAGCCCCTGCGCCGTATATCCGAAAGGTCGGAAAAAGAGCCAAAACACCCGCTGTTTCCGCGCTCTCGGAAATATGCTATAATTGCCAAACAGAAAGGTTGTGATGGATATGATGATTACGCTGCAAGAACGATTAAAGGATTTACGGGTAGAGCGAGGACTGAATCTGGAACAGCTTGCGGAAGAAACAAAGCTTTCCAAATCTGCTCTTGGCAGCTATGAATCGGACGAGTTTAAGGACATCAGCCACTATGCCCTGATAAAGCTTGCGAAATTCTACGGCGTAACCACCGATTATCTTCTGGGGCTGACAGAAACAAGAAATCACCCAAACGCAGCTTTGGACGAACTGCATTTGAGTGATGATATGATTGATCTGCTAAAAAGCGGAAGAATCAATAACGCCTTGCTTTGCGAACTGGCAACGCACTCGGATTTTCCCCGGCTCATGGCTGGCTTGGAGGTCTATGTGAACGGTATGGCGGTTCAGTTAGTGCAGACGGCCAATACCTTTGTGGACGCTGCCAGTGCAAATATCGTCAAAGAATACAATCCAGACGCAAGCGATCCATACTTGCGTCAGCTTGTAGCCGCTCACGTGGACGAGGATGGTTTCTGCCGTTATACGATAGGACGGGATATGGCGGAGATTGCCGGCGCCTTGCGGGAAGCTCACAATGACGATATGTCCAGCATCAAAACCGAAAATCCGCTGGATGTTGCAGCGGAAATCATGGGGAAAAAAGAAAGCGCCACTTCCGAAGACTGCGAAACGCAGATCGCCTTTATCTGCAAACGCCTGCGTCTGAACTATGGAAAGCTTACGGATGAAGAAAAGAAGTGGCTGAGCCGGATCGCCAACAAATCAGATTTACTCAAGAGCCCTTTCCAACGGAGAGGTAAACGAAATAAATAAGGGTTTGGGATGACCCAACAAGCAGAAGCTCCGCTGTTCCAGAACGGAAACGGCGGGGCTTTTTCGTGTGTGTGGCTACACTCCCTATGCTTGCTAAGGTATCCCCTTTTCTTAAACTAAGGATCACATTTTCAAAAACAAAATAATTAGCAGACTTTGCACAGCATGAAGCGTTTCGCCATGAGTTTTTTAATTCATGGGCGTTGTTCTTTTAACTTGCAGATGATAGAATCGTTCACATTTTAGTGCTATAATAATTTATTAAATTTTTAAAAGGTAGGTGACAGTAAATGAGTATAAACGTGAACAAACCTGTAGAGAATCCCAAACTCAGCGCATTACTCAAAGAGTTTAATAATTGTGTTGACTCAAAGCGCCGGGAACTGCAAGAGAAAATAGCTGAAGAACTATCAATGAATGCCAATTTACTGGCAATGGTTCATCTTGATGAAGACTATGTTGAACATAAGGAGGATCATACAGCAGTATTTAAAGCGGATTCACATATTTCATTTGTAATGTTCCAAGACGCAAATAAAATAAGCTACTTAGCCGTATTTACGGATTGGAATGAAATATACAAGAATGAAGAATTGAAAAACATCTTCCTGAAAGAATACGGTATTAATAAGCCTTTGATAATAACGGCAGGATTACCTTTTGAAAGAAAAGGGATAAGGGATTTTATAGAAATTGTGGAAAAATGCCCTGATTATCAGTTCATATGGTTTGGTTCCTCAAGCATAAAGCCTATGTTGCCTAAAAAAATACAAAGAATAATAGACAATCCGCCTAAAAACCTTCTTTTTCCAGGATATGTCGAAAAAGATATACTTATAGGAGCTTTTAGTGCGGCAAAGGCCTTTCTGTTCATGACTTATGAGGAGAATGAAGGAATAGTAGTTTTAGAAGCACTTTCTTCCAGATTGCCATTAGTAGTAAGGGATATTCCTGTATATGATGGTTGGCTGTCAGATGGAGAAAATTGTCTTAAGGGTAGAGATAATAATGAATTCTATAAAAAAATAGTATCTGTAGTCAACAGAAAGGTCAAGAATATAGATGAAATTATAGAAAATGGAAATAAGATAGCTAAGGACAGGGATTTAGTTAAAATAGGAATGGAATATAGAAGATATTATGAAGAAATTCTTAAACTAGAGAAATAATACACTTTCTATTATCAGATTATAAAGAAAAGGAGAAGAATAATATGAACATTACTGAAAAAATTAAAGAGCTGGCGTTATTACATCAGAAGGAGATAGTGGAGCTTAGAGAATATTTACACGAAAATCCTGAGCTTGATTTAGACTTATTCAATACTTCCAGGATAATAAAAGAAAAATTGGACAGTCTTGGAATCGAATATACTGAAATGGCACAGACAGGGATATGTGCCCTGATTAGGGGAGAAAAGGGAAATGTAGATGATGAGGACAGAAAAACGGTATTACTGAGAGGAGACATGGATGCACTTCCTATTCAGGAAGAGGCGGATGTTCCTTTTAAATCAAAAGTAGAGGGGAAAATGCACGCATGTGGTCATGACGGCCATACCGCAGGACTATATGGAGCATTACTGATAATAAATGATTTAAGAGGTGAGCTCGAAGGAAATGTAAAGTTTGCTTTTCAGCCAGGTGAAGAAAGAAGTGGCGGTGCTGAAAAAATGATACAGGAAGGGATTCTTAAAAACCCCGAAGTCAATATGGCTTTTGGACTGCATTTATGGGGACCTCTAAAAGAAGATAGGATAACAATGATGGCAGGACCTATGATGGCATCTCCAGATGAATTTTCTATTACCATAACCGGCAAAGGAGGACATGCTTCAGCTCCTGAATTAAGTATAGATCCTGTAGTGATTGCTGCCCAGGTGGTACTGGGGCTGCAGTCTATAAGGAGCAGAATGGTAAGCACTTTTTCTCCACTAGTTGTAACCTGTTCAGTAATAAAGGCAGGAGAGGCTTTTAATGTAATTCCCAATGATGTCGTTATTAAAGGAACTGTAAGAACACTGGATAAGGATCTGAGAGATAAGGTTCCTTTAATGATGGAGCAGATTATAGGAGGTATAACTTCAGCATACGGAGCAGATTTCAGCTTAAATTATAATAAGTACT
>JBHAFL010000049.1:0-20077 GCA_041856085.1 Anaerovoracaceae bacterium | reverse complement strand
ATAACTGTAAACCTTCACACCAAGAGTTACATTTACAGGATATATAAAATCTTGTTCATGAATCTTCGGAAAAAATTCTAAAAGGAATGTATCTGCTTCAATTCTGTACATTTTATCCTCACAATTCTAATTGCCGCTGTCAAATATATCGACGATATATGAATAACTCTACCGATAAAAACAGTCGACCCATCTTCCACAACTTCCAAACTGCTAACGAAACCCTTTATAAGCTTTCCGGTATTGTAATTTCCCCAAAAGGAGTTGAAAATTTTTCCATTTCCTTATCCATAAATTAAATCAGTCTGTTGCTGATACAAGCATTACCACATATCTGTTCATGCTCCTGTCATAGACACTCCA
This sequence comes from Anaerovoracaceae bacterium, assembly GCA_041856085.1. GTDB lineage: Bacteria > Bacillota > Clostridia > Peptostreptococcales > Anaerovoracaceae > RUG754. The sequence goes on along the minus strand of JBHAFL010000049.1, from coordinate 19,714 downwards.
GCAGCATGCGCCATACCATTCATGTCCGGCGTCGAAAAAATCAGACCAGTCAGTCGTCCATTCATATATTACGGGTTCTGGCAGTATGCAATGCACGTATTGCATCCACTATATGAGAACCATAATGATTATAAAGTCCAAACTTCCATTCATTAACAGCATTTCCTGTTCTTCCTGCTTCGTATTCTGCAATTCCCTTTTTTAGATCTTTTGCTATATCGGACAAGTCATCGACCAAGTCACCGCAGACAGGCTCATCTTTTTCATATGGGTCAAATACTTCCCAATAAAACCGTAGTATTTGATTGCTGAACTTGATAGGCGAAATATCCACCTCTCCTGCCGTTAAACAATCAATTGTGTCCGGCTCCGCGTCAGGTAAATTGGCAGCTGAAACATACAGTTTCATCAATAATTCCATCAAAGTCGAAAGTGAATCCTCTGTTATCTCTGCCGTAGAAATAAAGCAGCAATACTCATTAGCCAGACTATAGAAACCTTTAATTATGTCCATTCTGTACCTCTGTGAATTTATCTTTCTATTCGCACATCCTTTGCAATAATGATATAGGCTCCCGCTTCTACGTTCTGGATATATGCGAAGTACTCCTCAATGTGCTTGCGAAATTCACCACAAATATCATAACTATTTAGTATATCATGCTGTTCTTCCTCTACATAATCATAGTCGCCTTCCAAAAGGAAGATTTCTCTTCTGCGGTCAAAGATTGTCCGTGTCACTGATTCGACAAATGCCTGATCACTGATACGGTATAATCCGTATGCCTCAGAACCAATCATGCAATCGAAAAGGTTAATTCGAAAATCTATTGCTGCAACATTCTCGAAAATAATTTTCACAGATATCTCGACATCCGCTGTCTCATCATACACCGTGGAGGTGATAATAACTTTCGAAGCGAGATTTTGAGGTTTAATTACTATCTTCGGTATTCTTGCGTCAAAGTTCGCAAGAACCATTTCTGCCTTTTTCATTATTAGAATTCCTTACAAATCCAGATTTTTTCTTTACAAACACAAAAAACGCTTTCCATACACGATGCACGGAGATGCTCCATCAAATCATTCCGAAATGCTTAAACGCAGCTCTGATTGCATCTTCTTTTTCCTCCGTGCATCCCGGCTGCCCGGAGCCTTCAAACTTCGGAAGGTTATAATTCTCTCGTTCGATGATTCCGTATTTGCGCTTGATCTGAGCAATGTTTAAATGCGACACATTCAGACCGGTCTGTGCTTTACATATTCCTGAATCTGACTGTATGTCGCCTGAGCGCGCTTATCCTGTATCAGTTCCTCCACATCCACATCAATGTTGATATGTGTAACAGGATTTCTCAGAACTAAGAGACATACTGTCTCAACTGTATTACCACTTTCCCACAAAATCTAACCTTGACGATACCATCCACAAATATCATTTAGCGAACATGCATCTCTTATTATATTTATTTCAGATGAATAATAACCTGCATCCATTAATGAATCCTAAACTCATCCAAAATAACAGCCGCCTGCTCATAATTTAAATTGATCAATATTTCAAGTATATCTTCATATGCTTCAATAAGTTCTTGATCCTGTTTAATTTTATCACTATATGTAATAAAGGATTTAAGGATAATCAACTGTACTATTGCTTCTTGTTCTCTTATTGATTTTTTAAATTTATTTACCTCAGATTTTGCATTTTGAAAGCTATTTCTAATAGAAATTAATATTTCTGGCAGCAATTCATCCATATGCATTTGGTAAATCGTTCTCAACAGTTCCTTTATGTGATATTTTCCATACTTTGTAAATTGCTTATTCAAAAATTGCTTATCTACGTATGAATAATTTGTTTTGATTTTACTCCAGTCTCCCGTGCAATATCTCGTTACAGAAAGCATAAGAGATTTATATAACTGTATTCGAACATACTCCTCATCAATGTCATTTACTTTTTTCTCAATATATAGAATTTTCTTTTTACATATATTTCTTCTTTTTGAGTCAACATATGAGTCAAAAAATTCACATAAAAAATTGCCAAAGATATCTTGATAGAACTCAATTGTATCTGTTGTAAATTTTGTAAAATCAATCTCTTCAAATAATATATCGATTGCCATTTTTGCATCATCTTGGGTTTGAATCATTTCCCGCTGAAACAGCTCTATGATTTCATGTTCTTGGTAAACATCAAAAATTTCGTGAGCATTATAATTTCTTTTAGTATATTTCCAAATATCAATCACACATAGCAAAATTTCATGAATAACCATTCTAAAAGATTCATTCGTAAAATTTAGGCCGCAATTTGCAACATAGCATATTGTAGATATATCATAGTTACTCATATCAAAAACATCTATCTCTAAAGATTCTTCCTGCAGCAGATACCTATCTATTATCTCCTCTTCGCGACTAGTATAACAATTTCCATCATCATCTTTGATATAACGATCTATTCCTGACAACTTAGGTTGCATATTAGGATTAAATATAAACTCCTTATCTTTCTTACTCACTTTCAAATAATTAGCATTATATTTTTGATGTTCCATCTGATCTTCAGATAATTTAATAATTGTATTAAATACCGCTTGTGCCAAAGTCTCGTGATTAGCTAAATATCTCTTCACGTATTTAGCCATTTCATCAATAACACCATGTTGCCTCTTATACATCAAACAATCCAACACAATTTTCTTTATTTTATTTTTTATCCCAATAGCAACGTCATTTTCCAATTGATTCAATAAAACTGGCATAAGTGCAGTATCTGCCAAAAAGCTTCCATTAGAAAACAATTTCTCTATTCCGTTAATCCATATTGTGCAAAACTTTTCCCTTTTCTCATTTTCTAATTCTTGATGATTTATTGCACTAGCAATTAAAAGTATCAAAAGATTTTCATATTGAAATGCCATATCAGTATCCTTCATCAATTCTAAAATAACTTTAATTGCATCAAGAGTTGATGGCAAGTCAATCTGCCCAGACACCATATTATCATTACACTTTTTAATCGCCGCATTTAATCTCTGCTTAGGTTTATTGAATTCTTCTTGTCTTAGAACAATTTTTTCTGCTTCCCCTGATATTTGGGGTTCTAACATAATTATATTGTCGGTTATCTTGGTTGCTTTTGCACCACGCATATCCATTTTTTGAATCTGTAAATAGTCCTGTGCATTTTCTGCATCATTTTTTATAATTGAATATAAATAATCAAGAATTCCATAGCATTTATCCTGAACCATTGAATCAAAATATATCTGTGTATGAGATACATATTCTTGTATACTCAAATCACATTTTTTATCCAACTCATATCTATCTTTAAGCTCAGGTATCCCCATGGTCTTAAGAATTTGCCTTTCGAGCAACTCTTTTGTCGGATTTTTTTTGTACAACATATATCTTGTGGTATCCCAATGAACAAGTTCTATGCTTGTAGCCAAATCCAAAGCATAACCCGGTAATTCGTTTTCAAAGTGCATTCCTATACTCTCAATGATTGTAAGCAATACTATATTATTTGATTTTGAATAAATAGTTTCTTTGACATAATTTGCAAATGCAACAGTGAATTCATGATCCTTTTTACAAATCTCCAAACTGCTTATTATAGCCTCTTTAAGACAAAAAATAACATCTCCTATTAAGGTAGGTACATTGTGATCTCTAATCCCTGCAAGCCACATGTTTCCATTTCCCCAATATTCCTTTATTGCATTACTCTCACTAATTTTTACTTTGATTTTTATTACATATTCAGGATTATTAGTTGCATATTCTAATATTACCCTATTTATAAATTGAATTGCCCAATGAAATCCCACTTTAAAATTCAATCGAAACAGATTCCATAAAAATGCATTCTCGTACACTGTTCTATATAAATAATTATAATGTTCAGCTTTCTCACTTAATCCATATTCAAAACCCTTAGACAGTCTATCGGCTCTATAGAAATCAAATTCCTCTGCATCTACTTTTCCACGTAACCATAGTATATCAGCTATCGAACACAATTCGCTTGCTAATCCAGTTACCAAAGCAGGATAAGCATTCTTCAATGTCCATTCCATAATATCTTCTGACTTACGCATACTTTTTCTATTTCCATTAATATAATTATTAATCAATGTATTAAAAAACTTTTTTAACCACTCTTCTGAGTTATCTGCCATTCGATAAAGTGCTTCCAAGCAAGACGATATTTCATCTATGATTTTATAATAGTTTTCTTGCTCAGATTCCTGCAACGAATATTCCACATAATATTCCATCATAGCGCATGCATCTGAAGCAATAACTGCCACTTTATCTTCTTGTTTCGCATAATCCAAGCATAACTTAACTATATCATCTCTTCCGATTATATTTTTCTTATATATTTCTTCGTTTTTCAAAAGTCGAATAATACATGGTCTTCCATTACCAATTGGGGACAATTTCATTTGTGGTGATTCTTGTCTAATATGTAATAACTCACCTTCAAATGCGAACAAATTAATATTCTTCACAAAGTCGAACAACATGCCTTGTTCCAGAATCTCCGACCCTTGTTCTTCGAAATAATTATCACAAAACCTTGACTTAACAATTCCAATTTCTGTTTGCCTTTTCCAACTTTGCGGAATCTCATCAGAAAAAGTAAGGCTATATAAAAACTTATCTCTATTTACCTGTATAAACATTTTATTTGAAATCCAAATCTGATACCGTCTATACACACATCGCCCAAGATTTTCTATTTCATCATAGAAGGTCTTATACTTCCCTTTGCACAAATCAAAAGCTTTATCAAAATAATGTTCAAAGCAAATATCTTCGAAAATATCATATTTCAGTCTAATATAATCTCCTTGTTGAGCAATTACACCTTCTGAAAGCAATGCATGCATTATGTCTCTATCTATATCGTCCTTATGAATACCCAACATAAATTTTCTAGCTCTTTCAAACACAATCTTCTCAACAGTTTCAATAACTTTGTTACTGAGTATGCCATACATTAGAGATTTTTCCTCCAAACATATTATGTTTTTCCAAATATATTCTCTTAGAGAATTTTCATCACCTATATTATCAATATCCATCGAATTACTAACTATCAAGTTTATATAAAAGGGCGATTTTAATAAATCAACATATGAATTTGTTTTATACATTTTATGAATAATCGGATATTGCTTCATAAGCAATGCAAGTTCATCTTCTGTTATATCGCCAACTTCATAAATTTTTATTGAAAAATTTGTTTCCAGTTTAATAAAAGCATTTTTATCACTCGTTCTACAAGATGTTACTATGTACACATTTTGATATTCTGCCGCCATATCATACAAATACTGTAATAATTCAAATTTTGTTTCGGCACAGTCCGCAATAAACTCGAGAGCATCAATAAAGAATATTAATTTCTTTCCATTAATACACTCTAAAACGTCTTGGATACAGCAACCCCAAATGTCGTCAATATGACTTTCTTCCAAAAATCTTTCAGCACGAGCATATAAAACCAATTTTTCATTTTCAACATATTTTTTGCATAAAACAGATTTACCGCTACCAGCTCCACCTTGTATTGAAATATATCGCTCATTGTCTTTTGTTATTTTTTCAAGAAATTCATTTCTATCGATTTCATACTCTCCGTTAATCAATCCTTCAATATTTTTCAACCCTGAGTTACTAAGTTCCAATGCACCTTTAAATTTTCTGATATTAATATTAAAGTTCTCATACTCATCCTTTAATACCTTGTATAATTTCTTCTGAAAATTAAGATCATTTTGTGCTTTAGTTATAATATCATTTGTAGTAATCAAATTATCTTTAATAGTAAATGAAATACTCCCAATTTGATTATCCCCACTATACTCTCTCACCTTATCAATACTATTATTACTAAGTACAAAAAATACAATATTCTTTAAGTCCGAGCATTTTTTATCTTTTGAATCCCTTATCTTTTCCAATGTAGTTTTTATTTTTGTTGGTACATCTTGTACAGTACTTACCTGCACTAAAAGTTCTCTGTTTTCTGATATCAAATCTACATATGGATAAGTTGCCGTCTCGTCATTCAGATTACTAAACTTCTGTCCGAACCATACATTACATACCTCAATCGCAAATAACTCAAACATTTTTGCAGCATCAAATAATCCGTTTTTATTTGCCATTTTGATTTTTTCATCATATGAAGACATATATTCAATTATGAAACCCATTCTTTCGTTTGAATTCAACATATATTTAATGCTCCTTATCCGTTAGTTTCTTTTAAAATATTTACCTGAGTTCATTCTCAATTTCTTCTATCGTTGGCATAGAAGCTCTATATTCCACAGGCAATAAATTTGACAACTTATACTCAGATATTCCTATCGGTTCTTTTGAACTATTTACCGCATATTTTGCAAGGATATTATTTTTGCTTTTGCATATAATCAGACCAATTGTTTTTGCATCAAAATCTGTCTTGACCAAATCATCCACAATATTCACATATGTACCAATCTGTCCAATGTCTCTCGATGTAAAAGCTACTATTTTAACTTCAACAACAACGTAACAATGCAAATACAGATGATAAAATAAAAGATCTATTTTTTCCTCTGTTCCTTCAATCGGTATTGTATATTCTCTTCCAACAAAAGCAAACCCTTTTCCAAGTTCCATAAGAAATTTTGTGATGTTGTCCATCAATGCGTCTTTTAACTCTTTCTCACTATAATCTTCTCTGATTGCTACGAAGTCGAAATTATATGGATCCTTTGTTATTTCCTGTGCAAGGTCGCTTTGTGGTTCAGGCAATGCGTATTCAAAGTTTGAAATTGCTTTTCCCTGACGCTCATATAAATCGGTATCAAGAAAATTTAAAAGTACTGCCCTTGACCAATTATTTAAAATCGTTTTCTTCACAAAAAATATTGATTTTTCCCTGTCCAATTTACATTTATCAATGATAGCTCTATGATGTCCCCACGGAATCGAAAACAATTCTTTATCCGATAAATCTCCCACAAGTTGTGGAACATTTATTGAATCCTCTTTGCTCTTCAATTCTTCCACAAATTGTGGAAGAATTGGATCACTGTACAATTCATAAAATTTCTTCATATATCTGAGATTCGAACTTGATAAGCCTTGAACCCCTGGCAAAATTGTTCTCATATCTTTACTTAAATTAACAAAAAATCCACTGCCCCACTTACTTTCAGCCGACTTTTCTACAATATCTCTTCCTATAGACCAATAGAAACCAATCATTTCCTGATTAACAGAAACAGATGCCTTAATCTGTCTCTGTTTATAGCGTTTTCCTATGTCCTCAATCCACTTCCTATACTCTTCATCCATTTTTATAAGTTGATTCATGTAAACCCCTTTCAGAATTCTGTTTTTTCCCACATCTCTTTATAGGCATTGACATAAAAATTTATACATCCAGGATATGTGTATACAAATCTTCTGCACAACTTTTTATACAATTCCAGCATACTCGCATCATCTGCGAAATCTAATAAGTAATCGAGACAATGAGACAATTCTTCTTCTGATACCTCTCTGTTGCACAATTCCTCCACTATGGGTAAATATATTTCATATGCCTGCTGTCTAATCTTGTTGAGCTCAATTACCGCGCTAAATATATCATTTCCCATTCCATTTGGCCTCCAAATAACTGATATAATTTCTTCAATAGTTATTATAATCAAAGCTCACAGTAAATAACATATAAATAACGCTCATATTAAATCACCCCAAAATGTTTTAATGCATCCTTTATCGCTTCTACTTTCTCCGCCGTCGGATGCCTTCTCGGCTGTTTCAACTCTTCTACCATATTAGGTGCATCATACATCGGCAATCCTAAATTTCTTTTTACCTCTGCGATATATGCCGTATGTACTTTGAAGCCATATTTTTCTTCAATATATTCTTGTATCATTTTATATGTAACCCTTGGAGCCGGCTGATATTGCTTTGCCCGCTCCGCAATTTTATCTAAAGGTACCTTTTCTTCACCTTCTCCAAATTCAACTTTCACATCTATATGGCTATCTGGTGACTTGTGGGACAAGAGCACGATGCTTTCAACACTTGCTGTATTCGGGAACATATCCACGGGGGTTGCCTCGATGAACTCATAGCCCCTGCCCGCCAGATATTTTATATCTCTCGCAAGCGTCGCGGGGTCGCAGGAAACATAGACTATCCTGTCGGGTTCAGCCTCCGAAACCGCGGAGAGAAGCTCTTCCTCACAGCCCGCCCTCGGCGGATCGAGGAATACGATATCCGCATGCGATATCCTGAGTTCCGGCTCTTTAATAACCCATTCGTTCACCTCGTTATATCCCATCTTCGGCTTGATTCCCATTATCGCGGGAAGCTCGTCCTCGGCTTTTCCCAAGATATATCTGGTATTCACTATGCCGTTTATAACAGAGTTTCTGTTCGCGTCGAGAACAGCCGACTTGACTGTCTCAATACCTATCACAAGCCCCGTATTGTTCATTCTGCTCGCCGCATACAGCCCTATCGTGCCTACGCCGCAGTACAGATCGAGCACGGTTTCTCCGCCCTTGATGTCTGCGTATTCCATTGCCTTGGCGTAGAGCTTCTTAGTCTGCTCGCTGTTTACCTGATAAAAGGAGTCCGGCGAAATCTCGAACTTAAGACCGCTCTCTTCGTCTAAGATGACGCGCCTGCCGGCGACAGCCCTGTCGTCTACCCATACGCTTTCGAGCTTCTCGCCCGAACCCGAGTACAGCATATCGACCAGCTCTTCAAGCTCGAGAAGCTCTCTCTTCATTTCACCCTTATCCGCAGCCCCTTTAGAAAGCTTGGACTTACGCTTATTATCCTTACTTCGGTCGCGTCGCCCCTTGTAACAATTCCTGTTTCTTGAGTCCTTTTTCTCCTCGGGAGGCAGCAAAAAAATCTTGGCGAGCATACCGCCCGTTCCCTCCGCAGTCCTGACCATCAGTTTATCAGCCGCTTGATTCCTGTCGAACCTGCCGAGATAATATGAAAAAGCCCTCGCGACCCCCATCGTCTCCTCGCTCTGGAGCATACAGTCGTCTACCTGAACCACTTCGCGGCTCTTTTTCTTAAGATAGCCTACCTTCCCGTCGCCGCTTACGGCAAACACCGCCTTATTCCTGTAACGTACCGGCTCTTCCATGCCGATTATCGGGTTTATCTTAGGTTTCTCAAGTCCGCCGAGTCTTTCGAGCTTGTCTCTTACCCATCTTTCCTTAATTCTAAGCTGCTCATCATACCGGAGCGCCCCGAGCGGGCAGCCCCCGCATTCATCAAGATACTTGCAGTATCCCTCGGCTCGCAGCTTAGATTCAGCCACAATCTCTGTAAGCTCAGCTATAGCGTAATTCTTTTTCAGGGCGCTGATTTCAGCGATAACCTCGTCGCCCGAAACCGCGCCGTCGACAAAGATGACAGCGCCGTCATATCTGCCGATTCCGCTGCCATCACTGCTCATATCCGTTATTTCAATTTTTATTTTTTGCCCTTTTTTCATAACTACCAGTCAATATTGATGCTTTTTCGCTTCCCGCCTCCAGCTTCATCGTAAGCCCTCTCGTCGCGCTCGCGTTTCTCCCTGATGGCTTCCTGAAGTATCATATCTTTTACTTTCATCAGCCTCGTCTGGTTGCCTCGCTCGTTTTCGTCAAGCTTCATTCGAATATACTTAATAGTCGTCTCAAGCTGAGGAATCTTAACGTATTCAAGGGCGTTTACCCTTCTTCTCGTCCTCTCGAGCTCAGAGGCGAGCATCTGAGCCTCTTTTTCTTTAGAGGCGAGCTCAAGCATCAGAGGAAATACCGATGTAAGACGGTTTATGGACATATCAAGCTCGATCGAGGTATTCGCATAGCCGTAAGGGTAAATATCCGCGCCGTCCTCCGCCGTCGCGTCATAGCTAAATATAGGCACGTCGACGCTCATCACGTTTTTGCTCCCGACCTCGAGCCTTACGCCCTGCTTCGGATACATAAGCGATTCCTCGAGCACCTGCTTGCTCATAACCGCCGATGCAACCGAAAAGCTGCCATATACCGACATGAGCTGCTCCTCCACCATCTCGCGCAGCTCCTTATCCTTTCTCGCAAGCTCAAGAAACTCTTTCATCAGCTCGTCGCGCTTATCCTTGAGGAGCTTATGTCCCCTCATCGACGTGGCGAGTCTGCGCTTCAGCGTGGTGAGCATCATTCTGGTTGGATTGACGCTTAATCTTTCCATTGTTTTTTCCTCGTCTTTTCGTTAATTATGCAAAAAATTATGCTCCGTAGTATTCGTCGATATATTCGTCTTTGATACGCTTAAGCTCGGACTTCGGAAGCATTCTTAGAAGCTCCCAGCCGGTATCTAAGGTTTCTTCGATTGAGCGGTCTTTTTCGTAGCCCTGCGAAACATATAGCTTCTCGAATTCTCTCGAGAAGTTCGCATATTTAAGGTCGGTCTCGGTAAGCGCCGCCTCACCCAAGATGGCTACAAGCTCGAGGTTCTGCTTGCCCTTGGCGTAGGCTGCGAAGAGCTGGTTCATAGTATCGGCGTGATCAGCCCTCGTCTTGCCTTTGCCGATTCCCTTGTCCTTAAGTCTGGAAAGCGACGGCAGCACGTCGATAGGCGGCTGAATGCCCTTTCTGAAAAGGTCGCGTGAAAGTATTATCTGCCCCTCGGTGATATACCCCGTGAGATCCGGTATCGGGTGAGTCTTATCGTCCTCAGGCATAGTAAGAATCGGTATCATCGTTATCGAGCCTGAAACGCCTTTTTTTCTTCCGGCTCTCTCATACATGGTGGCGAGGTCGGTATAGAGGTAGCCCGGATAGCCTCTTCGCCCCGGAACCTCTTTTTTAGCAGCCGAAACCTCTCTGAGAGCCTCGGCGTAGTTCGTAATATCCGTAAGTATTACGAGCACGTGCATATTGAGGTTGAACGCGAGATACTCAGCCGCTGTCAGCGCCATACGAGGCGTAGCTATTCGCTCTACGGCAGGGTCGTTGGCAAGATTCATGAACATTACCGTCCTGTCTATCGCGCCAGTTCTCCTGAAGTCAGCCGCAAAAAACTCAGCCTCTTCATGCGTGATGCCTATAGCCGCGAAAACTACAGCGAAGTTACCGGCGTCGCTTCCTATAACCTTAGCCTGTCTCGCAATCTGAGCCGCCAGATTAGCGTGAGGAAGTCCCGACGCGGAGAAGATAGGGAGCTTCTGTCCCCTTACGAGGGTATTAAGTCCGTCTATCGCAGAAACGCCTGTCTCGATGAACTCGGCAGGATAGTCTCTCGCAGCGGGATTCATAGGAAGACCGTTTATATCGAGCATCTTTTCAGGGATAATCTCAGGTCCGCCGTCCTTAGGATTGCCCATTCCGTCGAATACTCTTCCGAGCATATCTCTCGAAACCGCGAGCTCGGTGCCGTGTCCTAAGAATCTCACTGTGGATTCTTTTAGGTTTATTCCCGTCGACGCCTCGAAAAGCTGTACAAGTGCGTTATGCCCGTTTACCTCAAGCACCTTGCACAGCCTGACCTCTCCCGTAGGCATAAGTATCTCGCCGAGCTCGTCATAGGTTACGTTCTCTACGTCTTTTATGAGCATAAGAGGTCCGACTACTTCGCTTATCGTTCTGTATTCCTTAATCATTATCTTCGACCTCCTTTGCCGCCAAGCTGTTAATTCTTTCTTTTATTTCGGCGAGCAGCTTCTCATAAGCGGCGTCAATTTTTTCTTCCCCGATGTATTTGAATCTTCCGATATCTTCTCTTTCAGGAAGCCCCGCAATCGCCGAAAGCTGCGCGCCTCTTCTGATTCCGTCGAGTCCCATATCATAATACGCCAATATCAGCTTAAGGAGCTTAAGCTGCTTATTCATAGACGAATAAGTGTCCACATCGTGAAAAGCATTCTGATGAAGATAGTCCTCGCGGATAGACTTGCAGACCTCGAGCTTCATTCTGTCTTCGAACGACAGTGAATCGACTCCTACGAGCTGAACGATTTCATTAAGCTCCGCCTCTTCCTGAAGCAGGGTGAGCGTCCTCTGCCTCATCTCCGGATAGTCTTTCGCGACGTTTTCTCTGTACCATTTTTCTAACTTATCCACATAGAGCGAATATGATTGAAGCCAGTTAATCGCAGGGAAGTGTCTCGCATAAGCCAAGCTCGAATCGAGACACCAGAATACCTTGACGATTCTGAGCGTAGCCTGCGATACGGGCTCGGAGATATCTCCTCCCGGAGGAGACACCGCGCCGATTACGCTGAGCGCACCGAGACGTCCCTCTTTACCGAGCGAGATCGTTCTTCCGGCTCTCTCGTAGAACTGTGCGAGCCTCGAAGCAAGGTATGCAGGATATCCCTCCTCACCCGGCATCTCCTCGAGACGTCCCGACATCTCGCGAAGAGCCTCCGCCCATCTCGAGGTAGAGTCAGCCATAAGCGCTACCGAATAGCCCATATCTCTGAAATATTCGGCTATTGTAATGCCTGTATACACGGACGCCTCACGCGCCGCCACCGGCATATCCGAGGTGTTCGCGATAAGCACGGTACGCTTCATAATAGATTCTCCCGAGCGCGGGTCCTTAAGCTCAGGAAACTCCATAAGTACGTCCGTCATTTCGTTACCGCGTTCTCCGCAGCCGATATATACCACGATATCCGCGTCAGCCCACTTGGCAAGCTGGTGCTGCACCACGGTCTTGCCCGAGCCGAAAGGTCCCGGCACCGCCGCAACCCCGCCTTTGGCGATAGGGAACATCGTATCTATTACTCTCTGTCCTGTGAGAAGAGGCATCTCGGGGGTCAGCTTCTCTCTATACGGTCTGCCTCTTCTGACCGGCCATTTCTGCATAAGCGAAAGCTCTACTTCTTCACCGGCTTCCCTCTTGCCCATGCCCCAGTTCTCGGTAAGCCGAACCCTGCATACCGTCTCCTCTACGGTGTAGCTGCCGCCCTCAATATATGTAATATTCCCCCTGATACCGTAAGGAACCATTATTCTCTGCTCTACGAGGACCGTCTCCTGCACGGTTCCTATTATATCGCCGGACTCAACCTCGTCTCCGGCCCTTAGAGTCGGCACGAAGTCCCATTTTTTAGTTCTGGAAAGCGGCGGAACCTTAATACCTCTCGTGATATTGCTTCCGACAGCCTTAACCATCTCTTCGAGAGGCCTCTGAATACCGTCATACATAGTTTCTATGAGACCCGGACCCAGCTCGACCGAGAGAGGCGCCTCAGTGGATTCAACCGGAGCCCCCGGACCGATTCCTGCCGTTTCCTCGTAAACCTGAACGGACGCCCTGTCCCCCCTCATCTCTATAATCTCGCCGATAAGTCCCTGATTCCCTACGCGAACCACATCGAACATATTCGCTTTTTCCATTCCGGACGCTACCACGAGCGGTCCCGAAATCTTAAAAACTTTTCCCTGACTCATTGATTGTCACCTCCAAAGAGTATATCCGACCCTACAGCTCTTTCTACCGATTTTTTTACCGAGGTCATTCCGATTCCGAGCGACCCGTCCTTTCCGGGTATCGGTATTATAGCGGGAGTCCTGAGGTCGGTATATTCGTCCGCTTCGTCAATCATTTCACCGTATAGGTTCTCCGTGATATATATGATTGCAAAGTTCTCTTTCGCTATTTTCCTAAGTATTTTTTTCGCTTCCTCGGGTTCGTCAGTCGAAAACACATCGAGCCCGACCGCCTTAAAGCCGAGAACCGACTCCCTGTCTCCAATTACCGCGATTTTATACATAAGTATCCCTCAGCCTTTCTCTTATCATATCGTCAGGCAGCCCCGCAAGCTTACCGGCTAAAATAAGCCTGAGGTTTTTCCACTCCGTTTCCTTAGCCTGAATGAATCCGACAATCGGCTCGAAGCCGAACGGAACATAAAAAGCCTCTCTGACATACTCCATCTTTCTGTCGTCCATATATTTCTCGAGTCCCGAAACGGTAACCGCGCCGGCAATTTCAATCGCTATAGGCTCGATATCGGGCTGAAGTATGTTGCCGCCCTCTAAGAATACCCTGTCAAAAAACGTCTTCGGCCTGCCTGTCTCTCTGAGCCTTATGAATGTGCTTATGTTTATCAGGTCTACGGTATATCTCGCGTACTCAAGCAAAAAATCACTTCCCGACTCTTCGGCAGACTCGAGCATCTGCATATAGCAGGCTCTATCGAGTCTGATGTCTATCTCCTGCGGGTCGCCTGTTTTTCCGAAAAGCTCAATCGCGTCGAGCACGGCTTCTCCCATCTCCGGCGGGAGCATGCTCATCTCCCTCTTTCTCACATAATCTATGAGAACTTCGGGTTCTACTGTTCCCGAGCGAACTAAAAGCTCCTTTGAATCCTGTCCGCTGAACTCCGCCTTTAATATGGTCTTAAGATTGTGATAATCGCTCGGCAGCTTGAAAAAATCCAAGTCGCTTTCACCCGAAACGACCGAGTAGATGAGTTCATACGTCTCTTCCATATTATCCCGCAGGATTCTCTCGAAGTCTCTCGGGTCGGTTATGTCCTCGGCTTCGCCGTAGCCGTTATTCTTTATTGCCTTTAGTATGTCGCGAATGTTTTTTTGTTCGGAAAGCTTAAGAAAATCTTCCCTCGTGAGGAGCTCCGTTTCCTTAGTCCTTATAATGACGCAAGGAAAAATATATTCTTTCATATCAGACCTCCTTAAAAAGGATTCCGGCAACCTCCGCCGCAAGAAGCGATTTTCTCAGCTTGACGAGAGAACCGATGGTATTATCCGCATAGGTCATTCGGTATCTTATCCAGTAGCCGCCCGTTATCGGCTCCGTCACCTCTCTTATACTGAACCTGTCCGAGTAAGGTTTATCACCGTATTTTTCGATACGCCTCTGCTCTGTCGCCCTGTTAAGCCCCTCGACTACCCTCTCGGCAACCTTAGCCCTGTCTCTGTCATTGAAAGTGAGTACGCCGCCGTACATACCCGAGGCGACGCCGATATTTATCAGAAAATTGACATACTCTTCCTCAGGCAGGTTAACGAGTCTGTCCACCGCCGCGTCAAAGCATTCGTCAAGAAGCTCCTGCTTCTTCGCGAGAATAATCTTCCTGCCGTCAATATCCGATACCGATTTTCTTCTTTCGATTATTTTGGCTTTTTCCTCCCTGCCCGCAGAGCTCGTTTCGTCAAGAATTTTTTGCGCCTTGGTCTTAGCCTCGCTCAATATCCTCTCGCATTGATTTTTTGCTTCTTCAAGCTTAATTTTTTTAATGTCCTCGGCGTCTCTTATTATCTTATCCGTAATCTTTTTTATGCTCATAATTTTCTCCTGCCTTTTTCTGTCTTAGATTACCGCAATTTATGCAGGTATTCTGAGCCAGATAAGTACGGATACTAAAAGCGCGAATATAGCGAAAGTCTCCACCATCGCCGTATATATGATACCTTTTACCATCTGGTCAGGTCGCTTAGCCGTGAGCTGGAGAGCGGACGCCGCAGCCTTGCCCTGCGCGATTCCCGAGACTATGCCCACTATTCCGATAGGCAGCCCCGCAGCCAGATAGTACATACCCGTCATCGTGCTGATATCAATCGGGTTTCCTGAAAGGACGCCTGTTTTTACCATTATAAGGAAAGCAATGATAAGCCCGTATATTCCCTGTGTTCCCGGAAGAGCCTGAAGTATGAGCGTCCTGCCGAATTTCTTAGGGTCAGCCGCAACTACTCCCGCCGCCGCCTGACCCGCAATTCCTACTCCGACCGCTGAGCCGCAGCCTGCCGCCGCTGCAACAGCGGCGCCTATCAATGCCAGTCCATTACCGTCTATAAACATTTTTTCCCTCCTGTTAATTGTTTTCGATTCTGATATATTTAGTGTTTCTCTTAAGCGGCATAAACGCCTCTCCGCCGTCCTCGTAGAACTTGCCGAAGAACTCCACATACTGAAGTCGGGACGAATGAATAAATGCTCCGAGCACGTTTATCGCGAAGTTCAGCGTATGACCTGCGATAAAAACTGTCAGCAGGACAATCGTACCCATGACCCCCGGTCCTGAAAGAGAGCCCATCGTGTTGACTACCTGCGAGATTACTCCGGTAGCAAGCCCGAGCGCTAATATTCTGGCATATGACAGAATATCCGACATATATGCGGTTATGTTATATACGTTCGACAGCCCGCCTATTACCTTGCCGAAGCCCTTTCTCTTGCGGCCGCCGGTAAGAAGCAGCCCGAGTATCCCTGCGATAAAGAGATATTTCCCCGACGCGGCAATCGAGCTTCCGGCATATCCGCCTGCGAGCCATAAAATGGCTCCCGTCAGTGTGACGTACCAGAAACCCACGTCGCATATCGCGTCTGCGAATTCGCCCCGTCTTATCTTGTTATAGGCGTCGATTCCCATTCCTATGAAGATATGTGCTACTCCGAGACCGAGCGAAAAAACGAGCAGCTTTAGCGGATCGTCGAGAGGGTCGAACCAGAGGGGTTTAATATCAATCTCTCTTCCCAGCGCCGTTCTCGCGAAGACCTCAAAGAAGTCGCCGAACCAGCCTCCGTACATCACTCCCCAGAAAGCGGTCGAAACACCGCAATACATAAAACCCTGCACCATTTTTTTCGTGCCGCCCTCGAGGTCGAATTTCTTAAGTGCGAGCAGGCACAGGGCTACCATCAGAAGCCCGTATCCCGCGTCGCTGAACATCATACCGAAGAAGCAGATATAGAATAGCGCATAGATTGAAGTGGGGTCGAAGCTCCCGTAAGCCGGAAGCGAATAAAGCTCCGTGATGGTCTCAATCGGGGTGAAAAACCGGCTGTTCTTAAGAAGAACGGGAACCTCCTCTCCGTCTTCAGGGTCTCGCACTTCATAACAGCATTCCCTGCCCTCTATCAGGCTGTCGAGCTCTCCGACTCTGTTCTCGGGAATCCAGCCCTCAAGGTAGAATGCCCGTTTAGTCCTAAGGAGCATAGCTTTCGCAGCATTTTTATCGGCTTCGACAGTCAGTATGTCCGAGTAGTTCTCTATCTCTTCTTTTCTAAAGGCGGAGTTTCTTATCTCTTCCTCGAGATTCTTAATCCGGGAAGTAAGCTCTTCTTTTTTTATGGTATTTTTTTTAAGGTTTTCGGAAGCGGTTCCCGTGAAGCCGCTGAAATCGAGCTGCTGAAATCCGAACTCGTCCAAAACCTCCGTCACGACAGCGGCGCTCGGTTTTGAAACTATGACTATAAGATATCTCATATCCTTATCCGACGCCACCTCATAGATGCTGTAGAGCTCGGTTTTTTCTGATATCGCGCCGCTCAGCACATTTAGTTCCGAATTTATCGGCATAACGAAGCGAATAATATTCGTGGCAGCCGTGCCCGACATTTCAAGAGGTACGTCATTGTCTTTCCATGGAGTCAGCATTATTCTCTCAAGTTCAAGCCTGTTTATCTCCCCGGCCGTTTTTTTAATGTCCTCTTTGATGCCTATGAGCTTTTCTACCTCATTCTCAAGTACGGCTTCATTAGTTACTATCCTGAGCCTGCGTTCATCTGAAACCGCTCTCCTTGTCACGATTAACGGCTTCTTGATATTGCCGTACTGCTCTATCACCTCGAGCGCCCTCGCAGCCCTCGCGATTTTCGCTTCATAGTATTGAACCTCTTCAAGCCCTCCGTTTTTTTTCATTCCGAAAGAGCCGAACGAGTCCGTGAGCTTACGGCTCTCGTCCGTTATCTGTACTGCTTCCAGTCCTATGAGCCCCGAAATAAATTCGTCCTTAAAAGTATCGATTCCAATGGCCGAAACCTTTTTCATTCTAACTATCGACACTTAATTTCACTATCCTTTCCACTATGTATCGGACTGCATCCTCCTTATTGTTTTCGGCAATCCGTTCAAGCCTTGCGAGCTTGTCCCTTGCCTCGGCTAAGGCTCTTTCGTAGTTCTCCTGCGCAATATTCTCACCCTCAGCTATGAGGGCTTCGTATATCTCTTTAGCCTCGGCCTCTCCCTCGTTTACAAGCCTGTCCGCTTCGGCGTAAGCTGCCTCGAGCATCCGCTTCGCTTCAAGGCCCGTGTCTTTTTTTAGCTGCTCGGCTTTTTCCTCGGCTTCCCTTATAAGTTTGAGTTCGTCATTTATCACATTCATGTCTCCTTTCGGGTTAGATACAATTCGAATAACCAAAATTCTCACACTGTTTTATCATTATATCACAAAAAACGAAAAAGAAACCTTTTTTTCATATTTCTTCACGAAAAATACAAAGTATTATGCATACTTTGTGCACTTCAAAAAAGCAAACAAGAGCGTATATCTCACCGCTCTTGTTTTAAGTCTCTCCATATTATTCTCGGATATTTATATATATGCATATGACTTGACAAGCCTGCTGCCGCATTATCGCCTTTTCTCCGCCCGTCCTATTATCGTCTATGCTCGGTCAGATCTTCGCGCTTAAGCCGTTTATGTCAACGCTCGCCTCGCTTATTCACAGTTTGGAGGCTATATCCTCTATTTTTTTCAGCCTGTTGTTTACCCCCGACTTTTTAAGAGGAGGTTCGAGCATCTCGCCGAGCGCGGCAATAGAGGCTTCCGGATTCTCGAGCCTTATCGTCGCAATTTCAAAGAGCTTGTCGGGCAGGCTCGCGAGCCCGAGCTTCTCGGCAATTTTTCTTATGGCCTCAACCTGTCTCATCGAAGCGTCTATTATTCTGTCCACATTCGCCTCGTCACAGTTTATCGCCCTGTGAACCGAGCTCCTGAGCTCTTTTTTTATTCTGATTTCTTCAAACTCTAAAACCTTGCCCGAGGCGCCCATAAGCGCGAGCATATCGGATATATAGTCAGCCTTTTTAATGTAGACTATATGTTTTTTGCCTCTCGCTACCGTCTTGGCTTCCATATCCGAAAAGGAGTTTATCAGCTTCTTAAGGTCTGCGGCAAGCCTCTCCGAATTGAGCACGAACTCAAGGTCATAATACTTATTCGGGTCGGACATAGTGCCCGCTCCGCAGAAAGCTCCTCTCAGGTAGGCTTTTTTGTCGCACTTTGCTTTCACAAGCCCGTCGTAGATTCCGTCCGAAAGATAATTATATCCCTCGCGAATCATAAGAATCCCGCATTCCCTTAATATCTGCTCGGATTTATTCTCGGAATCTATCGTTATCGAATAGGAATATTTTTTGTTTTTTCGGTTCTTGCCGACAGCGCCGGTTTCCTGTATTTCAAGCCCCGTCTCTATTGAGAAATATTCCTGAATGAGCTTCTTATAGTGACGCGCTACCGCCGCATTGTCGGTATTGAGGTTTATCCTGTACCTACCCATTATACTTATAGAGCCTGTCGTCCTTATGTAGGCGGCAATCTCGGCGAGCATACAGCACTTTTTCTCCGGCGTTATCCTCGCCAGCTCGTTTTTTGTCTCAGATGCAAATGACATATCGTCCTCCGGTGTACGTGTGGGGTTATTATACTATGAAAACCTCCGCTGCGTCAAACCGGAATGCCGCTTCGAAACGGGAGTCAGAAGCCTGATTAAGAAAAGCCTCTACTTCTTAGGCGTCTTCCAAGTCCTTGTCGAGAAGTCCGTATAGACTTTCTCTCCGTTTATCATCTTGAACGCTTTTAGCTTATAGTAGTAGGTCTTGCCCTTTCTCAGGTTCTTAGTGTTAAGGTAGCTTGTCTTAGCT
>JBHAFL010000048.1:0-3320 GCA_041856085.1 Anaerovoracaceae bacterium | reverse complement strand
CTTTCCGGGCTCTGGACTGCAAAGCAATGATACATCTTAGGAAGTAAAATGTACACTACTTTTGTGAAAGACTAATTTCACAGATAAGTGCTTAATCTGTGAATTTACTTTTACAATTAACCCTCCAAAAATCTGCTCTGAAAAGTCCATAAAACAGATTGACGAGAAAGCATAATTGCATTATAATGATTAAGCGACTGTTCGATTGGAGAGGTTAAGCGCCGCTTGCGCATACCCGCCTTTTCGGAATGGACGCATGACGGGCTGTTGTAGCTCAGTAGGTAGAGCACTTCCTTGGTAAGGAAGAGGTTCGGCAGTTCGAGCCTGCTCAACAGCTCCAAGACAGGTTGACAGATTTCCTTTTGAAATTTGTCAGCCTTTTTCTTTTCCCAAAGTATATCAGTTTGTTTGTCGCAGTGAATATACCGCGGCTTTGTTTGACTGTGGCTTCAGCAGTGGTTCATCGAACGGAAGTGAGATGAGCAATAAATCGCCGGCTATGCCGATGATATTTATTTGCAGAGACCTTTTAGGAACAGGGGGAGAATCTGCTGGGTGTATTGCGTCAGCGAGTAGTTGCCGCTGCAAAGACACCAGTCGTACATCATTCCTCTTTCGAAAACGGAATATGCCTTGGCAATGTCGTTTACAGAGAGATCATCGCGAAAATATCCTTGTTCATAGCCGTCTATCGTAATTTGGCGAAGCAGCTTATAATAGGTTCTGTCCGGTTCTAAAAGATGGCGCTCGCCGCGCGTTATAAGCTGGGTTGAGAAGAGTTTCGAAAGAAGGCTCACGGAGACGGTGTTCTCAATCATCAGAAAAAGCTCCCGGTTAAGAAATATGAGCTTATCTATCGGGCTGAGCGAAGAATCCATAGTCTCCGAAAGCTCTTCATATTTCTCGTCAAACAGATAGGACAGAGAGCCGAGCAGGGCGTCCTTTGACTCAAAATAATGATAGAACGAGCCCTTAGAGGTGTTCGACGCCTCGACGATGTCGTCGATGGTGGTATTATCGTAGCCGTATTTATAAAAAAGCCGCCACGCTGCGGTTACTATACGCGATTTTGTCTGATTCTTAAAGCTTTTTTTCATAGATTCCTCATTTCTCCTTGATTCTCAGTTCTTTCGTTTATCATTAACGCATCTGCGGCGCGGGAGATTATTTTGACGAGCGGCTGTATATTCGGCCGGAATATGCCCAATTAGGATATTCAGGATTGCCGTTCGTTCTCCGTCGTGTGCGTTATTATGACCTGTGCGCCTGACATATAGACGAATGGATTTTTAGTATAAATAATAATATATTTTTTAGTATAGAATATAGTTTACTAAAATAATCAGTATATATCAATATATTTTTATAATATATACAAAAAAATATAATAAATAGTATAGAATTTAGTCGATATTTTATTCTAATTATTTCAGTGATATCATAACGAACAAGATTCGGACGAGCCCGTCCCGAAAAATCTAAAAAAGGAGAGAAGCGAGCAATCGCGAAAGAGAGAAGTGTTTAATATTGAAGCCGCTGTATTTATAGCTTATTTTGTTATACTGTTTTTCGTAAGTATGATTTTTTTCTTTAATGGGAGTAATCGCAGTCAGGAGGATTATTTTATCGGGGGTCGCTCTATGGGACCGTGGGTTACCGCGATGTCGGCGCAGGCGTCGGATATGTCCGCATGGCTTCTGATGGGTCTGCCCGGCTCGGTTTTGGCTTTCGGCTTCGGCAAGATATGGATTGGAATAGGGCTGGTGATGGGAACCGCGGCGAACTGGATTTTTTGCGCGAGGAGACTGAGGACGTTCAGCAAGGTCTCGGGCGATTCGATAACTATGCCCCAGTACCTAAAAAATCGTTTCGCGAGCGAGTCGAAAACTCTTCAAATAATCTGCGCGGTGATTTTTATGGCGGCGTTCACCGTTTATGTCGCCTCGGCGCTTGTGGCGGGGACGTCGGTTTTTACCCTGCTCTTTTCGGGGCTTAGTGAGACGGCGGCGAGAATTGCTTTCGCGCTCATTGTAATCGGCTACACTTTTTTGGGCGGCTTCAAGGCGGTCTGCTGGACGGATTTTTTTCAGGGAATACTTATGCTCGCAGCCCTGCTCGCGGTTCCGATCGTCGTAGCATTGACTCAGGAGCTTGACACTGCTAAGCTTGCCGAAATATACAGCTATACGGACGCGAGCGGGAATGAAGTCATATGCGATTTCGGGAGCAGTCTTACGAGCGCGAGCAAAAGCGACGTCATTTCAGGGCTCGGCTGGGGCTTGGGATATTTCGGAATGCCGCATATAATCGTGAGATTTATGTCGATTGAAAAACCGTCGATGCTCAAAAAGTCCGCCGCGGTTGCGATTATCTGGGTCGTGCTCTCCCTCGGAGCGGCATGCCTGCTCGCCTATTATGCGAGAATGATAATCGCCGAGGAGCTTCTTACCGCGGGTGCGCAAAAAACAGTATTCATAGTTATGTCTCGCAGGTTTTTCCCGCCTGTAATATCCGGACTCCTGCTCGCCGCCATAATGGCTGCGTCCGTGTCTACGGCGGACTCTCAGCTTCTGGTGGCTTCGAGCTCGTTCACGGCGGACATATATAAGCCGATTATAAGAAAAAACGCGGGAGAGCGCGAGGCTCTGTGGGTAGGCAGAGCCGCCGTAACGGCGGTAGCGGCTGTGGCTTATATTATCGCTTCCTCCGAGGGCTCGGGAGCGCAGGCAATAATGAATTTGGTTGAAAATGCATGGGGACTCTTCGGAGCGGCGTTCGGACCGGTTATGCTGCTTTCATTTTTCTGGCGGCGTTTCAGCTATAACGGGGCTGTGGCGGGAATCGTGGCAGGGGCGGCATTTGACATAATATGGCTTATCTTTTTTTCCTCCGAGACTGGGATATATGAGATAATACCCGGCTTCGCGGCAGGGAGCGCCGCGGCTGTAATCGTGACGCTCGTCTCCTCCGAGCCGTCCGAGGAAGCAAAGGCGATTTTTGACAGAGCGACAAGCCCCGCATATGATGAATAGGGGCTGATAAGCTCGGCTGAGAATACGGCGCACAGTTTGCCTTAAAGCCGAACGCGAAACCCGAAAAATTCTCATAAAACGGCTATAACCTCTCTGAACTTCAAGACCCATAATCAAGCGGTATCAGATTATTTCCCGAAGTGAAACATATGTCTTGACAATTAAGATATGCTGTGACTGCCGCCCCCTAAAAAAAATATTGCCCTTTACCCCGATTTATGTTAAAATACCGCTAACGAAACATTAAAAATTGCATTGATGTTAGACATTTATTTTCAAAAAAAGGGG
>JBHAFL010000047.1:0-3959 GCA_041856085.1 Anaerovoracaceae bacterium | reverse complement strand
CTGAAAACGGCAAAATATTCTCAGTCCATAAGCTCTCTATATACAGCACATAATAGGCAGTACGCCATACCCTCCTCCGCAGCAGGCGGACATACACAGCATAGCCCCAGCCGCCTGAACGCAGTAGTTAGGCATCTGCATTGTAGGATTGCCTCCGTACATTTCCGACCTCTCCTGATAGCGGGTCTCACCGCCCGTCATCGCCATAAGCAGTCTTCTGTACATAAAGTTGTTCGGCTCAAATGCACAGGCAATTTTCGCGTGCTCTACACCGATGGCATTGTTTCCGGTTCTATAATTCGCAAAGGCGCTGTAGTAGTGCCACGCTCCACGCCTCTTGCTTTTATCAATCTGCTCGAGCACGTTTATACCCTCTCTGTAGAAGCCTCCCTGTATATAGGAAGCGGCGGCCCTCAGATATTGCTCGTCCTGAGTATCCTGTCTTTCCTGACTATAAGCGCGACCGAAGCCGAAAGGCTCCTGATAGCCCTGAGAAAAAGACTTGCCGTCTCGCATATCCATTATCTGCTTGTATGCCTGCTGAACCTCTTTGAATTTCTCTTCATATCTGTCTTGGTCGGGATTGCCTACATTCGCGTCAGGGTGATATTTTCGGCTGAGCGTTCTATATGCTTTTTTGATTTCTTCTTCGGCGGCGTCTCTCCTGACGCCCAAAACTTTATATGGATCCATTTTTTCTTCCTGCTCTGCAATTATTGAATCTTACCCATACGCCTGAGTATAATATATTCCTGAGTATCTCCGCATTCTCGATAAGCGGCAGCTTCTCGAATGCATCGGTGCATTCTCCTATCATAAGCATGAGTATGCTCAGAATCTGATTATTAAAGCTCTCCGTGTCTCCGCTGCTCTCAGCCTTGATGAACAGTTCCTTAAACGGATTATACGCTCCGGATTTTATGTCTTTTTCGACGTCCTCATAAGCGTCTAAAAGATAAATGAACTTTCCGAGGTAAAATCCAACCTTGTATAAATCGTCCTTCCAAAAATCATCCTTATATGAGAATACCTCTCCCATAATCTCCCCGAACACGCGCGCCACCTTGTCTATAGGAAGATTATCTGCATTCTCAACTATTTTCAGAAGATCGAGCTTAGACTCAATCAGGCTTGTTTTTTCGGGATATTTCGCCCTGACCCTTTTAGCGGCGCCGGACAGCAGCGCCATAGCGAATTTACTTCTAAGTCTGTGCTCATCGTTCCAATCGTCAGCCGCCTTATAATATGCCAAATATACGCACATATCCGCACAATAATCGCTGAACTCATTTCGCTTTTCTTTGTGTTTGGCAAGCGGGTGCGCGATACATATACAGGAAGCGTCGCAAGTCTCTTTATCGTAGAGGTCAGATAGAAGCATCGCCAAAAATGTCATATCATAGTTAAGAGTCAGCCTGCCTGCCAAACCGTATCTCTTTTTCAGAGAATTGCAAACCCCGCAATAATAGCTTCTGTATAGGTCAAATTCTTTAATTTTCAGCTCAGGCTTATTGACAAGCACATATCCGAACATCTGAATCATCTCCGTCTTTCGTTTTCATTTTTTTCCCTCATGAATACCCTTTATTTTTTCAGTTTTGTTTTAGTTAATTTTTTATTTCGACGCTCAGATCGGGAAGCTCGGTGTTTACTACATACCACGTCAGAATCGTATAGCCCTCGTCTTCCTCCGAATCTATGTCGTTTCTGTCCGGATTATGCGTCTCTTTCATATAATCTCCGTCGTTCTCGAGAGACTTCGTTTCCTTAGTTATATTGATGACATAATAATTCTCGGGATTCGAATCCGGATACTCGGACAAAAAAGCCTCGATGCCCATAGCCTCGCTCGGTGAAAGGCTTTTTATCCATTCTTCAACACGAGCTACGTCTTCTCTGTCGTCTATATTGCAGTGTTTCACTTCTCCGCCGCTGAATGCGGAGATTGACATAAGCGACAGCTTCGCTTCCTCATTTATGCCGGCTGAGTCCATAGCTTCGCTGTTTTCATTCTTGATATTTTCTCCGTAAGCCGCGCTTCCGTCCACTGCTGAAACAGAGTCGGCATGTCTTGCTTCTTCGGCTTTCATTCCCATAAGCTCTCCGAGTCCGCCGGCAGAATATCCGTATATGCCGATTGCCACGATGAAGCAAGCCGCAGCGGCAGAAACGCTCCTGTAGATTTTTAGTCTTATTATTCTTTTTTCACGCTCCGCCGCCTCGGCTTTTTCTACCTTGTAGTAGATATCTTCTATGAATTTCTCTTTTGTCTTCATTTTATTAAGAACCCCTTTTTCATTATCCTCAGACTGTTACTATTTGGAAATGATTTCATCGGATTCAAGCAAATCTCCCAGCGATTTTTTTGCTCTGTAAACTAAGTTCTCTATCTGCTTTCTGGATTTTTTCATAACCTGCGCGGCTTCCTCATATGACATCTCCTCATAATACACGAGCCTTATCGCCTCGCTGTACTCCGGCTTGATTTTCATCAGAGCTGCCCGAAGTCTTTGCTTATCCTCTTTGGCAAGCAGAGACTCTTCGGGGCTTAACCCCCTGTCGCCGCTACCGAAACCGTAATTCCCCCGATGAGGCTCGGTAACGCCCTCGAAGCTTCCCCCGTCTCCCGTCTCTCCGTGCTCCTCCGAATAGAGCACAGCGGGGTCGACGTAATTCATGCGATGGTTTTTTCTCAAAAAATCTATTGCAAGGTTTCGTCCTATTGCATAGAGATAGGTTTTTTCAGACGAGCTTCGTCTGAACCTGTCCGGGTGCATAATTATCTCTACGAAAACATCCTCAGCAAGGTCCTCAGCCTCGTCTAAGTCTTTCACATATCTCGCTATGAAATAAATCAGTCCCTCGCGATAGAGCTTCACGAGCTGTTCGATTTTTTCTCTTGAAATTTTTTCCGTTTTGTAAGTCATAAAAGAAATATCTCTCAAAGTACTTCAACTATTAGTCGTATAAAATGCAAAAAACACTCGCCTGATTTTAATTTCTTGCGCTTTTTTTGATTTTTTGCTTATTTACCGCATCAAAATTATACTATCATATCTACATAGCTTCCGCCTATCCTGTCTTTTTTGACGATAAGCTGCTTGTCGATACGCCCCTTAAGTTCCTCAACATGGGAAATTATGCCGACAAGGCGATTCCCCTGCGCGAGACTCACGAGAGCTCCGACGGATTGATTAAGAGCCTCGGGGCTGAGCGTTCCGAAGCCCTCATCTACAAACATCGCGTCAAGGACAATTCCTCCGGAAGCTTCCTGTATCTCGTCCGAAAGTCCGAGAGCGAGTGAAAGCGACGCCATAAACGACTCCCCGCCCGAGAGAGATTTTACGCTCCTCTCGCTTCCATTGTAGTGATCTGTCACATCGAGGTCAAGTCCGACTTTACCTTGATTTTTTTCAGATGTTCTTCGCCGTTTGAGTTCATATTGTCCGTCCGACATAGACATAAATCTCTTAT
This sequence comes from Anaerovoracaceae bacterium, assembly GCA_041856085.1. Lineage (GTDB taxonomy): Bacteria > Bacillota > Clostridia > Peptostreptococcales > Anaerovoracaceae > RUG754. The sequence continues at coordinate 485 of JBHAFL010000047.1, read as the reverse complement.
TGGCGCGGTTGATTATCCTGTCAAAATATGTCATTTGAATATAGGTCTCAAGAGTCACCTTCTCTTTGCCGTTTATGTTCCCTCCGGCGGTATCCGAAAGGGATTTTACAAGCGTATAATTTTTCTCAAGCTCGCTGAGCTTCTCGGCTTTTGACTCTATATTGCCGAGGGCTGTCCGGTTTATCTCCATTCTCGAGCAGACGATATTGCTCTCTCTGTCGAGCCTGCCGATTTCTTCCGTAATCGTTTTTTGTCTCTGCTCCTGCTCCTCCCTGCTCAGACCGCTGCCGCCCGAAAGCAGCTTTTCAAGCTCCTCGTAACCGGCGCTTAATGCCGCGAGCTTACTTATCGAAGCGTTCAGCTCCGTCTCTGCTCTCTCGAGCGCCTTATTTCGCTCCTCTATTTTTTCAGAGAGCTCAAGCAGCTTGTTTTTTGCGGCTTCCTCTGAATCGAACCTGAGCTCGCCTTTCTCTTTTTCGAGCTGT
>JBHAFL010000046.1:0-11437 GCA_041856085.1 Anaerovoracaceae bacterium | reverse complement strand
TCTCCTCTTCAAGAATCTCATATAGCTGCAATATATTAAAGACGCTTTTTTCACATACATCTTTATTATTATATCTCTTCACATTGTAACATCAACTAAAAAAGCCGTCAACGGGCTTAAATTAGGCTCCTCACGCCTGCGTGTCTTTCCCGACGGCAAAACAGCTTGGAATTTCTCGAAGAGAGAAGACTTCCAAGCTGTTTCGCTTAGGCGTATGTAATTACGTATACGGCTTTGCCGTCTCCCGGTGTTTTAATATTAACCGGAAAACTCGAGCAGCTTGACCCCGTCCTGTCCGTCAATTTCCTTTACCTGAACGGATATGTGCTCCTGCCTCGAGGTCGGAACGTTCTTTCCCACGTAGTCGGCTCTTATCGGAAGCTCCCTGTGTCCCCTGTCTATGAGCACGGCAAGCTGAATCTGAGCCGCCCGCCCATAGCTCGAGCAGGCGTCGAGCGCCGCACGCGTGGTTCTGCCGGTGAAAATTACATCATCCACAAGCACCACCGTCTTCCCCTCTATCAGAAAAGGAACGTTTTCGGGGCGCTCCGAGTTTATAACGGGATCCGACATTACCGCTTCGTTTCCTGTCAGGTCGTCTCTATAAAATGTAATATCAAGCTCGCCCACAGGCACCTCTACGCCCTCGATATTGCGGATATTTTTTGCGATTTCTTTAGCAAGAGGTATGCCCCTTCTCCTAATCCCGAGCAACACCACGTCTTCCGCACCGGAATTCCTCTCAAGTATTTCATGAGACATACGTTTCAGTGCTCTATGCACCTGCTCGCCCGTCATAATTTCAGCTTTTATCTTCATAATCCGCCTCGCAGACTTTCACTTTTGATTTTGCTTTTGAATTTATTTTAGTTTGGTTACCGTTTTTTTCTTAAGAATATGTTAGGCTGTTCCTCAGCTTGACATTAGTATTTTCCGAGCGAGGAAGCAAGCGTTTCATCAGGCTTTTCGGCAAAGTGCTCGTCTTTTCCGGGAAGCACGGCATTGAGAATTATTCCCACTATTGAAGCAACCGCGATACCCGAAAGTGAAATCTTCATTGAACCTACGTTGAAGCTGATTGCGCCTGCGATAGTAGTCATACCCTCGTATACGCAGCCGAGGCCCGTGCTGAAGTTGATTCCGATTGCGAGTCCTATGATAAGCGCCGCTACTATTACGTTTCTCGTCTTCTGGAAGTCGGTATGGTTCTCTACCATATTCCTGATTCCAATAGCCGAAATCATACCGTAAAGTATGATTGATACTCCGCCAATTGTAGCCGCCGGCATCATTTCGATTACCGCCGCGAATTTAGGGCTGAACGAAAGCGCGATGGCGTATATCGCGGCAAGCTTTACCACAAACGGGTCGTAGACTTTAGTGAGCGCTAAAACGCCCGTATTCTCACCATATGTGGTGTTCGCGGGCGCTCCGAAGAGCGCTGCGATAGAGGTTCCTATTCCGTCTCCTATAAGTGTTCTGTGAAGCCCCGGCTCCTCAATATAGTTTTTACCCACCGTTCCGCCGATTGCGCTGATATCTCCGATGTGCTCCATCATTGTAGCGAAAGAAATCGGAACTATGGTTATTACGGCCGTGAGTATGAGCCCCCAATCTGCGCCGTCTCCCATAAATACGGAGATTCCCGTGTTCTCGATAAGGACGGGAAGACCTATCCATTTTGCCTCAGCCACCGCCGTAAAATCGACATTCCCCGAGGCTGCGGCTACCGAGTATGACGAGATAACGCCTAAAAGTATAGGTATAATTTTTATCATTCCTCTGCCCCAGATATTGCATATAATTACAACCGCGATTGCCACAAGCGCTATTCCCCAGTCCGTCGAGCAGTTGTTAAGCGCCGACGGCGCGAGTATGAGCCCTATAGATATGATTATCGGTCCTGTTACGACAGGCGGGAAATATTTCATAACGTTTTTTGAGCCGAATGCCTTGCATATTCCGGCAAGCACAAGGTAAACGAGACCGGCGCAGGCTACGCCGATGCATGCATAGTTGAGAGAAATCCTTTCGGTATATCCCATCGCCACTCCGGCCGCCTTAACCGAGGCATAGCCTCCCAAAAAAGCGAAAGACGAGCCGAGGAACACCGGCACCTTGTTTGACGTCAAAAAATGCATCAGAAGCGTCGCAAGTCCCGCAAAAAGCAAGGTGGCGGAAACGCTGAGTCCCGTGATTATCGGAACCAATACCGTAGCGCCGAACATAGCAAACATATGCTGGAGACCGAGAATTGCAACCTTGCCTCGTCCCAGCTCTTTTCTGGCGTCTCTGATTTCCGCCTGAATCTGATTCTTTCCCATTTTTCCCTCCATTAAAAAAATCCTGTCACACGACAAGACCCGCTATTCGCCTATAGGTACGGCTCAAATATCAGTATCTTGTCGGTATCTCCGTACCGAATTAAAGATTTATTACCGAAAATAAATATACTAAATCCTCTTAATCGTGTCAAGCAATTTCTCGGAAGAAACGCAGCTCCCGCCCTTGCAAAAAATAACAAAAAAGCAAAAAGGGCACATCTCTGCACCCTCTCGCTTAAAATATTGTTTTGAGAACTTATTTTAGGTTTATTTTTTTCTTTATTTAACTTTTTTCTTCATTTAACTATCTCGGCATTGTCCAATCGAGAATCTTATAGTCTGCTCCTGCCTTTTCAAGTTCGGCGATGCCTTTTTTGATTGTTTCCATTATCTGCTCGTCGGTGAATGTGTAGTTGTTCTCTTTAGCATAAGCTCTCATTCCTGTTGCGATGAGGTTAAGAGCTTCTCTTCCCTGAAGCATTGTAGGAAGTGTGTTTACTGTTTTTTCGAATGCAAAATCCAAATATTTCTGAATATCCATTTTTTTCCTCCGTTTTTGTTTTGACTTTAATTTTTTTTAGGACGACAAACATCAATGCATTTAGTGTGCCAACTTTCGAATTATATCTCCCTTTAATGCAAAAAACTTTTTTTATTGCAAAAAATATCTTCGGCTGTCACTGTATCCGAGATCTTTTTTTTGTAAAACATATCCGCGTCAAACATCGTTCCCGTACCCATAAAGCTAAAAAAGCTGTGAAAATCAAGTGCTTTCACAGCCTCTCCCTTATATGAGCATTGTATAGTTTGTATTATGGCTTGACGCGAATCTGCCGTTATTTCAAAAACAAGGACATATGTTATATTACCGTGACTCATGCGCGCCATATATCATTTGCCCGAAAAAATAAGGCGAGCCTGACCCTTATTATGTAATTTTGACTCAATTTTGAGTCAAAATTACAGCGTTTTAACCGTATTTTGATTCATTTTTGAGTCAATGCGGCGGTTAAAGATTATGCTTAAGCTTTTTTCTCGCGAGGGTTGCCTGCGGCATTTTGAGCATATCTGCCGCTTTTCTCGTAGTGCCGGCATGTTCGAGAGCATATTCTATGACCTTTTTTTCGTAGTCTTCCATTATTTCTTCAAAGCTTAGCTCTTCTTTTAGCGAAAAAGTTTCCTTAATCTTCAGCTCCCGTTTTTCACCGCCGTCTCCGCACAAAAGACTCGCTACCGTATCTCCCTCAATTATGCTGCCATGCTCTACTATATAAAGCCTGTGCACCGTGTTTTCAAGTTCACGCACATTGCCCGGCCAAGAATAAGCGCAGAGTTTTTCGAATGCTCCCTTGCTGAAAGCTTTGTCCGCGCCGTACTTGCTTATATATCTCTTCAAGAAAGAATTCGCCATAATCGGTATGTCCTCGATTCTGTCCCGAAGCGGCGGAACCGTGATTCGGCAGATATTCATTCTGTAGAACAGGTCTTCCCTGAACTTGCCCTCCTCGACAAGCCTCCTAAGCGGTATATTGTTAGCACATATTACCCTGACGTTCGTATGCTTAGGCTCCGTACCTCCTATCTTATAATATGTGTTTTCCTGGAGAACTCTCAGAAGCTTTGCCTGCATTTCGAGTGAAAGCGCGCCTATCTCGTCAAGAAACAGAGTCCCGTTATTCGCCAACGAGAAATATCCCTCCTTGCCCTTGTCGGATGCCCCTGTGAAAGAGCCTTTTTCATAGCCGAAAAACTCGCTCTCCGCGAGGTTCTCGGGTATGGTCGCGCAGTTTATCTTGACAGCGGGCTTATCTCTCCTCGGGGAATTTTGATGAATAAGGTCGAATACCCTCTCTTTACCGACTCCCGTTTCACCTTCGATTATTACGTTGCAGTCGAATCCTGCTATATTTATTACTTCCTCGATCATATTCTCGGTAACCGCCGATTCGAACACGAAGTTGTCGAGCGATATCGCCGCGCTCTTATTTCTTTTCGAGAGCTTGGGCTCTATTACCGGAATCTCGGAGGTTCTCTTATGTCTCTTATAGAAGCTGTCGAGCTTCTTTTGAGCGGCGGTACATTTACCTACAAGGCTCAGAGTATAATCGCAGGCGGTATGCCTGAAGCCGTCAAATGCGTACGAATACAGCTCCTTACCCATTGAGTCTGCGATAATTACGGTTTCCGTATAGCGGTTGCTCATACTGATATGAATTACCTCTCCCTTTTCTTTCGTGATAAGAGCCGCTATGCTCTCGCTCCCCTTTATATTTTCAAGGTTTATCGTGCAGTCAAAAGGCACTCCCCCCTCCTTGTCGAGCAGAGACAGCGCCTCATCATAAGGCGCGGCGATATCAACCTCGTGGAACGCGTCGACGGAGTCCGACATTATTTCTTCGAGCTCTTTCATTATGTTACCCTCCGTATAGTTTCTGTCTATAATGAAAGCTACATAGGCGTTACCCCTCCATATATCCTTTACCATATGAGAATAAAAAATAGTCTCCGCAAGATTGCTCCCTATTATAGCTATTTTTTTTGCGGTTCTGGCAAGAAGTTCACTGCCTATATCCTTGAAGTTACCCTCCTCTTCAAGCGCTCTTAAGACATATCTGAGGTTCGTTATCCTCGAATCGCTCGTTTTGATAAAGTTGGCCGATTCAAAGCAAATAACATAGCCCTTAACCTCGGCCTGACTGAGATTAGCGTCGATTTTTCCTACCTCTTCAATATACATTGGGAGCCCCGCAAGCGGTGAGTTTACGATAACCTCGTCTCCGACGGCTATGCCGTGAGCCTCAAGGTCATAGTTCTTTCCTGCTTCCTCCACCGTCCCGACGCATAAGCCCGAAGACTCCGTATACGGATTATGCAGCTTACCCCTCTCGGATATCATCTTGATTATCCTCGCCTTACATGCGCTTACGTTAAAATCTGCCATCGAATATATCTGGTCGAGATTTTCTCTCTCAAAATCAATGCACTTGAGTCTGATTCTGACTTCGTTATCTCCTAATTTAGCCGAGTTATCCAGCTTCCACGCCATTACGGGAATCGCTCCCTTAGGCTCAATGACTCTCTCTATTCCTATTTCTTTCATTTTTTTAACTTCCGTTTTTTAATGATTTGATTATATGACTTTACATGCTTCCCGAAAATCACGGTCTTCTTTCGAATTCGCCGGCAGATCCCGATTCGTATTGTCCGGTTCATATTATATTTGTTTTTGCGTCATAATTTACGGATATATAATATAACAGCCCGTACCCGAAGTCAAGAACTTTGACTCATTTTTGAGTCAGACATTGATTCGATTGTGAATCGTTTCACCTGTTCAGACGATATTTTTTTGTTATAAATAACTTAAAAAGTTTTTGTTTTAAGTGGGCTTCACAATTTCATCACGTATCTTCAAAAATACAAAGAAATTCGCCTTTATTTTTCAACGGCTGCAAAGATTGTGTGTTTTTTTAACACAAACTTGGCACAGCCCTTGCTTAATAAGAAGAGCGTACTAATCATTTATATATATTCCGGTAAATCCGGAAAAGGAGGAACACTTTTTATGAATATCTTAAAAGCAATACTGAAGTTCGTGCCTGTTTTCGTGCTCGCAGGACTGATGATCAGCGGACAGGATGCCATGATAGCGGCTCCGCTTGCATTTATCGCAGCGGTTGCCGTCGCATTCTTCGTCGGCAAACACAAATGGCAGGAATGTCTTGACGCCGCTATGGATTCCGTAAAGAATATCTTAGTAGCTCTGTTCATTCTTATGCTCGCTTACACCATGGCAAACTGCTTCATGGGATACGGCGTAGGAGCCGCTGTAGTAAACATCGCGCTCAAGCTCGGCGTTACTGCTAAAACGGTAGCTATGATCGGTCTTATCTGTACGGCGCTTCTTTCCGTAGCCACAGGAACTTCTTGGGGAACTTTCGCGGCTTGCGCTCCGATTTTCCTCTGGTTGTCACACATCGTAGGCGGAAATATCTATCTCACGGTTTGCGCCATTGCAGGAGGCTCATGCTTCGGAGACAATATCGGACTCATTTCCGATACCACTATCGTATCCTCGGGTATCCAAGGAGTAAAGGTTGTAGACAGAGTCAGACATCAGGGCGTATGGTCCGTTGCATGTCTTGTACTTGCGGCAGTCGCTTTCTTTGTGGCAGCTTCCGTTATGCGTCTCTCGGGAGAGCCGGTGAGTGATTTCGATATCTATGCTAACCTTACAGAAGACGCTATCGCTTATATCGAAGCCGAAAAGCCGGTTGCCCTTGACCTGCTCCAGCAGGTTAACGACGGCGTAGCTCTCTACATGGCTATTCCGCTTGTGCTCGTAATCGCACTCGCTATTATGGGTGTTAACACTTTCGCCTGCATCGGTTCCGGCATCGTTTCCTCATATATCCTCGGAAGATTCGCAGGTACCGCAGGTACGGTTCAGGAATTCCTTGACGACTATCTCTATGCAGGTATAGAGGGCGCCGGCGAATGGGTTATCCCGATGATGATGTGGGTAGCGGCTTTCGGCGGTGTAATGCAGCTTATGAACGCATTCGAGCCTCTTGCAAAGCTCATCGCTATTCTTTCCAGAAAGGTTCGCCACTTACTCGGTTGGAACGCGGTTCTCTGCCTCTTAGGCAACGCCGCTCTCTCCGACGAAATGGCTCAAATCGTTACTATCGGACCTGTTATCAAACAGGTTACCGAAGATAACGTGGAATGTGCTACGGAAGAAGCAAAATACAAGCTCGCTCTTCGTAACGCCACATTCGGGGACGCAATGGGCGTGTTCGGCTCACAGCTCATCCCGTGGCATGTATACCTCGGTTTCTATGTAGGTATCGCTGCTGCGGTATATCCGCTCGTAAACATCGCACAGATTGACTTCTTAAGGTATAACTTCATGGCTTACATCGCAGTTTTATCTTTACTCCTGCTCACATTCACAGGACTTGACAGACTTATTCCTCTCTTCGGAATGCCGAGAGAACCGGAAGTTCAGCTCAAGAAAAATATGAAGAACGCTGCAGAATAATCAACAGCACTATATATCAAACAAAAAACCCGACGCCGAATCGGGTTTTTTGCTTGATATTTTTCGAAAATAGCATTTTTCAGCACAAAATAACAGCTGTCGCATACGTCGATTTTTCGTTCTTTGCGACAGCTTTATGAGTAATTGTCGAGTCTCAATATATTAAATAACGGCGAGTATTTGCCGTTTCATTTTTTAACCGATTGTGGCTATGACTCCTGCCGTCGTCAAGCCGACTATCAGTCCTGCAACCATAACCCCGACGAATATGGCCGGAAGCGCTCTTTTCAGCTGCATATCCAGCATTGCCGCAACGAGCGCTCCCGTCCACGCGCCTGTTCCGGGGAGCGGTATCGCGACTAAAATCGCAAGACCCCAAAATTCATATTTTATAACCTTGTCTTTTTTACCCTCGGCTCTCTTTTCGAAGCCCTCGGCAATCCTGCGCCAAAAGGCATTTTTTCTTTTCATCCAGTGAAAAATGCTGCGGACAAAAACCAAGATAAACGGTATCGGTACCATATTGCCGATAATTGAAATTATTATCGCGCTTGTGATATCGATTTCATGAGCCATTCCATAAGGTATAGCCCCTCTCAGTTCCAAAACCGGCACCATAGATATCAGAAAAGTCATTATATAGCTGTTCATCATGCTCCTTTTTGTTTTACGACATTTAAGTCCATCGTTTTTTCACCTGTTTTTTCTCATAACTTACGGCAGCAACCGTAATTCATCAAGCCTTTTCATATTTCGGGTTTCACAGCTTTAGCTGTGAAGCTTCCCGGCGAAGCAATAAAGTTGGGAGGGATAATCTCCCTCCCATAGTAAACCATATATACCGGTTCCTGTAAATATACATTTACGCCAAGTCGGCGCAAATTATTTGTTTCTTACCGCTGCCTGTGCGGCCGCAAGTCTTGCAACCGGAACTCTGAACGGAGAGCAGGATACATAAGCGAGTCCTACTCTATGGCAGAAATCTATCGAATCAGGGTCTCCGCCGTGCTCTCCGCAGATTCCGAGCTTGATGTTCGGTCTTGTCTGCTTGCCGAGCTTAACCGCCATCTCTACAAGCTTGCCTACGCCCGCCTGATCAATCGACTTGAACGGGTCGACGTCGTAGATTCCCTTTTCTTGATAGAGCTCAAGAAGCTCTCCCGTATCGTCTCTCGAGAAGCCGAGCGCCATCTGAGTGAGGTCGTTCGTACCGAATGAGAAAAACTCCGCTTCCTCCGCAATCTCGTCTGCAGTGAGCGCCGCTCTCGGGATTTCAATCATAGTGCCCACGAGATATTTCATCTCGATTCCCGACTCTTCAATCATTCTGTCCGCAGTCTCCACTACCACATCCTTGACAAGCTTAAACTCTTTCTTTTCGCCTGTAAGCGGAATCATAATTTCAGGCACGACGTTGTATCCGTCCTCTTTTTTGACTTCAAGGGCAGCTCCGATGATTGCCTCGGTCTGCATTACCGCAATCTCAGGATAGAGAACGGCAAGTCTGCAGCCGCGAGTACCGAGCATAGGATTAAGCTCATGAAGCTCGTTTACGATTGTTTGAAGCTTCTCGGGGCTCATATTCATTGTCCCGGCGAGTTCTGCGATGTCCTCTGCAGTATGCGGCAGGAATTCATGCAGCGGCGGATCAAGGAGTCTTATGGTCATAGGCCTGTCCTGCATTTCCTTGAACATAGCCTTAAAGTCTCCCTGCTGATAAGGCCTGATTACATCGAGAGCTGCTTTTCTCTCTTCTACGGTATCTGCCACTATCATTCTTCTGATTGCAGGGATTCTCTCCTCTTCAAAGAACATATGCTCGGTTCTGCAAAGTCCTATACCCTCGCAGCCGAACTCGACAGCCTGATGTGCGTCTCTCGGGTTATCGGCGTTGGTCCTTACCTTAAGAGTTCTTATCTCGTCAGCCCAGCTCATAAGAGTGCCGAAGTCTCCCGACACCTCAGGTTCTACCGTGCTGACGGCACCCTCGAAGACCTGCCCTGTGGAGCCGTTGATTGAGATGAGGTCTCCCTCTCTCAGTACGGCGCCCGAGTCGAAAGTCAAGGTTTTAGTCTCTTCATCAACCTTAGCAGCCGAGCAGCCCGCTACGCAGCACTTACCCATTCCACGGGCGACTACGGCAGCGTGCGAGGTCATACCGCCTCTTGCCGTAAGTATTCCCTCTGCGGCAACCATCCCCGCCAGGTCTTCCGGTGAAGTCTCCGCGCGAACGAGCATAACCTTAGTGCCGTCCTTAGCCGCTTCCGCCGCTTCCTGAGCGGTGAAATATATATGACCCGATGCGGCTCCCGGTGAAGCGGGAAGCCCTCTGCCGATTTCTTTGGCTGTCTTCAGCTCTTTCTCATCGAATGCAGGGTGAAGAAGCTGGTCAATCTGCTGAGGCTCAAGCCTCGTAATAGCGGTCTCCTTGTCGATAAGACCCTCGTTAACCATATCAACCGCAATTTTAACGGCTGCCTGAGCCGTGCGTTTACCGTTTCTGGTCTGAAGCATAAAGAGCTTGCCGTCTTCTACGGTGAACTCCATATCCTGAGTGTCTTTGTAATGCTTCTCGAGCAAGTCCGCAATGCGAACGAAATCGTTATATGCGTCAGGGAATGCGTCCTTCATCTGGTCGATGTTTAGAGGAGTTCTGACTCCGGCAACTACGTCTTCTCCCTGCGCATTTATGAGGAATTCTCCGAAAATTTTCTTTTCTCCCGTGGACGGGCTCCTCGTGAAAGCAACGCCCGTACCCGAGTCGTCCCCCATATTACCGAATACCATTGACTGAACATTTACCGCCGTACCGAGGTTCCCCGGAATGGAGTTCAGTTTTCTGTATAAGATAGCTCTGTCATTCATCCAAGACCTGAATACGGCCTTAACGGCTTCTATGAGCTGCTCTCTCGGGTTCTGCGGGAAATCCTTTCCGGTTTCTTCCTTTACGAGCGCCTTATAGGCGGCGATAACCTCTTCAAGATCTTCTGCCGTAAGCTCCACGTCGAATTTAACGCCCTTTTTCTCTTTTTGGCCGTCAAAAATCCTGTCGAACTTCGACTTGGATATCTCCTGAACCACGTCGCCGAACATCTGTATGAATCTTCTGTAACTGTCCATAGCGAATCTGCGGTTATCGGTTCTCTTGGCAAGTCCCTCAACGGAGCTGTCGTTAAGACCGAGGTTGAGGATTGTGTCCATCATTCCGGGCATTGAGAATACGGCGCCCGAGCGAACCGATACTAAAAGAGGATTCTCTTCCGAGCCGAAAGTCTTACCCGTAACGTGCTCCAATTCCTCGAGTTTCTCGTAGATTGCGGCTATTACTTCGTCTGTAATCTTCTGTCCGTCTTCGTAATACTTGTTACAGGCCTCCGTAGTTACAGTGAAGCCGAAGGGCACCGGCAGTCCAATCTTTGTCATTTCGGCAAGGTTGGCGCCTTTTCCTCCAAGCAGGCTCTTCATGTCCTTTGAACCCTCGTTAAAGGAGTAGACAATTTTGTTTCCCATTTTTTTCCTTTCTACGCATAGTGCGTCAGGCGGCTAAAAATAAAGCCGCTCTTCAATGTAGTTTTTAACTTCCGATACGGGAATTCTGACTTGCTCCATAGAGTCTCTGTCTCTTACCGTCACGCAGCCGTCCGTTTCCGTGTCGAAATCCACACAAATGCAGAAAGGGGTTCCGATTTCGTCTTCTCTCCTATATCTCTTCCCGATGGATCCCGCCGCGTCATAGTCGACCATAAAGAACTTCGACAGTTCTTCATGAATCGGCTCTGCAATTGGTGATAGCTTTTTTGCGAGAGGCAGCACCGCCGCCTTAAACGGCGCGAGAGCAGGGTGGAGTTTCAGTACCGTCCTGACGTCTTCCTTACCGTCTTCGGTTTTTAGCGCCTCTTCATTATATGCATCAATCAGGAAAGCAAGGCTCACCCTGCCCGCACCGAGTGATGGCTCGATTACATAAGGAACGTATTTTTTGCCCGTTTCGGAATCAACATAGCTCAGATCCTGTCCCGATGTGTTAATATGCTGATTCAAATCGAAATCGGTTCTGTTGGCAATACCC
>JBHAFL010000045.1:0-12870 GCA_041856085.1 Anaerovoracaceae bacterium | reverse complement strand
CTGCTGAGCATGGATTCGCTCGGGACTTGGCTATATACCAAGCTGCTGTTGATACCCGGTATCGTGATAGGCGTGTCGCTTCACGAGGCGGGACATGCCTACGCGTCACATTTTTTAGGCGACCCTACGCCCAAGTCGCAGGGGAGGCTTTCGATAAGCCCCGCGGCTCATATCGATCCTCTGGGGTTGATTTTTATATTCGTGGCGGGTTTCGGCTGGGGCAGACCGGTAGAGATAAATCCGTATTTTTATAAACATAAGAGGCGAGACGAGTTCATTGTTTCAATAGCGGGAGTCGTAAACAATCTTATTATAGCGATAATATTCGGAATCGCAATAAGAATAATGACAAAAAACGGGATTACGGACGGCGTAGTCTTCGATATCCTGTTATACACCGTGTATATAAACCTCGTGCTTATGATATTCAATTTGATACCTTGCCCGCCGCTTGACGGCTGGGGTATAATAACTCAGATATTCGACTTAAGAAAAAAGAGCTGGTGGTATCCTGTATATCAGAAAGGCACCCTGATTCTGATGGCGCTTATAATATTCAATATTACGTCTGTCGTAATTACGCCGGCAGTCGGCACGCTGCTTTACCTGATAGTAGGCTCTTTCTGAGCTTTGATTCTGAGCAGCGACCTGAATATGTGCACCTGCGCCGCCTCGGTGCCCTGCGATACGTTTCTCTTACGAAAAGCGTTAAATATCGCCTCGTATTCGTCCCTGAGTATCTCGAGATAGTTGACCGGATATCTCGTAAGTTTGGCGGAATGTCTTATTATGAAGTCATATTTTAACATAGCGTTCTGAAGCTCGGGGTTTTTTGCGGAATAATAAATAATTCTATCGAAGCCCTCGCAGAATTTAAGTATTTTTTCGACGTCGCCTGTTTTAGTATAGAATTGTATGAAACCGATGGTTTCCTGTAGGAGATTGAACTCATCTACGGTTATCCTCTCAATAGCCCACTGCACGGCTTGCGGATAAAGATGGTTTCTCATATACAGCAGATCGTCAACAAGCTGAGGGCTGAACCCCTCTATTACGGCGCCCTTATTAGGTATGAGACGGACATAGCCCTCCGCTGCGAGGCGATTTATTATCTCGCGGACAGGAGGTCTGGAGAGCCCGTATTTATCACATATTGACGCTTCCGTGAGGCGTCTGCCGTGCTTCAGGTCGCCGACAAGAATGCTGACCTTTAACTGGTCGCATACCTTTTCGGAAACAGTGCGGTTATCGATGTACTTATTTTCGAGAAAGTCTAATTTCAGCATTTGTTAATTCGCTACCTCCGTCTAAAGATTGTATACAATTTTAGCAAAAAATACTGTTAAAAGCAATGAATAAACAAATAATAAAAAAAATATTGGATAAATTGGAGCGGTTCTATCCCGAAGCGGAGTGCGCTCTCGACCATATGAACGTGTTTCAGCTTCTTATCGCGGTTACGCTTTCGGCACAGACCACGGATAAGGCGGTGAATCTCGTAACTCCGGCGTTATTCGAGAAATTCCCTACTCCCGAGAAGCTCGCGAAAGCCGAGCTTGGCGAGGTTGAGGAATGTATCAGAAAAATCGGTATGTACCGTCAGAAAGCAAAAAACATAGTCGCTCTTTCGGGAATATTAGTCGAGAAATACGGAGGCGAGGTCCCCGCGGACTACGACGGACTGACGGAGCTTCCCGGAGTAGGCAGGAAGACCGCCAACGTCGTTCTCTCAGTAGGCTTCGGCGAGCAGAGGATAGCGGTCGACACCCATGTGTTTCGCGTAGCTAACAGAATAGGGCTTGCCGAGGGGACGGACGTTCTAAAAACGGAGCTCTCGCTTATGAAAAATATCCCCGAGCACAGATGGACGAAGACCCATCACAGCCTGATTTTTCACGGCAGGAATATCTGCCATGCGAGAAAACCCGAATGCATGGACTGCCCGATATCGGAGCTTTGCGAGTGGGAAGATAAAACTCAAGAATAAAATATCGACAAGACAGAAAGGTAATATATTATGTCAAAATTAAGAGTAGGAATTCTCGGCGCTACGGGAATGGTAGGACAAAGATTCATAACGCTTCTTCAAAACCACCCGTGGTTCGAAATAAAGGTTTTAGCCGCAAGTCCGCGCTCCGAGGGAATGAGCTATGAGGAAGCCGTGCGCGGAAGATGGAAGATGGAGACGGATATACCTGATTCGGTGAAAGCCATCAGGATAACGGATGTAAGCAAGGTTGAGGCGATTTCGTCGCTCGTCGACTTCTGTTTCAGCGCCCTCGATATGGATAAGGAAGAAATATTGAGAATAGAAGAGGCATACGCAAGGGCGGAAACGCCGGTGGTATCAAACAACTCCGCACACAGATGGACGGAAGACGTGCCTATGGTAATTCCCGAGATAAACTCGCAGCATTACGAGATAATCGAAAGCCAAAAAAAGAGACTCGGAACTAAGAGGGGCTTCATCGCGGTCAAGCCTAACTGTTCGATTCAGTCCTACGTTCCGGTGCTTGAAGCATGGAAAAAATGGGAGCCGTATGAAGCCGTTATCACCACATATCAGGCGATATCGGGCGCAGGCAAGGACTTCGACGCATGGCCGGAGATGGTAGGAAATATCATACCTTATATCGGCGGAGAAGAGAAAAAATCCGAAGACGAGCCGCTTAAGATATGGGGTAAAATCGAGGACGGCAAAATAATCAAGGCGAATAACATAGATATTACCTGTCAATGCGTAAGGGTTCCCGTGCTTAACGGACATACGGCGGCATGCTTCGTCAAGCTTAGAAAAAAAGCCGCTAAAGAGGAGCTCATAGCCGCGCTTGAGGAATATAGCGGCTATCCTCAAGAGCAGGGGCTTCCGTCAGCACCGAAACAGTTTATAAAGTATTTTGACGAGGAAGACAGACCGCAGGTAAGGGAAGACGTCGACAGAGAAAACGGTATGGGAATCTCGGTCGGAAGAATAAGAGAAGATAAGATATATGACTGGAAGTTTATCGGACTTTCGCATAATACGCTTAGAGGGGCTGCCGGAGGGGGAGTTCTCGGCGCCGAGACTCTATATAAGATGGGATATTTGGTAAAAAAGGAGATATAAAATATGAATTATTTTGAAGCCGTAATCCTCGGGATAGTTCAGGGGCTCGCGGAGTTCCTGCCTATTTCATCGTCGGGACATTTGGCTATACTTGAAAACTTCTTCGGCATAAGCGAAGAGAATATGGTGTTTTTTGCCGTGCTGCTTCACCTCGGCACGCTGATTGCGGTATTTATCGTATTTCGGAGCGATATTTGGGAGCTCCTTAAGGAATTGTTATTAACAATAAAAGACTTATGTACCGGCAAGGGGCTGCAACTCGAAGAGAGACCTGTAAGGAAGCTTGGCATAATGATATTGGTATCCTGTGTGCCTACGGCGGTTATAGGTCTGATTTTCGGCGATTTGTTCGGAAGTATGTATTCCTATCCCGCTCTGGTCGCCTCGATGTTTATTATTACCGGCATATTATTGCTGATAGCCGAGAAATTCGGCGGAGGTGAAAGAGACATTGATAAGCTCAATTATCGCAATTCCATATTCGTGGGTATCGTGCAGGGGCTTGCAATCATACCGGGGATTTCGAGGTCCGGCTCCACCTTGTTTGCTTCCCTTATATGTAAGCTCGACAGGGAGTTCGCGGTCAAGTTCGTATTCCTAATCTCGATTCCTACTATATTAGGCTCGTTTATCCTTGAACTTCCCGACGGAATTAAAACAGGTCTGAGCGATGGGGAAGCCGGTCCCGTCGCAGTCGGTATGCTCGTTTCATTTTTGAGCGGACTCTTCGCCATAAAGGTAATGTTAAAAATCGTAAAAAATAATAAACTTAAATATTTTTCCTATTATCTGTTTGTAATCGGAGTCGGGATTATAGTTAAATCAATCTTTTTTTAAGGAGAAAATATTATGGCTAAGGCTAAAGGAAAGGGCTCTTCAAAATCAAAGCCCGTCTCGAGGGCGAAACAAAAAGCCGAAGAGATACAAGCGAAAAGAAGAGCCGATAAACGCGTGATGGACGAGATATGGGCAATCATTGCGATTGCTGTCGGGGCGTTTTTTGCTGTAGCGGTTTTCACGGGCGGCGCCGGCAAATTAGGCGACGTCCTGAGGGATATGATGAGAGGTACATTCGGTTGGATTTCTTATGTCTTGCCGTTTTTTATGATTACCTTCGGCGTGCTTCTTTTCGCGAGGAAGACTTCGCATTTCAGCATAAGGACATTTTCGCTGACCATGCTTTTCGTATTTATGCTCTGCACGATGTACTCGATTCATTTCATTCAGCCGGATAAGATAAGGTGGACTATAGAGGTCTTTTCGGAGTTTTATAAAAAGGGAATTCTTCTTGAATCCGGCGGCTTCATAGGTATGGTTATCGCCTCCGCGCTTATAAAATGGATAGGAATAGCCGGCTGCTGGCTGTTTTCGGCGGTTACCGCCCTGATTTGCCTGCTGCTTGTAATCAACACGCCGCTTTCGAGATTCATCGAAAAAGCCGGTGAAAAAATTGAAGAGAGAAAGCTGATAAGGGAACATCTGCATTTGGACGAGTCGGCTTCCGATATTCAGGGAACACAGCTTGCGATGAACAGGGACGCTTGGCCTGAGGTAAAAAAGGCATCAAAGGAAGAATTGAGCAGGAATGAAAGAAAAGAAATCCTGTTCGCAGGTAGCGGCAGAGAAGCTGATTATGTGCCTCCGTCAGTGAAAACCGAGCCTAAAGGCGTTAATTCCGCAGGCAAGAAGAGCATAATCGGATATATGAAAGACGACTCGCTTTTCGGCAGGACCGAAAATGCCGGAGGCAGCTTCGGATTGGAGGAGCAGAGGGTGACGATATCGGGCTACGGTCTGGAAGACCCCGAATACATCGTAGACAGCAGGGGAGCAGCAGGAGAAGCGTCACTCGAAAAAACTAAAGAAAGGGAAGACGAAAAAGAACCTGTAAAAAAGCTTTCCAACAAGGAAGCCGGCGAATCTATGCTAAGGTCCGAAGAGCTTAACTTAGCTTCAAAGGTCAATAAATACAAGCTCCCGCCTCTCAGCCTGCTGAGTAAGCCGGCAGCGGCAAACAGGGAGCCTGAAAGCTCTCTAAAAGCCAAGGCGATGAAACTTGAGGAAACCTTAAAATCCTTTAATGTCGACGCCTATGTAGTGCAGGTGACGCAGGGACCGACGGTAACCAGATATGAGATTCAGCCCGCGGTAGGGGTCAAGGTTTCAAAGATAGTAAACCTCGCCGACGATATAGCTCTCAATCTTAGGGCGAAAAGTATCAGGATAGAGGCCCCTATACCGGGAAAGGCAGCCATAGGAATAGAGATTGAAAACGAGGGTTCAACCCCTGTAAACTTAAGAGAAATAATAGAGTCGTCCGTATTCAGGGAAGCGAAGTCTAAAATCAGCTTCGCGGTCGGAAAGGACATCTCGGGAAGTGCCATAGTCGGAAACCTCAAGGCTATGCCTCATCTTCTGATAGCCGGTTCTACAGGCTCGGGAAAATCCGTATGTATTAACTCGATAATCACCTCGCTTCTCTATAAGGCAAATCCGAAAGATGTGAAGATGATACTTATAGACCCTAAGGTAGTGGAGCTTTCGAACTATAACGGTATCCCTCATCTTCTCATACCTGTCGTCACGGACCCGACAAAGGCGGCTGCCGCGCTGAACTGGGCGGTTGCCGAAATGGAGGAGAGATATAATAAGTTCCATATAGAGGGAGCGAAGGACCTCGAGACATATAACGATATAATCAGAATGAGCGGTGAAGAAGACAAGACCATACCTCAGATAGTAATAATAATTGACGAGCTTGCCGACCTGATGATGGCAGCGTCTTCACAGGTTCAGGACTCTATATGCAGGATAGCTCAAAAGGCGCGAGCCGCCGGTATGCACCTTATTGTCGCCACTCAAAGGCCGTCGGTCGATGTAATCACGGGTGTAATCAAGGCTAACATACCGTCAAGAATCGCTTTCGCAGTCTCGTCACACGTAGATTCACAGACCATACTCGATGAAAAGGGCGCGGAGAAGCTGCTCGGCAAGGGAGATATGCTCTTCAGACCGATGGGACAGGGCGACCCTACGAGGGTACAGGGCTGCTTCGTAAGCGACAGAGAGGTTAACGCCGTAATAGAATATGTCAAATCGCAGGTGACAGAGGGCGCAGACAACGGCAGGCAGCAGGAGATACTGGCGAGAATCGAGCGCTCGGACGTAGGTTCGGGCGGCGGAGGCGAAGGACCTTCGGACGGCGACGAGCTTCTGCTCGACGCTATGGAGCTCGTTATTGATTCGGGGCAGGCTTCCGTATCTATGCTGCAAAGAAGATTTCGAATCGGCTATAACAGGGCTGCAAGAATAGTCGATATGATGGAAGAGCTTAACGTTATCGGACCGCAGGACGGCTCAAGACCTCGTCAGGTCATAATGACGAGGGAGGAGTTCGACGCTTTCGCCGAAACCCGAAACAAACAGGAGACATTATTTTAATGAAAGTATATTTTGAAACGCTCGGCTGTCCGAAAAATTACTATGACAGCGAGGTTGCGAAAGCGGAGCTCATATCGGGAGGACTCGGAATCGCCGACAATCCCGAGTCTGCGGACGCGATTGTGGTAAACACCTGCGGATTTATCAATGACGCAAAAAAAGAATCCATAGACAGGATATTCGAGATGGCCGAGCACAAGGCTCAGGGCAAGAGGCTCATAGTATCCGGCTGCCTCTCCGAGAGATATTCGGAGGCTCTCGCTGAGGAAATGCCGGAGGTTGATGTTTTTATCGGAGTAAACGAATATCAGAAGCTCCCCGAAATTCTCAGGTCGCTTGACAAGAGCGCAAAAAATATAAAAAGCAAGAGCCCGCTAAGCTATGTTACCCACATTCACGACGAGATTCTGGAATACAGAGACAGGATGCTCGGCGACAATCCCTATTCGGCTACCCTTAAGATAGCGGAGGGCTGTAACAACCGCTGCGCATACTGCGTGATTCCCCATATAAGGGGAGCTTTCAGGAGCAAGAGAATCGAGGATATATTAAAAGAAGCGGAGAAGCTCGCCGCGGCGGGCTGTAAGGAGCTCATTCTTATCGCTCAGGATTTAACCAATTACGGCTATGACATATACGGCGAGAGGCGACTCCCCGAGCTTCTCAGGTCGCTTGTGAGGGTAGAGGGCATAGAGTGGATAAGGCTTATGTACTGCTACGAGGACAGGATAGACGACAGGCTCATTGACGTGATACGCGAAGAGCCCAAGATATGCAGGTATATAGACATTCCTATCCAGCATTCATCGGACAGCGTATTAAAAGCTATGAAAAGGCGCTCCACGTCTCAGAGCATAAGGGATAAGATAAAAAAGCTGAGAGATGCTATACCCGATATAGCCATAAGGACTACTCTGATAGTAGGCTTCCCGAGTGAAACCGAAGAGGATTTTGAGGAGCTGTGCGATTTCGTAAGGGAGCAGAGATTTAACAGACTCGGCTGTTTCGCATATTCCCGCGAGGAGGGAACCGAGGCGGGTGATATGGATAATCAGGTAGACGACTCCGTCAAGCAGGAGCGCCTCGAGCGAATAATGAGACTGCAACTTGAAATCAGCTACGAGCTCAACCAAAAAATGAAAGGCAAAATCCTCGACGTGCTCGTGGAAGAGAGAGATGAGGACGGAAGCTATATCGGAAGAACCGTGTACGACGCGCCTGAAATCGACAATTCAGTGCTTCTGAGCTCATCAAGGCAGCTTAAGGCGGGCGATATCGTAAAAGTAATTATTGAAGATTCCTACGACTACGATCTCGTGGGAAGAGAAGTGGAGGAAGAGGAATGAACTTACCTAATAAGCTCACAATAGCAAGAATGATTGCCGTTCCGTTTTTTATAGCGGCATATATGTTAAACCTCTATGTTATTGCCTTTTTAATTTTTATACTGGCTTCGATAACCGACACTCTTGACGGTCAAATTGCGAGAAAATACAAGCTGATAACCAATTTCGGCAAGATTATGGACCCTCTTGCGGACAAGATACTCGTATATTCCGCATTTTGCCTTATGGTTCCGTCTTATGTGCCCGCATGGGTATTCGTCATCATACTTGCGAGAGAGTTTCTGGTTTCAGGAGTCAGGACGGTTGCTGCTTCCGAGGGAATCGTCATAGCAGCCCGCATGAGCGGCAAGATTAAGACGGTATTGCAGATGATAGCGGTATGTATGCTTCTATTATGTCCTGTAATAGACTACGGATGGTACAATATTTCGTCTAAGGCGATGTTATACGCCGCTCTTTTGATGACGGTTGTTTCAGGGGTAGAATACGTGCTCGACAACAAGCAGGTTTTTAATGAATAAATCCAGAGATAATATACGCGGTATGAATCGGATAGGACATACCTGAAATCGGAGAAAAAGGATAATTATGAAAACGGCAATTCTGACAGTCGGAACGGAGCTTCTGTTCGGACAGATAATAAATACGAATGCTGCCTATCTTTCGGAGCAGCTTCAGAGCTTAGGCGTCGATGTGATGTATCATTACACCGTAGGGGATAATCCATGCAGGCTGCGCGATATGCTCGACATCGCCTATAAGGATTGCGATATGGTAATCACGACCGGAGGTCTCGGGCCTACTCAGGACGACATTACTAAAGAGATAATCGCCGAATATTTCGGCGAAGAGCTTATAGAGTTCTCCGAGCAGACCGGGCTTCTGAAAAGTCACTTTGAAAAATCAAAATACAAATGGACCGAAAACAATCTTAAACAGGCTTTTTTCCCTAAAACAGCCGTGATTCTTTCGAACTCCGCGGGAACCGCGCCCGGCTTTCTCTTAGAGAAGAACGGCAAGATTGCGGTCGCTCTGCCCGGACCGCCGATAGAGATGAAAGCCATGTTTTCGAAGCATATTATCCCTTATCTTGAGAAAAAACGCGACGGGGTTATATATTATCGCATAATAAGGACGACGAACATAGGAGAGGCGGCGCTTGAGACGGCGCTTTTGCCTCTCATAGACGGGCAGACCGACCCGACCGTAGCAACCTATGCGAAAGAGGGAGAGTGCAGCCTCAGAATAACCTCGAAGCGCCCCACATACGAGGAAGCCGAAGCTGCCTGCCTCGATATGACAGCTCGCATCAGAGAGCTTATCGGAGAATATATTTACAGCGAAGATAACGAGAATCTCATCGACATAGTTGGAAGAATCCTGATTGAGAAGAACATAAGCATATCGTGCTGCGAGAGCTGCACGGGAGGGCTTTTTGCCAAAATGCTCACAGATGTCGCGGGTATATCAAAGGTGTTTGACAGAGGAATCGTAACATATTCCTACAGAGCGAAAGAGGAGGAGCTCGGGGTAAAGCGGGAAACGCTTTCTCAATATACCGCGGAATCAAGAGAGGTTGCGATAGAGATGGCGGAGGGACTTTTTAGTAAGACGGGCTCTGATATATGTATCTCCGTTACAGGAGTTGCCGGTCCCGAGGATTTGAGTCCCGATAAGCCCGCAGGCCTTGCTTATATCGGAATCTCGTATAAGGGGGAGACGAGGGCGGTTGAGGTATTCAGGAAAAGTAAGGGAAGAGAGTATAACAGGACATTTTTTGCGATAAGAATGATAAACGAGATATATAAGTTGATAAAATGACGATAAAAAGGGATATAAACAGCTTATCCGATGAGATTAAGCTCATAGCGCTCGACCTCGATTATACGACCCTGACAAGGTCGGGACTTACCAAAAGAACGAAAGAAACGCTGGAGGAGGCGGTTAGACGCGGCTATCAGGTTGTCGTCGCCACCGGAAGACCTATCGTAGCCGTACCCGATTATGTGCTCGGAATAGACGGGCTTAAGTATGTGTTATGTTCTAACGGCGCTCATATCGTCGAAGTTGCTACGGGTAATTTCCTGTATTCCGATTATATCGAGCGCGTCGTGTCCGAAATGCTCGCCGATTTTCTCGAGGGTACGGAGCACCCTGTTGAGGTATTCACAGAAGGTAGAGCTTATATATCGCAGGCTCTTTATGATGAGCTTAAGGATAGGGGTTCGGATTTTTTGAGCACAAAATATATTCTGAGGACGAGAAAGCCCGTCGAGGATATATGGGAGTTCTGGAGAGTCAATTCGGACAAGATTGAAAACGTCAATATACATTTCAGGAAGCAGGAGGATAAGGAGGAGATGAGAAAAAGGCTCGAAGCGCTGAGCGGCTTCACGCTCACCTCTTCCACGCGTGCCAACCTTGAAATCGGTTCGCATACGAGCTCTAAGGCGAGCGGGCTGAGAGCGCTTTCGAAGATATCGGGAATAGAGCTTCCGCACATAATGGCTTTCGGCGACAGTCCGAACGATATAGAGATGATAAAGGGAGTCGGCTTCGGGGTGGCAGTGTCAAACGCCGAAGATGCGGTTAAGGCTGCAGCCGACTATGTGACTCTTTCAAACGAGGAGGAGGGAGTGGCTTATGCGATAAGGACGCTTCTTTTTAAGGAAAAAATCGAAAAGGCGGCGCCCGAGCGGTCATTTTTTGCAATATTGGCGGATAGACTTATAAAAAAACTGAGGAGGAAAAAAACATGAATATAGTATGCTTGGATATGGAGGGCGTATTAACGCCGGAGATATGGATTGCTTTTGCGGAAGAAAGCGGGATTCCCGAGCTTAAGAGGACGACGAGAGACGAGCCGGATTACGACAAGCTGATGAAATACAGACTCGATATATTGAGGGAGCACGGTCTCGGACTCGCAGAAATACAGGCTACGATATCGAAGATAGACCCGCTTGAGGGAGCTAAGGAGTTTTTGGATAAGCTTCGCGAGAGGACGCAGGTGATTATTCTGAGCGATACATTCACGCAGTTTGCTCAGCCATTAATAAAGAAGATGGGCTATCCTACGATATTCTGCAATGAGCTCATAGTTTCAGAAAACGGGGAAATAACCGATTTCAGAATGAGATGCGAGAAGTCGAAGCTGACGACGGTAAAATGTCTTCAAGCTATGGGCTTCGAGACGATAGCGGCGGGAGACAGCTTTAACGACCTCGGAATGATAGAGGCTTCAAAAGCCGGATTCCTTTTCAGGAGCACCGAGCAGCTTAAAAGAGACTATCCTATGTATAAGGCTCTCGAGAGCTTCGACGAGCTTTATGACGAAATAACGGCAGTCCTGTAATTAAATGATTTAATCTGTTTTTTGCAGCTTAAATAATACATAATATCCTATAAATTTTCCTTGACCGGACAAAAAAAATATTGTATTATTACTTTGCGAACAAACGTTCTATTTGATTAAGGAGACATAATTATGGCAAATAATTCAGTTAATACATCTGAAAAAGACAAGGCGCTTGAGGAGGCTCTCGCGCAGATACAGAAGCATTTCGGCAAGGGCTCCATAATGAAGCTGGGGAGCGAAACCCACCTTAATATAGACGCCATTTCCACCGGCTCCATATCTCTCGATGTGGCTACGGGAATAGGCGGAGTGCCTAAGGGTAGGATAGTGGAGATATACGGACCCGAGTCATCGGGTAAGACGACGCTCGCCCTTCACATAGTAGCCGAAGCTCAGAAGTCCGGCGGCAGGGCGGCGTTTATCGACGCGGAGCACGCGCTCGATCCCGCCTATGCTAAAAACTTGGGAGTTGACGTGGATGAGCTTCTCGTATCACAGCCCGATAACGGCGAGCAGGCTCTCGAAATCTGCGATATGCTCGCGCGCTCTGCGGCGCTTGACGTCATAGTAATCGACTCCGTCGCTGCGCTCGTGCCGCGCGCAGAGATACAGGGCGAGATGGGGGACTCGCACGTGGGCTTGCAGGCAAGACTGATGTCGCAGGCGCTCCGTAAGATTACGGGTACCGTCAACAAGTCGAACACCTGCGTCATTTTCATTAATCAGCTAAGAGAGAAAGTCGGCACAATGTACGGCAGTCCGGAGGTTACTACCGGCGGCAGAGCCCTTAAGTTCTACTCATCGATGAGGCTTGACGTAAGACGCGTGGACAGCCTTAAGGTCGGAGATAACGTCATAGGTAACCGTACCAAGGTCAAGATAGTCAAGAATAAGGTGGCGCCTCCGTTTAAGGTGTGCGAGTTCGACATTATGTACGGTCAGGGCATATCTAAGGTAGGCGACGTCCTTGACTGCGCCGTGGGGGCTAAGATTGTCGATAAGGCGGGCTCGTGGTACAGCTTCGAGGGAGAGAGAATCGGACAGGGCAGAGAGAACGTTAAGGAATATCTTATCCGCAACCCTGAGCTAATCGATAAGATGGAGCTTCAGTTGAGAGAAACCCTTAAAAAAACCGAAGCCGTGGATAAGGAGCCCGATAATACCGTCAATCAGAGCGAAATCGATGAGATTATGGATCTTTTCGTAGACGAAGACGGCGTAATAATCGAAAAATAAAGCAATATTAAAAAGTCTCACCTTGCATGGTGAGGCTTTTTTTAATGTTGTTTTACGTGTCATAATGTCAATTATGTTTTGTACATTATTTTGGTATTATTTTGAGACTTTTACTTGTCAAAAAATATGACTGCAAACAATGACAATGATTGACAATTATTTTTTTGTTTCAAAAAGTAGACTTTTTGAAACAGTCAAAATCAAAGGTAAATTTCAAACAAACTATATATATAATCCCTAAAAAATAAAAGAGCGCTATTGAGATTACGAAGCGGCTGCAAAGGTCTATTTACAACGGATATACAGTTTCCAACTGCAATTCCGATTGATATATAGCCTTTAACGAATATCATAATAACATTTTTGTTCCAAAAAGTCTGCAT
>JBHAFL010000044.1:0-3949 GCA_041856085.1 Anaerovoracaceae bacterium | reverse complement strand
CGGCTCAAAGAAAGGTTTCCCATGTTTGTCTTTAACGTGGTTCCCCTTTGCATCGAGCACCGGAGCGCCGCGTTGCAGGGCTTTTCCGCACTCTATAAGGACACTGGCCTTCGGGTCGGTTATGACGTAGGAGCTGTGCATCTGAAGCAGGTTCGGTTTCAGCCAGAATCTCGTTTTGCCGGAACCGGATCCGCCTACGATCAGCACGTTCTTGTTTCTGGCATAGGCCGGATTCTTCGGCCTGTTGCTCATCATCAGCCATTCTGATCTCGTCAGGATCACATTTCTCTGAAAGACCGGATCCTCATACGGCTCAATGTCCTTGTGCGTTCCCCATGAAGCGTTTTGTCAAGTGCTTTTTCTGATTTATAGACGCTTTTTCTTGGGTGGGGGCGAGTTAGTAACAGAGGAAGATGTCAAAATGCGTCTTGTGGATAGTTTGAAGCTGTTTTATGGGCAGGTAATATAAAAACCTTGCCCACATTGAAAATGAGTTTGCGGCAGGAGTAGAAAAATTCACATTTCTATGTTATACTGTCAAGGCCAACAGGCAAATTCAGCTTTTGGAGGTAACCAATGATGCGACGAATTATCTACTCGGTACAGTTCCGCAACTGACAACAATCTGTATCGAGTAAAAACGTTCTGTGCAGGAGGTTGTCAGGAACCGTACCGATCTAAAGAAAACCATAATCATCATTTTTCTTTTGAAAGGAGCAGTAAAATGAACACAGAACAATTAAAAGAAGTCTGGAAACAAGAAGAAGCCATTGCCCATATCCACGGATGGGATTTTTCTCATATCCACGGCAGGTACAAGGAAGAAGATGTTTTGCCGTGGGATTTTCGAGAGGTTATTCAGAACTATCGGAAAGACAGCATGAAGCTGATGGATATGGAAACCGGCGGCGGAGAGTTTCTGCTTTCCCTCCATCACCCTAACAAAAATACGGCAGCGATTGAGGGCTATCCGCCCAATGTGGAATTATGCAAAGAAGTTTTGCTCCCGCTGGGCATTGATTTCAAGGAAGCAGACGGAGGCGAAACATTTCCATTCGCTGACAGAAGTTTTGATATGATCACAAACCGGCATGGCGATTATGACGTCGCTGAGCTGCGGCGTGTATTGAAGCCGAATGGGTTATTCCTTACCCAACAGGTAGGCGCAGAAAACGACCGGGAACTGGTGCAGCTTCTTCTTCCCCATATCACAGAAGTGCCCTATCCCAAACAATACCTTGATGTGAGAAAGGCAGAACTTCTCGAACACGGATTTGAAGTACTGGAGAGTGGGGAAACCCATCAGCCGATCCGCTTCTTTGACGTAGGAGCTCTTGTCTGGTTTGCAAGGATCATTGAGTGGGAGTTCCTTGGTTTTTCCGTTGAAAGATGCCTTGAACAACTGTACAAGGCGCAGGAAATTCTTGATAAGAATGGCGTGATTGAGGGAAGCATCCACAGATTTTATATCGTAGCCAGGAAACAATAATTGACAAGTCGGGATTTATCATACTGATAACAACCCCAAAACACAAGCGGCGGGATAGTGCTATTATCCCGCCGTTCTTCATTTTTACAGTTCAAGGTTGTGATTTCGCTTCGGCTGTTCTCTACCTCTTTCCTCTTTCAAAATACTGTAAACATTCCTGCGGATTTGCTCCACTTCCTTAACCTCGTTTTTCAGTCTGTTATACTCGTGGGATAGCTGTTGCCTTTCGGCTTTCAGCTTGTCGCGCTCGGCTTCCCATTTCCTTATCGGCGGCAGCTTCTTCGGGTCAAAGCGTTCCTGCATAACATCTTTCAAATACCGTTCAGCGGCTTCAAAAAGCACGATTTCCGTATCATGAGCGTGATAATAGGAGTTAGCGGCATCAAGCGCTTTCTGCGCTTTGCGCTCCGCTCCGAACCCTCCCGCTTTTTTGATTTGGCGGTATTGTGCATACAGCTTTTCATACTGCGCCTTATGCCCGTGATAGGCTTTATAGTTTCCGCTGTGCCGCAAATGCTCATCAAGGGTTTTCAATCGCCTGTCGATAGGTTTCAGCTTTTCGGATATGCTGCGCTGCTCGCCGTACATATCCATCACCTTTTCTTCCAGTCCAGCCATTTCCTTTATGCCGTTGGCTGTGAGGAAGTTCAGCATATTTGCCGCTGCTTTCAGGTTGTGAATGGTCGTGTATCGGCTCTGTTTTCCTGCCTGCTCCCGCTTCAACAGAATACCCTGTATCACATCGGCAAGTGTCGGCGGCTCAGTATTGGCAGTTTCCTCTTTCAGCCAGTTTTGCAGCTTGGATATACGGGCTTTGAGCTGCCGCAAACGCCGGTTCGTGACTTCGATTTCGCGGTTGAGATTGCCGCGCTCGGTGCGTATGCCGCGCTTCTCCATCTGAAAAGCCGCTACACCTAAATGAACGGTAGGGATTAGTAGCATTATATAAATGCATTTTTTAGCATGCAATTAAACTTATATAAATAAGAGATATATGCTTTTCATAGCGATATTTATAGTTTTAATATTGGTCAATATAGCTTTACTATACATTAAAATAACATATATTCACATTTATATATTTTTTTAGAATATTTTTCTAATTTATCCTTGATATTTATAAACAGAAAGTATACAAAGAAAATCTATTGACAAGCATTCTACAATGTAGTATGTTCGAAGTATAAAAATAAATACAAAATATGAAGCGTAACTAACGGAAATCGGGTGAGAATCCCGTGCTATACTAAGTAACCGTAATGCCGAGGCTGCACTTTAGATTAGAGGTGGAGCGGAGAATAAGTCGGGAGACGAGTTATGACTTCGATGAACCAATCTATAGGTGGCGGGGCATCACTTAAAAGATAGACAGGAATCATAGTTATCGTGTTAGATAGACATAATAGCTACCTGCCGTGCTTTTGAACTGAGAATACGGGAGCGGAGGCAATAAGCCTCACCCGGCGAGAGAGTAAATTTAAGGCAGGCTACCTGAGGGTAGCCTGCTTTTTTGGCATCTTATAGCAGGCTTGCAAGCGGTTATATAAACATGTACAGGTTGCTCTTAGAAGTGTATATCTGCGAATTATAGGACTCGGAAGATAAATAAGAGCATTCAGGATATGATTAAAATCAGGTTAGGGGGTGAAACCGATGTGGGAAACATTGCTCCGGCGGGCAGAGCCGGAGGATAAATATTAAGAGGCTTGCTTGTATGAGCCGATTCTGCTGAAATATGAAAATACAGGCTCAGTCTCAGCTAAAAACTCTCGGCTGAGATGGAGAAAAGATTGAGAGGGCAGCAATATTTTTCATAGGAGGTAAAACTGATGAAAAATAACAGATTCTTAAGAAAAGCATTCGTAATAACTATGGCTCTCGTCATGGTATTCGCGATGAGTGCGACTGCGTTTGCGGCGACAGGTAATGCGACGGTTAAATTCTGTGCACCGGGTAATATGTATGAAGGAGTGCAATATCCTAATTACTATATTCTTGACAACACCATTGGTATGTCTACATACTCAGCCAATATTGATTTGTCAACGATTACGGGTCTCGACTCGGAAGTTTCCTCTGATGTTCCGGCAGGTTTCACGGGTCTTTATAACAATGACCCTAATGCCGAATACGTGCCTACCGCCTTCGACCTTTTTTATAAAGCGGTTAAGGATAAAGGTGAGACAAGGGCTCACGAAAACAGCCCTAATGCTGCGAACTGTCTGTTTAACTACGGCTTCGATATGATAAATTCCCCGAACGGCATATATATGAGTAAAATTGGGGGTATTGCAACTGATGAATGGCAGTCTCAGTACAGTCCTGCACCCGGTGGAAGCTTTTGGAGCGGTTACTCTTGGAGTTTCTACGTAGTACCTGATACCGTTACGGATTTTGACATCACTGCTCCTGACGAGGCGTACAAATCGTGGTTCTATGCGAGCAATGTAGCGGCACAGG
>JBHAFL010000043.1:0-11195 GCA_041856085.1 Anaerovoracaceae bacterium | reverse complement strand
TTGAGAGCAGATAGCTTTTGTCGCACAGCGGCTATGCAGCGTGAGGCGTCGGCCTTTAGCTGCGAGCCGATAAGTCTTGAACCGAGGGGCGACGATTTTTTGCTGCGAGATTATAGGTTTACTACTCCGCATAGAATATGTTAAAATATATTATCTGTAATTTAACGGCAGTTAATGTCGAGGTCGCCGAGGATATGAATGAGGTGCGAAGTGGACGAGGATAAGAGGTTGGAGCAGAGCTTTATTAACATTTATAACGGATTCAGAATGGGGCTTTATTCGAGAGCATTTAATCAGGGGATAGAGGTTGACAGCCCGCTGTCGTCGATCGAGGTAATATGCGTTGAGGTCATCTATGCGCTTAATCACCCGACTATTAACGAGTTTGCGACATTTTGTCAGTTCTCCGCGCCGAACGCCGCATATAAGGTAAACAGCCTTGTCCGCAAGGGCTATATAAGGAGAGTCCGCAGTCTCGTGGATAAGCGCGAATACCATCTCGAGGTTACCGAAAAATATATGAAGACATACGGAGTGACCTACGACTATATACCTAAGGTGATGAAGCGTATACGCGACAGGTTTTCGAGTGAAGAGGTAGCCGAGTTTGAGAGAATGCTGTCGATAATAGACAGAGAGCTTATGGGAGAGTGAGCCGCGAGCTAAACGGCGAGAAGCCCGTGAGAAAAGCGGGAAGAAACTTCCGGCTGGTATTATTTCTATCAAAACTATTGACTCGGAAACGATAATATTATATAATAAATACGAAAAAACGTATGGATTTTCGTATGAAAGGTAGTGGTTTTATGTTAGCTGTGAAAAGTATGGACGTTAGAGATAATTTTAAGAGCTTGTGTAATAAAGTTTTCAATGGTGAGACTTTGATTATTTCAAGACCAAAAAACGAAAACATAGTTATGCTGTCCGAAAATGAGTATAATGAAATAATGAAAGCCAAGAGAAATGCCGAGTACCTTGCAATGTTAGACAAATCCATAGCAGAGGCTGAGGCAGGAGGGTTAACTGCAATGACCGTTGCAGAGCTGGAGGCTTTAGACTAAATGAATATAATATTTACTCCTACGGCATGGGGACAATATATCCAATGGCAACAGGAAGATAAAAATATGATTAAACGGATCAATAACCTCATAAAGGATATTGATCGCAACGGGGCTTTACAGGGTATTGGAAAACCCGAACCTCTTAAATATCGAAAAGCATGCAGTAGGCGTATTACCGATGAACATAGGCTGATATATAATATGGATAACAACGAAAACCTGATCATATATTCATGTAAGTATCACTATGAAGAATAGCCCACAAAATATGGATACAATAAAAGCTACGTGACAGCCCTGAAACAATGTTTTAGTTAAAAATTAAGATAAAAAGCGGCTCTTCTAAAAAAAGCTTGCATTATGCGGGGGCTTGTGATATATTATACGGGTCGCAGATTCGCGGCTGATTTTTAGCTAAAAATTACGGCGGTAACTTGCCGTCGGGAAAGGAACTGACATGAAGGAAGGAATCCATCCAGAATACATGGAATGTAAAGTAACTTGCGCATGTGGTAATTCATTTACGACCAAGTCGACCAAGTCTGAATTAAGACTTGACGTTTGCTCAGCTTGCCACCCGTTCTTCACGGGCGCCGCTAAGATGGTAAACCGCGGCGGACGCGTAGAGAAATTCAAGAACAAGTACAACATATAACCCGAATTGTATTCAATGACCCGAGCTTAGGCCCGGGTTTTTTGCTTAACCGAAAATCCGCAGAAACAGGTAAAAAAGGGCTGTTTCGGATATAGATAAAATTAAAAGGCTGCAAGAAATGTACTCTGGAATATGTCTCGAAATTTTCCTTGAAATATACTCTGAAATATGCCACTAAATATCCCGAAAAAACGTCCCGAAATACCTCCCGAAAAGCTGGTAAAAACAGATGAAACGGCTAATTGCGATTGACTTTTCGATATGGGGGAGGGTATAATATATTATAACAAATTAAAGCGGCAAAGGGCTTGAGGATTTGATGATTGGAAGCGTACTCTATGTATTTATGAAAGGACGGTTTATCATGAAAAGACTGTTTACGGTTTTGCTTGCTCTTATGATGGTATTCACTCTGATACCTTCATTCGGTGAGCCCGGAAGCGCCTACGCTGCGACGCCGACGGTAAAGCTATATTGGGACGAGCAGCGGAAGCAGCCGGCTGAAGACAGGTACGGAGATGTCACGTGGGATGCCGCAAGATGTGACGAGGTAGGTAATCTCATCTTGTATGCCGAGATAGAGGGCTACAGCGGCGACGTCTCGGTAAGAGCAGAATACGGCAGGCGGGCAACAATAATGACGTACTCCGCTAAAAACGGAGCATATAAGATACTGATTCCGCATTATGTTGTGCCTGCGGTTGACAGGTCGGCGTCCATAGTAATTTCTGAAGTTGTCGGCTCTACCTATGAGGAGGGCGAGCAGATCAAGGATTATAAGCTCAGGCGCGGTGATGTGCCTTACGGCACATTCTATGCTAAAGATAAGTCTTCATATGAGGCGGACGCATTATATGTGACTGTAGACAGGCACGAAATTCTTATGGGCAATTATCCCGAGATTTTTATAGACAGCGAGAGAGAGCTCACATTCAGGGCATATGAAGATCCTGAGATTGACGATAAAGATTACGACCACGATATTGAAGAGCTCGGGAGCAGCTTCTTCGAATACGAGAGGATTGAGGGAGCCTCCGCCTATAAGGTTAAAATTAAAGACTTCCCTGTTGACAAAGAGGGCAAGAAGCTAACGGGCTGTTATATTTCGGCGTTCGCAGGCGATGAGTTCGTAAGCGCCTTTTATCTTCAAGCAATGGGAGCTCTTAATGCCTATGATTCGTCAAGCGACTATAGGTGGATTAGCTGGGACGGAGACAACCTTTGTGATGACTTTCTTGGTAATTTTAAGGGAATAACATACGACCAGAAGATATTTTTGGAGTTTTTCAGTTATAATTACGAGGAAGAGCTGAACAAGCTGACATTTGAGGCGGAGCAGGCGCCTAAGAATGTTGATGAAGAAGATGGGACTTATACCGCAGGATCATACAGCGCCATAGACTTTGCCGAATACTTCGATACCGAGATTGTGAGGGGAGTTCATGCGCCGGACGCGCCGATTGTGGAGAGGCTGAAAATCTCAGTTAAAAAGAATAAGACGATAGACAGGTCTAAGGTCACTAAGATTAAGGTTAAATATATGGGGGAAGAGCTTATGACCCTCATAATAGATGTGCCTGAGAGTGAGATTAAGCTTAGTGTGTGCCGCACGAGCGAAGGTTTTTTCAATATCAAGCCTGATAATGCCAACTCGGCATATAACAGGATAGCATACGGTGAAAAAATCTACCTGTGTCCGGAAGACGGGTCTACGGACGGCAAGCTTGAAGAGCTTACATTTAAGGCATACACGGGGGAAAAAACTGTTGACGGTAGCGGCGTATATACGGGCGTGATGACTGAGGTTGCTGATTTCGACAGCTTATTCGAAACACGCATAGTATATAATAGTCCTAATTCAGGCAGCTATATCAAGAGAGCGCTGGAGATAGCTCCTAAGGACGGAGCCTTCGTCGACAAAACTAAGCTCATCAAGCTGACCGTCAGCTTCGGGGATAAACCGTGGGGGAATATCTTAATCGACTTAGAAGAGCCGGAGCCTAATTTCAGCGTATATTATTATAACAGCGAACGGAAAGACTACAGTTATGCTTGGGAGACTCATAACTATAAGGAATATAAAAGAATTGTTTACGGAAGAGAAATAAGGCTGTATCCCGAGAATATGAACTATGACCTTAAGCTCGAGGAATTCGAGTTCGAGCTTAAGAGCGCCGTTAAGACTGAAAACGACCAAGGCTACACTATGGGAGAGCCTCAAGCGGAGGCATTCAGCACATACTTCACAAGCTCGCTTGTCGATACACCTAAAAAAGGCATATCTCTAATGCCTGTGGACGGCGTCGAGATGGATAAATCCAAGGTGTGGATAGTCGAGGTTAAAAAGGGCGGAGAGCTTATAATAACTCTGAAAATTGATAAGGCGCCGTCGACAGCCCCGGTGACTCCTATAGAGCCTGCGACGCCTACGGACATAGAGATATCGCTGTTCCGGGATAAGAACTTAACCGAGTCTGCGACGGCGAACGGCAAGTTCTTATGGGATAAGTCTAAGATAAACGAAATCGGCGATGTATTCTTTTATGCTAAAACCGAACCGGCTGCGAAAAATTTTAGAGCGGAGATTAGAAATGCAGACAGCTCGAATTATGTAATTCGTTTGGGAAGAAAGGATCTGGGCGAAGGCGTTTTCGAAATCATATTCAGGGCAAGAGCTTTATCGAGGCTCGGCGACAATATGGCGTTGTTTTTTGCAAGCGGCGGAGAATATGTCAAATACAAAGACGTTAAAATCGGAATCGAGGGAATGACCGAAGCGGATATCCTCAGGTTCTCGTCGAAAGTAAAGGACTCGTCTGTTTATCCTGTCGGCTATGGGGTTAACATTAAAGCGAAAGACAAATCCTCGTTTAAGGGCTATCTGATGTACAGCCCTAAGGGAGAGCTCAGCTATAAGGCGGTTAAATTCAACTATTGGGAAGATACCGAGCCTGCATATTACGAGGGCATTTTTAAGAAAGAAGCGGGAAGCAGACCCGACGAGACGATATTCACAATCGATAAGCTTCCTGAGGACTATGACGACTTTTACTTAACGGTCTGTGACAGGATTAACGGTAAGGATGTTTTGGTATCATCCACATTGTTCCATATAGAAGCAGAGTATGCGGCGTCGTGGGAAGCTGACAAAGTGGATAATTACGGGTATTCCTATGAGGGTAAAATTCCATGCTTCGAAGACTTCGAGTATGGTAAAAAGATTTATGTGACCGACGCAAGCGAAGACGGAAGCAACGGGGTGAACGGACTCAGCTTCAAGGCGTTTAAGGGTAATATAACGAAGACGGGATTCGCAAGCGCCGGAGAAGTGACAGGGCTTTATGAGGGGAGCACTCCTGCGGGTAAGAATTATTTCTCAGTCTCCCTCAAAGCCGGAGCTGAACCTGATAAGAACCTTGATACGCGCGTCGAGATATTAAGAGGAGAAACTCCTGTCGCATATATCTATTTCGCCAATGAGAGACCTGAAACTCCGACCGCGCCGGGGACGTCGACGGGCGGCGGACTTCCCGCGATAGCGCCTCCGGCAAGCGGAGCTGAAACATCGGGACAGGTAGCCGCCGCCGTGGAGACTGCGACCGCAACCGAGCAAAAAATCAACCCGCCGACCGGAGAGAGCGAGCGTATCGTCACCGTTAATGCGGTCGTAAAGGACGACGAGGTGAAAAAGCTGATCGACGAGGCTAAGGCTAAGAACGCGACGGAGATATTCGTCGACGCTAAAGCCTCGGGCAGCACTGAAGACGTCGGCAAGTCCAATGTCGTAATAGGCGGCGAGTTCGTAAAAGAATTGGGAGACGGCACGGACGCTTCGCTTGCGGTAGAGACAGATATCGGTAAAATAGTCATCGATAACGACGCTTCAAACGCGATATCGGCGCAGGCGGCAGGCGAAGATATAAGCCTCTCGGTAGAAAAAATCGCCGAGGATAGGGATTCTCTCGAAATAGGCGTGACGATAACTACTAAGGCAGGAAGAGAGATAACCGACTTCGCCGGAGGCAAGGTCGTGATAACCTTAGCTCTGCCGCTTAATCTCAAGGGTCAGACCGACGCAGTCTGTCTGTATATCGATAATGCCGACAGACTTCATAATATGGGCGGCACGGTAAACGCGGACGGCACTTTCTCTTTCGAGACGGGACACTTCTCGAGATACAAGGTTATGTCGGCGGCGTCGGCGAAAGAAGCTATGACGGCGCAGAGAAATAAGATAAAATCCGTTAAGCTGAAACTCAGTTCAAGTCTGATACATAAGGCAAACGGCAAAAAAGCCGTCGTGCTTAAGGCAGGTAAGACAAACGTAATCAAGCTCGACGGAGTAGAAATCTTCAGATCTCTTAAGAAGAACTCAGGCTATGGCAAAACGCCGTACAAGGTGATTAAGGGGACTAAGTTTACTAACACAGCTGTCAAGAGCGGCAAAAAATATTACTACAAAATCAGAGGCTATGTGATAATTGACGGAGAAAAGATATATACCGAATTTTCCGACATGACCGTTAAAAAAATAGCCTGATTAACCGCGAAAGGCGTCGCCCGCTCTCAGGGCGGCGCCTTTCGCCTCACATCTGAAAAAGATTAAAATACATTGACCCGTCGGAGTGTTATGTGTTAAAATAAAGAAGTAAAAACAAGGCATATTGATGTATTTCTGTAAGATGGATACGGGAGAGACTGCGGTTGATATCGCAGCGCCGAAGGGGCGAGGAGCGGATAAACTCTCAGGCAAAAGGACTGAATCCGGACAGAACCCTGGAGAGCGTATGCGCCGAAGAAGATCAATCTTTCAGGTAAAAGGACAGGGCACGCGGAGTTCAGTTCGTGTGCTTTTTGTGTTTTTTGTATAATAATGTATAATGGAGGCTAAACAATGTCAGAAGAAAACCTAAAGAGAACCTCACTTTACGAGACGCATATTAAGTTCGGCGGCAGGCTCGTACCGTTCGCAGGCTGGGAGCTGCCGGTTCAGTACGGCTCGGGGATAATCGAGGAGCACATGGCTGTGAGAACCGCGGCTGGAATGTTCGACGTTTCCCATATGGGCGAAATTATATGCAGGGGAAGAGACGCGACTGCGAATCTTAACTACCTGCTGACGAATGATTTCGCCGACCTCGGCGACGGTAAGGCTCGCTACTCCCCTATGTGTAATGAAGAGGGCGGAGTAGTCGACGATCTCATAGTCTACAAAAAAAATGACGAAGAGTTTATGCTGGTCGTAAACGCCGCCAACAAGGATAAGGACTATAACTGGATTCAGGCGCATAAGTCGGGCGAGGTCGAGTTCATAGACATATCGGACACGATTTCGCAGATTGCGCTTCAGGGTCCTAAGGCTATAGAGATTCTTAAGAGGCTCGTTAAGGAAGAGGATATCCCTAAGGAATATTACGCTTGGAACAGCGAGGTTGATATGCTCGGACATAAGGTTGCGATATCCACGACGGGTTACACGGGAGAGGACGGAGTCGAGATATATATGCCGTGGGACGCGGCGCCCGAAATCTGGGAAGCGCTCTACGAGGCGGGCAAGGACTCGGGACTCATTCCGTGCGGGCTCGGCGCGAGAGATACGCTTAGGCTCGAGGCGGGCATGCCGCTTTACGGACACGAGATGGACGACACGATTACGCCGAGAGAAGCTCTGCTTTCGATTTTCGTGAAGATGGATAAGCCGGACTTCATAGGAAAAAAAGCCCTCGAGGAGAAGAACCCTCCTGCGAGAAAAAAAGTCGGTCTTGAGGTTGTCGGAAGAGGCATAATCAGAGAGAAGATGGACGTATATAAGAACGGCAGGAAGATCGGAATAACCACCTCGGGCACTATGCTTCCATTCATCAACAAGGCTGTCGCCTGCGCGCTCGTAGAATCGGACGAGAGGGTTCTCGGAGAAGAGGTTGAGGTCGATGTAAGAGGCAGGACGGTTAAGGCGGTAATGGTTAAGACTCAGTTCTATACCAGAGGACAACTGTAGAAGATACGCTATCGTTAATATATATTAACATATAAGAATTAAACGCGCGTCCGCCCGGTAGCCGCATCAAACGCTGTAGTTAAGCATAGCAAACGCTGAAACAGAGACGAAAAGTATCTATTAATAAAATCTGAAGCCGGTTAAAAACAGTTAACTAAAACCTGACGAAAACATTTATAATAAAATCTGAGGTCGGTTAAAAACAGTTAAGCTAAAACCTATCGAGGAAAAAAGAGATAAAGCTAAAACCTAACGAAAAAAACGAAAAAAACGATTAAGCTAAAACATAACTAAAAAGCTGTTAAAGTAACAGCTGAAACTAATTAAAAAACAGCTGAGCCACAATCTAACGAAAGAACAAATAAAATAAAAGTTAAAACTAATTAATGGAGGAACAAAATGGAAAAGTTATATTCAAAATCACACGAATGGGTTGAAATGCTCGATGAAACTACGGCTATGGTAGGCATTTCGGATTATGCGCAGAAGATGCTCGGGGGGCTGGTATTCGTAGGGCTTCCTGAGGTAGGCGACAGCGTGACCGTAGGAGAAGCCTTCGCGGACGTGGAGTCCGTAAAGGCAGTGTCCGACATCTATTCTCCGCTAACGGGGACGATAGCTGAAATAAACGAGGAGCTCCTCGACTCGCCTGAGCTCATAAACGAAGACGCGGAGCAGGCATGGCTCGTCAAGGTGGAGGGAATCACCGAAAAAGAAGAGCTTATGGACGAAAAAGAATATAACGAGTTCTGCCTGACCGAGGGCTTGGAATAGAACAGACGACCCGCTTGAGGGAGAAAGGAAAGCCGAGGCTCCGCATATATGCCGCATATTAAAATATGCGAGGCGTGCGCGGAGCGGCGAGAGTGAATTATGGGATCATATATACCCGGTACCGAAAAGGAGAGGCGGGAGCTGCTTAGAGAGGCGGGCTATGAAAGCTTTGAGGATATGTTTTCATGCATACCGGACGAAGTAAGGCTTAAGAGTCCTCTTAATCTTCCGTCGGGAAAAGGCGAGATGGAGACCGTTCATATTATGGAAGAGCTCGCCTCAAAAAACAAAGTATTTAACAAGATATTCAGAGGCGCGGGAGCATATAATCACTATATCCCTGCGATAGTTAAGAGCGTCGTATCTAAGGAAGAATTCGTTACGGCGTACACGCCCTATCAGGCTGAGATAAGTCAGGGAGTGCTTCAATACATCTTCGAGTTCCAGACTATGATTTGCGAGCTCACGGGAATGGACGTCTCGAACGCGTCTCACTATGACGGTGCGACAGCCGCCGCCGAGGCGATTCCTATGTGTAAGGACAGGAAGCGCACTGTAGCCTATGTGTCGGCTGCCGTCAACCCTGCTGTCAGGGACGTGATGGCAACCTACTGCTTCGGAAGCGGCACAGAGCTTGTGACCGTTCCCGAAAAAGACGGAGTGACGGATATCGAGGCTCTTAAGTTGCTTCTCGGAAGCGACCCTGCCGCCGCCTGCTTCTATATGCAGCAGCCTAACTACTACGGCAACTTCGAGGACGCAGAGAAGATGTCCGAGATAGTTCACGGAGCCGGAGCTAAGTTCATTATGGGCGTGAATCCTATAGCGCTTGCCCTTATGAAATCGCCGAGGGAATGCGGAGCCGATATCGCCGTAGGCGACGGACAGCCTCTTGGCATTCCTATAGCCTGCGGCGGACCTTATGTCGGATTTATGGCGACAACCGAGGCGATGACGAGAAAACTCCCGGGAAGAATCGTGGGAGAGACCACCGACAGAGATGGCAGGAGAGCCTATGTTCTCACCTTGCAGGCGAGAGAGCAGCATATTCGCCGCGAAAAAGCGAGCTCGAATATATGCTCGAATCAGGATCTTTGTTGTCTTACGGCTTCGGTGTATATGGCGGCTATGGGTGCGGACGGAATGGCTGAGGCGGCTAAGCAATCGATGTCAAAGGCACATTATCTCGCCTGCGAGCTTGAAAAAATCGGCTTCAAGCCTCTGCTCAGAAGAGAGTTTTTTAACGAGTTCGTGACGGATTGCCCGGTAGACACGGATAAGCTTTTTAAGGCGCTTGAGGCTCACTCTATCTTAGGCGGACTCGATATAGGAGGGGGCAGACTTCTCTGGTGCGCTACCGAGATGAATTCCAAGAGCGATATCGATATGCTTGTCTCTGTTGCTGAGGCCGTTAAAGAGGGAAAGGAGGCTCACTGATGGACTTAATATTCGAAATCGGAAACGAGGGCAGACATTTAACCATATTGCCGGAATGCGATGTGCCCGAATCTGATATCCCTGCCGCTCTAAAGAGAGAGTCCAGGCCTCGACTGCCGCAGCTCTCCGAAAACGAGATTTCCAGACATTATACTAAGCTTGCGGGACGTACTCACGGAGTAAACAAGGGCTTCTATCCGCTCGGCTCATGTACTATGAAATATAATCCCAAGGTAAACGAGGAGGCGGCTGCGCTAAAAGGATTCACTTCCGTGCACCCTTTGCAGAGTGAGGAGACAATGCAGGGCAGCCTCGGGGTTATTAAGACCGCGTCCGATTATCTCGCGGAGATAACGGGTATGGACGCGTTCACTCTTCAACCTGCAGCCGGAGCGCACGGCGAGTTCACGGGGATACTCTTAATCAAGGCGTATCATCGGGATCGCGGCGACTTCAAAAGAACCAGGATTATAGTACCCGATTCGGCGCACGGCACTAACCCCGCCAGCGCGACAATGTGCGGCTTCGATGTAGTCAGCATTCCGTCGGGAGCGGACGGCTGCGTGGATTTAGAAGCGCTGAGGGCAGCGGTTGGCGACGATACGGCGGGGCTTATGCTGACGAACCCTAACACCGTAGGCATATTCGACAAAAATATAACCGAGATTACCGATATCGTACACGAGGCGGGCGGACTCTGCTATTATGACGGAGCTAATCTTAATGCCGTAATGGGAATAGTAAGGCCGGGAGATATGGGCTTCGACTGCGTTCACCTGAACGTACATAAGACGCTGTCCACGCCTCACGGCGGCGGCGGCCCGGGCGGCGGCCCCGTAGGCTGCAAGGAAATCCTTAAACCTTTCCTGCCGGGCTATACCGTAGAGGGAAGCGAAGACGAGGGGTTCAGATTCGTCGCGCAGGAGAAGAGCATAGGCTCGGTTAAGCAGTTCCACGGTAACTTCCTCGTTATCGTAAGAGCGCTTTCATACATCATAACTCTCGGCAAAGAGGGAATACCGGAGGCAGCCTCGAATGCGGTATTAAACGCGAACTATATGAGAAAGAAGCTGTCCGGCGTATATGATATGGCGTATGATACCACCTGTATGCACGAATTCGTAATGGGTCTTGAGAGATTAAAAAAAGAAACCGGCGTGAGCGCGCTCGATGTGGCTAAGGGACTTATGGACTACGGAGTTCACCCTCCTACGATGTACTTCCCTCTCATAGTGCACGAGGCTCTTATGATAGAGCCGACCGAGAC
>JBHAFL010000042.1:0-5212 GCA_041856085.1 Anaerovoracaceae bacterium | reverse complement strand
GAGAACCATTTTGCCGGCGAGCAAGCACGAAGAGTTATCCGAAGCGAGGACTAAAAAGCGCAGCAGCAGCTTATCGCTCATAATAACAAAGTATGAATTGTGGTATAATGGCTGCGAATCAACTACATACGGCACAGGGGATTAAAATGGAAAAATTCACCGACAATTTCAAAAAACGAACCGACAATCCATACATTAAAGCGGGTACAATGCTTTTTTGCGTAGGGATTCTCCTGATAACGGCATACTATGCCATCAACCACTTTCCCAACATAAAAAGCGGCTGGGATAAGGTGAACGGGATATTGTTTCCCTTTTATCTCGGCATAGTCATCTCATATCTTTTGAGCCCCGTGTATAACTGGGTGGTTAAAAGGAGCTATCCCATCATAAGAACTAAATCGAAAAACCCGATTAAGGCGCTGAAGCTCTCGAGGTTTATTGCGACTATACTCACGCTTGTTTTTATGGTGACGGTTATCTCGGGAATCGTTATAATGATAATACCGGGACTTTACGAAAGCATTGCGACTCTCGTACCGCGTATGCCTGCTTATTTCAACACGGCGTTTTCGTGGGTGAGCGACAACCTTAAGGATAACCCCGAGCTTGCCAATTTCCTTTCGGTCAATATGGACAGCATTCAGGAAAATGTTCTGACTTGGATTCAGGATAAGATACTTCCCGCCTCGGAGTCGCTTGTTTCGAGCATATCCTCAGGTGTGGTATCGACGATAAGCACCCTGCTCAATATAGTGGTTGCGATAATAATCTGCGTCTATCTCCTTAACGCCAAAGAAATGTTCGCCGCGCAGTCGAAAAAGCTCGTGATTGCCGTATTCGGAGAAGAAAAAGCAAAAAATGTTTTCGAGCTCGGTAAGATTACAAACAACAGCTTCGGAGGATTCATAAACGGCAAGCTCATAGATTCCACAATCATAGGTCTGCTTTGCTTCATATTTATGACGATATTTCAGATACCGCAGGCTATGCTTATTTCGGTTATCATCGGCGTCACGAATGTAATACCGTTTTTCGGACCGTTCATCGGAGCTATACCGTCCGCACTGCTTCTTCTCATTATCAGCCCGATTGACGCGCTAAAGTTCATCATTCTTGTTTTCATTCTTCAGCAGTTTGACGGCAATATCCTCGGCCCTAAGATACTCGGCAAGAGCACGAAGCTTGCCAGCTTCTGGGTTATGTTCGCAATCATCGTGGGCGGAGGGCTGTTCGGAATCCTCGGTATGATACTCGGCGTACCGCTGTTTGCCGTAATCTATATCTACTGTGCTCGAGGCGTGAACCAAAAACTGAGCAAGCTGGATTATCCGACGGATACCGCGATATATGAAGACTTTTCGAAGTTCGGTATCATGAGTGAAGAGCTCTTCGGGAAAGAGAGGGTTGAGGGTGCTGAGAGAATTAAAAA
Organism: Anaerovoracaceae bacterium; assembly: GCA_041856085.1. GTDB lineage: Bacteria > Bacillota > Clostridia > Peptostreptococcales > Anaerovoracaceae > RUG754. The sequence continues at coordinate 3,780 of JBHAFL010000042.1, read as the reverse complement.
ATAGTTATCCTGACATTAAAATATTAGAAAACGCGGATATGTCGGAGCTCTGCTCGTTTAAGGCGGGCGGAAGAGCTGAATATCTTGTCATACCGAAATCGACAGAGGAACTGAGAGCGACATTGTCGATAGTCTCAAGAAACTCCCTGCCGCATATTATGCTCGGCAACGGAACCAACACGCTTTTTCGGGACGGTCTCTATAAGGGAGCGGTGATTAAGCTTGATGGCGACGCTTTCGGCTACGCAGAGGTAATCTCGGGAACTGCGCCCTGCCGCGAGCCGGAGAACTGCAATCCCGCAGTAGTAAAAGAGGCTGAGCAGAAATCGGAAGCCGTGGAGATACGCGCGGGGGCGGCAATGCTTCTGTCCTCGCTTGCAAAACTCAGTTTTAGCTTCGGCGCGGAGGGTCTGGAGGGACTCTCGGGTATTCCGGGCTCTGTAGGAGGAGCTGTATTCATGAATGCAGGAGCCTATGAAAGCGAAACAAAAAATATAGTTAAGTCCGTTCATGCGGTATCGCCTGACGGAAGCGAGGAGAGAGATTTCACAAACGATGAGATGGATTTCAGATATAGGCACAGTAAACTTATGGAGAGCGGATATATAGTAACATCTGTTATTTTCTCACTAAAAAAAGGCAATCCGATAGAAATCAAAAAGAGATTTGACGACTTCACACGGAGAAGAAAAGAGAAACAGCCGCTCGATTTCCCGTCCGCAGGCTCCACCTTTAAGAGACCTGCGGGGTATTTTGCCGGCAAGCTCATTCAGGACGCGGGTCTAAAGGGCCTAAGCATAGGCGGAGCGCAGGTATCCACGCTTCACAGCGGGTTCATAATCAACAAGGGAGGCGCGACCGCTACAGACATATTGAGGCTCATAACCCTCGTACAGAACACCGTATTTGACGTTTTCGGGGTTAAGCTTGAGCCGGAAGTGAGGATAATATAGCCGATACAGAATGAAAACGAACTTGCTTACAAAGAAATACAGGATGACCTTTGATCATCATACACATACTGTATATTCGCACGGAAAAGGAACGATACTTGATAACGTGCGTGCGGCTTATGAAAAAGGTTTGGATTCCATTGCCATTACAGACCACGGACCGCATAACTTAAGTTACGGTATGGATTTCGGCAGACTGCCGGATATGAGGGAGGACATAAGAGAAGCTAAGCTGAAATATCCTGAGGTTGACATACTTCTCGGAGTGGAGGCGAACACTGTGAGGCGTAGGCCTTACATCGACGTCACCCTCGAGGAAGCCGGGAAACTTGATATATTGCTTGCAGGTTATCACTATGCCGTGCTCGGGTCGGGTATGCTTTCGAACAGGCTCGGACTCAGGACGAAACAGCTTCTCGTCAAAAATACGGAGATGATAACGAACGCGCTTTATCATAACGAGGAAGCCGGCAATCACATAGATATATTGACTCACCCCGGTGACAAGGGCCCGTTCGATATAGCCGAGATTGCCAAAGCTTGCGAGTCGACGGGAACCCTGCTTGAGATAAACGGTAAACACCCTCACCTCGATATATATGAAATCAGACTTGCCTCCGAGTTTGACGTGCAGTTCGTAATAAGCTCGGATGCGCATATTCCCGAAAAAGTCGGGAGCTTCGAGACTCAGCTTCAGCGAGCATTGGAAGCGGGTCTTGACATTTCGAGGATAGTTAATATCGTTAAAAGAGAAGAATAAAAACATGCTGAATCAGGAGCGGATCGGGAGAAAATGGAAGTAGTAATGGTTACGGGCCTCTCGGGAGGCGGCAAGACAAAAGCGATAGAGTGGTTTGAGGATAAGGGATATTATTGTATCGACAACATTCCGCCGGTGCTTATTAAAAACTTCATAGAGCTTACTTTTACGGAACCTAAGCAGATACAAAAAGCTGCGTTTGTGGTCGATATAAGAGGCAGAGGTTTTTTGAATGATATTAAGGCGGTAGTCGAAGCTCTCAAGCATGACCCGAACATCGGCTTCAAGATGCTTTTCGTGGAGGCGTCCGATGAAGCGCTCATCAGAAGATATAACGAAACCAGAAGATTTCACCCGCTGTCGAACGCTCCGATTACGCAGGAAATAATACTCGAGGAGAGAGCGCAGCTTGCAGACCTGAGAGTCGAAGCGACATATATAATCGACACCTCTCATATGAAAGTGGCGGAGTTCAACTCCGAGATGGATAAGCTCTTTTCAGAAAAAAAGCGAAAAGATTCATTCGTTATAAACATCAGCAGCTTCGGTTACAAAAAAGGCATACCTATTGAAGCCGACTGGGTGATGGACGCACGTTTCATACCGAACCCGTATTATATCCCGTCCCTTAAGAGACTCACCGGCAATAACAAAAAAGTCTCCCGGTTCGTGCTTAAACAGGATATCACCAAGGAGTTCGTAAACAGATATACGGAGATTATTCACAAGCTGATTCCTCACTACATCAAAGAGGGAAAATACAGTCTCTCAATTGCAGTCGGCTGTACGGGAGGACAGCACAGGTCCGTGGCGATAGCTAACGAGCTTAAGAGAATCTTTACCGAAGAGGGAAGAAGAGTTACACTTGAACATAGAGACCTTTAGTGGTATAATGAACGCACACGCAGCCATTATACGGAGATAATATCGCCGTGCGGTTTCGTCTGAGCAGGCTCAGGTAAAATTGCACGCGGCAGTATTATATAATATAAATACGGTATAATCAAACAGATGGCTGACTAAATATCAATCATAACGATAAAAGGAGAGTAAAATGGAGAAATTAATTATCAGCGCTTGCATTTGTGGAGCAGAGGTTACGAAAGAAAACAACCCGGCAGTTCCTTATACAGTTGAGGAAATCGTCAGAGAAGCTAAGTCGGCTTATGACGCCGGCGCTGCTCTTATCCACCTTCATGTAAGATGGGATGATGGTACTCCTACACAGGATAAAGGCAGATTCCAGGTAATGTGCGACGCTATCAGAAAAGAATGTCCTGACGTTATCATTCAGCCTTCGACAGGCGGAGCTGTAGGAATGACTGACCTTGAGAGATTACAGTCCACAGAGATCACGCCTACGCCTGAAATGGCGACGCTTGACTGCGGTACTTGCAACTTCGGCGGAGACGAAGTGTTTGTGAATACCGACAATACTATTATGAACTTTGCAAAAATCCTCAAAGAAAGAGGAATTAAGCCTGAGTGTGAAGTATTCGACAAGGGTATGATTGACCTCGGACTTAAGGCTGATAAGAAAGGCCTCTTAGTTCATCCGATTCACTGGGACTTCGTTCTCGGCGTTCAGATGACGGCTACAATCAGAGACCTCGTAATTATGGCTACATCTATTCCTCAGGGCTCGACTTGGACGGCTACGGGCATCGGCAAGAACTGCTGGAATATCGTAGCAGGCACAATCGCTATGGGCGGACACGTGCGCGTAGGCTTCGAGGATAACGTGTACCTTGAAAAGGGCGTGCTCGCCAAGTCAAACGGCGAGATGGTAGAGAAAGTAGTTAAGATTGCCAAGCTTCTCGGAAGAGAAATCGCTACTCCTGACGAAGCGAGAGAAATCCTTTCCCTGCCACCGAGAAAATTCTAACTAAAGCAACATTTTTTTCATATCATTCCGAAAGGCGGCGAGCCACGGCATTCAGCAGGGTGCACGCCGCCTTTTAGGAAAAAAATATTGAAAATTGAGTATATTTATGCTAAAATGACGCTAATAAAAGCTGGTTAGGGAATTTTTTCAAAAAAGGGGTTGACAAATATGACTTCAAGGGG
>JBHAFL010000041.1:0-13692 GCA_041856085.1 Anaerovoracaceae bacterium | reverse complement strand
AGTGACAGATCCCACTCTTGGACCGAACACAAGCAATAAAGTTGTTGTTGCAGGAACTACGTCAAATTTTATGACGAATATGCCTTTTACAGCTGTTTCGATCGACCCCGCTAAATGCTATATGTCCCTTGCGGAGTTTTCCACATCCAATGGCATCGCTTTTCATTTTGGCAGTACCACGAGCTATAGTGGAACGCCTGTCATTGCCCCTTATTTCCTTGGTTCTATTGCCCCTAATTCAACCATAAATATCATTGGCTCATATACCCTTACATTTAGAGACGCAGCCACATTAATTAATGGTCAAAAAGCAAATGTAGTAGTAACCGTTTCAGGTATAACTTTACTCAATAGAGCAAGCAGCACTACTCTCAGCAAGGTTTTATTTTCAGGGACAGACCCCATTTGTCAAATTGGTTGTTGGGGATTTAGCGATGAATCAACACTCGCTCCAGCGACAAGCGCTGCAATGCAGGCGGATGTAAATATAAAAATCACATATTCTGACGGTTCAGTTATAGGCGTTGGACAGCCAGTACTGTGGTCGTGCAGAGATATTGATGCGTGCTATGGTGCGCCATACTTTGAGAGTTATACTGTACTGTCCGGAGCACTGAGCAAAGCCTATGTTCCGACCACAAACTACCTGAATATCACTAACGAGACCGCAAACTATAATGATACCGCCAACGGGTTGAAGTTTACGGCAACTCAGTATGATTCCGGCACATATAATACTGGCTTCGCAATGCTTACAGAATCCGCAGGTATTGATTTAAGGTGGAAAGGAAGTTCCTGCGCAACATTTCTTTTTGAAAAAGACTTGAGCATCTCCGTTAGACCTCAATATAAAGCATATGAAGAAAGCGGACTGTCAAATTGGAACACAGGAGATACCGGCGGGACAATTTCCATGACAGATGTTTCCAACGCCTCCAACCTGATATGGCAGGCTTCGGGTGCTACAAGTGCTGGTTATATGATGCGTTTTTGCGGATACGGAAAAAATATTCCGATGACTGTAGGCGCAAAAGAAGGATACATTTTGACAGATTTTGTTGTTAATGGAACTTCTGCCGTTGGTGATATCAGTAATAACAGTTATACAGTCAGCAATATGCAGACAAATCATTCGGTGGATGTTTTTTATCGGCCTGTTACCGGCTCAGTTACGATTACCAAAACAGATGAGAAAACCGGAGAACTATTGACCGGGGCGGTTTTTACTGTTAGTGGGACAAGCTCAATCCATGGAGCATTTACTTTGACATCGACAGACAATGGAGATGGCACCTATTCAATCTCAAATGTTCCATATGGGAAAAATACAGATGTATATACAATCAGTGAAACCACTGCGCCAACAAATTATGATACAGCGCCGGATCAGGTCGTTACAGGGGACCAGTTTGCGCAAAATGGCTCAAATATACCTCTTAGTTTCAAGGATAAATCATCAGTGCACACATTGACAATCAGCAAGACAGTTATAGGCACAGGAAGCGGCAGCTTCGATTTTAAGGTAACGATGAAAAATACCGCGGGTATACCGGTAATAATCCCGGCAGATACCGCGAGTCCCGCGACGTACGCGGTGAATACTGCTACGGGCGAGGTAACATTCTCTCTGAAGCACGGAGAAAGCGTAAAGCTGAAGTCGGTGCCCGTAGGAACGATAGCAACGGTAAAGGAAACGCAGCATGACGGCTACAGCGTCATAATAAAGGACGGCGGAGGAGCGGTGCTCTCAAACGGAGACAGCGCGGAAGTAGCGGTCAGTGCGGATAAGACGGTATCTGTCATAAACAATGCAGGAGTAGTACTCCCGTCCACGGGCGGAAGAGGCTCTCTCTCATATGTGCTCTTCGGATATATGCTATGCATATCCGTAGCGGCAGTATATATATTAAAGAGGCGCGAACGTGAAAGGAGGGGTAAATAAGAGCGCACCTCCCGGTAACCATATAGGTAAGAAAACAAAAGCTAAGAAAAGAAATAAAAAGGAGAGAAAGAAAATGAAAAGAATAAAAAGCGCCGTTTCCGTGCTTGTCATAGTAATGCTTATCATTGCTATGTCGGTTCCGGCATATGCGGCAGGTCCCGGAAAAATAACGGTAAACGGAACGGTAAACGGCAAGATATACGACATATATAAAATATTCGACCTGACGCAGGCGGCGGGAAGCGGCGGAAGCCTGTCGTATACGATAGACAGCGACTGGGTCGGCTTCTTCACGGGAGGAGGAGAGGGAGCGAGCTACCTGACTACTACGCCGGCTCCGAGTCTCAATCAGCTGACATACAGCGGTACGACATATTACATCAACATAACGGATTCGAATGTGGCGGAGTTCGCGCAGAAAGCGCTGAACTATGCCGCGACGAAAACGCCGGACAAAACGTCAACGGCAAGCGGAACCACGTTGGTATTCGATAATCTTGATTTAGGATATTACCTCGTTTACCCGCAGGGAGCGGCTGATATAACCCCGCCGAACGGCTCAATATGCTCACTGACCTCGACCACACCGGAAACAACGGTGAACGTAAAGGCAACCTACCCTAATATAACGAAGACTGTCGACGACCAGAGCGTAGACGTGGGGCAGGTAGTGACCTACACGGTAAAGGGCAAGGTTCCGGATACCACGGGCTACAGCTCATATAAATATGAGGTAAAGGATACTATGAGCCCGGGTCTTACCTTTAACTCGAGCACTGCCAATTTCAGCGTGAAGTTCGGGGATACCCCGATAACCGATGTAAGTCCCGTATACGCTGCAAACGGGTTCACCCTGACATATGATATGACGGCATACCAGGCGCATAAGGGAAAGGACATAACGATAACCTATAGTGCGGTTGTGAATAAGAACGCAGTAGCAACCCTGACGAAGAATAAGGCGACGCTGACATACAGTAACGACCCTGAAACTCCTACAAATACCGAGACAACGCCGCCTGTTCAGAAAGAGGTATACACATCAAAGATTGTAGTTGATAAAAGAGCTGAAAACGCTACGGGAGCATATCTTTCGGGAGCCTCGTTCATACTGGTAAAGAAGACGGGCGGAACGGAGAGCTTCTATAAATATGATGCGGCTCTTGATAAGGTAACATGGGTAAGCGATAAAAACGAAGCTACGGTAAAGACGACGGACAGCGCGGGAGCTGCGGATTTCATAGGCCTGGAGGACGGCACATATTACCTTAGAGAGACGGAAGCGCCGAGCGGATATAACATGCTGGCGTCGGACGTGACGGTTACGGTAACTCATACGACGGTAAATGACGGAGGTCAGGACTTCGGTATAGGAGTATCACTTACGTCGCAGATAATAAATAAGGGAGGTATAGAGCTTCCTGGAACGGGCGGAATAGGAACTACGATATTCTATGTGCTCGGGGGAGCGCTGACTTTAGGAGCTTTGGTAGTGTTTATCACAAGAAGCAAGATAAAAAACTACAAATAACGTAAGAAGCATATATGGAGATGCACCCTGCATTTGCCGCCGATAAAAGGAGTGGTAAAGGGAGATGCGGATTTGCAGAATGAGGAGGGGGGATTTATGAGGGAAAACGGAACGGTAACATCGCTGCTTCTGACAGCGGCGTTTGCATTAGGTCTTTCTCTTGTGCTTTACCCGTCCGTAAGTAATTATATAAACTCGATTAACAGTACAAGAGAGATTGCGTCCTACGCCGAAGAGGTGGCGGGTCTTGACGAAGAGCTGTGCGAGAAGCTGTGGGGTGAAGCTGAGGAATACAACCGCACACTGCTTCGAAGAGGAAATGCCTACGTTCAGACGGACAGGCAGAAGAAGCTTTACGGTAAGCTTCTTAATATAAATGCTACGGGAGCAATGGGATATATAGAGATCCCGTCGCTTTCGGTGACGCTGCCCGTCTATCACGGTACGTCGGACGCAGTGCTCCAGAGGGCTGTGGGTCATATTGAATGGACAAGCCTGCCTGTGGGAGGAGAGGGCACGCACAGCGTGCTCTCCGGTCACAGGGGTCTGCCGTCGAGCAAGCTTTTTACGGAGCTTGATAAGCTGATAGCGGGAGATATTTTTATGCTGAGAGTGCTTAACCGCACGCTGACGTATGAGGTAGATAAAATCCTCATAGTAGAGCCTGCCGACGTGCTGTCGCTCAGTGTATCGGAGAAAAAAGATTACTGCACCCTTGTAACCTGTACCCCATACGGAATAAATACCCACAGGCTTCTTGTCAGGGGACACAGAATAGAGAACCGTGAGGAGTCGATACACGCAGCGCTGATTTCGGAGGCAGTTCAGATAGAGCCGCTGGCGGTAGCGCCGATATTGGCAGTGCCGCTTCTGTTAATGACGGTTATTTTCACACTTTTCCCGGGAAGAGGCCGCCGTAGTAAACCCTGAAAAAAAGGTGAGGTAAAAAAATGCAAAAGCCGAAAGAAAAGCGGCACAGGCTGATAGTGCTGCTGATGTTAATTACATATTTCGTCTTACCTGCGCAGTCATATGCGGCAGGCCCGATTGATATAACCAAAGATGTATCGCTCAGCGTGATATACAGTGACGGAGGTAAAGCGATTCAGGGTGCGGAGTTTAGACTGTACAAGGTGGCTGATGTAGACGCCTATGGAAAGTATACGCCGACGGCGGCATTTTCCTCCTACCCTGTAAGCCTTGAGGGAATAAATCAGCAGGGGTGGAGAACGCTCGCTCTTACGCTGCACGGCTATGTGCTGAGGGATAAAATACCGGAGACGGACAGAGGGATGACAGGCTCCTTAGGCGTTGTTAATTTTCCTGCGGTCTCAAAGAGCCTGAAGCCGGGTCTATACCTTATTACGGCAGGAAGAGTAAGCCTTGACGGATATATCTATACTGCGGCGCCGTTTATGCTGGCAATGCCGGGCCTGAACAAGAATACGAACGCATGGAGCTACAGCCTTACGGTTTCCCCGAAATATGAGAGGGAGAAAGAGCCGGGCGGAGGCACATATCCATATGTGAACATGATAAGCCAAAGGGTAATAAAGGTATGGGAGGATGAAAGCGAAAGCGAAAGACCCTCCGGGATAAGAGCGGATATATTGAGAAACGGAGAGATATTTGATACCGTATATTTGAATAAAGATAATAACTGGCGTCATACGTGGGAGAAATTGGATGCGGGATATGAGTGGACAGTTGTAGAGAAAGAGGTAGAGGGCTACACGGTACGCATGGAGAAAAGCGGGAACGTGTGGATAATATCGAATAAAAAGAAGCAGGAAGACCCGCCGCCTGCGCCCGTTGACCCGTCGCCGAAGCCGCCGCGTGACAAGCCGCCTGTCAAGCTCCCCCAGACGGGAATGCTGTGGTGGAGAGTGCAGCTTCTCGCCATATCGGGAACAGTGCTTTTAATAACGGGAATCCTGAGGAAGAGACGAGGAAGAGACGGTGAATAAAAAATCCCGCAGAGGAAGCATAGAGATAATATCGGGAGTGCTGCTCATTGCGGCAGCTCTTATATTGACAGGGCGAAATATGTGGGAGGTATATCAGGCAAGAGCGGCAAGCGACGAAATTATGTCGAAGATGAGAACAGAGATAAGGGAGGACTGTTCATTGACGGGGGAGAAAGAGGATATACCCCCGGACTATGTGATAAACCCTAACGTGGAGATGCCTGTAAAGACGGTGGAGGGTACGGATTACATAGCCATGCTCAGCATACCGTCTCTTAAGCTCGAGCTTCCGGTAGCAAAATATTGGAGCTATGATACGCTCAGGGGCTCGCCTTGCAGATATGCGGGCACCGTATATCTGAAAAATATGGTAATTGCGGCACATAACTACGACAGTCATTTCGGGAGGCTGTACACTCTCAAGCGGGGAGACAGTGTAGAGCTTAAGGATATGGACGGGAATCATTTTCGATATGAGGTAATGGAGATTATATCGCTAAGAGCCGACGCGGTAAGGGATATGACGGAGAGCGACTATGACCTTACGCTTTTTACCTGCACCTCAGGCGGATATTCCAGATTGGCGGTGCGGTGTATGCTTACATAGACCCCCATTATTTCAAAACCCCTAACAGAAAAATAAAATCAAACGTAACAAAAGCATAACAAAAGTTGGTATTAAAAAAAATACATAATGAAATCTCTAAAAGGGGTTTCATTTTTTTTAATCTATGTTATAATAAAGAACGTAGAAAAGTTAATTTTTTAACAAAAATATTTTTTGCAAAGAATATAAACATTACTTAAGGAGGCTATTCTAAAATGAAAAAAATCGGCGTATTAGGCACAGGCACAATGGGAGCAGGCATCATTCAGGTTTGCGCGCAGAAGGGCTACGAAGTAGTTATGAGAGCAAGACGCGAATCTTCCGTAGAGAAGGGACTCGCTACAGTTAAGAAGAACCTTGACAAGATGGTTGCTAAGGAGAAGATTACTCAGGCCGAGGCTGACGAGATTTTCGGCAGAGTACACGGCTCCACTGACATTAACATCATCGCTGACGCGGATCTCGTTATCGAAGCTGCTACAGAGGATATGGAAGCTAAAAAGGCATTGTTTGCAGAATTAAACGCTATCTGCAAGCCTGAGACCATCATCGCTACCAACACATCTTCACTCTCCATCACGGAGATTGCCGTTGCGTCAGGAAGAGCTGACAAGGTTATAGGAATGCATTTTTTCAACCCTGTTCCTGCTATGAAATTGGTAGAGATTATCTGCGGACTTACAACTTCCGAAGAGACCAAGGCTACTATTTTGGAGCTCACTGATATCTTAGGCAAGACTCCTGTTGAAGTGGCGGAAGCACCGGGATTCGTGGTAAACAGAATCTTGATCCCTATGATTAACGAGGGTATCGGCATCTATGCTGACGGCGTTGCTTCCGTAGAAGGAATCGACACTGCCATGAAGCTCGGCGCTAACCACCCGATGGGACCTCTGGAATTAGGAGACCTTATCGGACTCGACGTTTGCCTCGCTATTATGGACGTACTCCATAATGAGTTCGGCGACAGCAAGTACAGAGCCCACACTCTTCTTCGTAAGATGGTAAGAGCGGGCAAGCTCGGACGTAAGACGGGCGAGGGCTTCTACGACTACAAAAAATAACTTCAATCATACCTTTATCTGATGAACTGAACACACTTACACAGCAAAAGAGAACCTTGCGGTTCTCTTTTGTGTTGGATAACTAAACAATGATTATTAAAGCCCCATCTCCTCCTTAACTTCCTTGAAGCATTTTACTGCGAAATCGAGGTCTTCTTTAGTGTGACCGGCAGATATCTGCGTGCGGATACGCGCCTTGCCCTTAGGCACTACGGGATAGGTGAAGCTGATTACATATACGCCCTTATCGAGCATTCTGCTCGCGAACTCCGAGGCTTTCACAGCGTCGTAGAGCATAACCGCTACGATAGGGTGCTCGCCCGGGAGTATGTCGAAGCCCAGCTTAACCATCTCGGCTCTGAAATAGTCGGCATTCTCGTGTACCCTGTCACGGAGCGCGGTTGAGATGCTCAGCAGCTCAAAAGTTTTAAGCGACGCCGCGCATATAGCGGGAGCGAGGCTGTTCGAGAAAAGATAAGGGCGGCTTCTCTGACGAAGCAGGTCGATAATTTCCTGATGCGCCGCTATATATCCGCCGGAAGCCCCGCCGAGCGCCTTGCCGAGAGTGCCTGTTACGATATCAACTCTGTCCTGAACGCCCCAATGCTCCGGAGTTCCTTTGCCGCACCTGCCCATGAAGCCTACAGCGTGGCTGTCGTCAACCATGACGAGCGCGTCGAACTCTTCCGCTAAATCGCAGATTCCCGGGAGATTGGCAATATAGCCGTCCATAGAGAACACGCCGTCCGTTGCGATGATGATATTCCTACAGCCGGTGTTTTTTGCGTCCTCTAATTGAACTCTCAGGTCTGCCATATCGTTATTCTTATAGCGATATCTCTTAGCCTTGCAGAGCCTCACACCGTCGATAATCGAGGCGTGGTTCAGCTCGTCGGAGATAACCGCGTCCTCTTCTCCGAGCAGCGTTTCGAAAAGCCCGCCGTTTGCGTCGAAGCAGGAAGAGTAGAGTATAGCGTCGTCAGTTCCTATGAAGTCCGCGATTACTCTTTCGAGATTCTTATGAATCTGCTGGGTTCCGCAGATAAAGCGAACCGACGAGAGGCCGAAGCCCCAGTCATCGTAGCTTGCCTTGGCAGCTTCAATTAAGTCTCCATTATCGGAGAGTCCGAGGTAGTTGTTGGCGCAGAGGTTTACAACCGCAGGTGCCTTAGTCGTGTCTATTCTCGAACGCTGAGGCGTGGTGATAATTCTTTCTTCCTTGAATGTGCCGGCGGCTCTGATGCTGTCGAGCTCCGCGGCAAACTTAGTTAGTGCTGATTTCATATTTTCCTCCATTAAAGCCATAGCTATAAGCTATATTATATCGCAATTTCAGACTTGCGAGGCAAGACTGTAAGCGGCTTGGCCGCGGCGAGCATCGCCCGAAAATTGTGATACAGTGTTCTCTCAGGTGTCCGTCGGTCTGCATAGCAGAGCGGCGGCTAACGCCGTGAGGTTATTTTTTCTTGATTATTCACTTTATTCAGTCCAGTCGAGAACGACCTTGCCGGATTTACCGGATTTCATCGCCTCGAAGCCTTTTTCGAAATCTCTGTAATTGAATCTGTGAGTGATCACCGGTGTCATATCGAGCCCGCCCTGCACCATATATGACATCTGGTGCCAGTTGTCCATCTTCCTGCCGTATATCCCCTGAAGCGTGAGCCCGCGGCCTATTATCTCATTCATATCTATATCGACAGGCACATTGGATATTCCTAAAAGACTGATCTTCGCTCCGTTTCTCATTACGCTGAACATCTGCTTGAGCGCGGCGCCGTTTCCAGACATTTCGAGTCCGACGTCGAAACCCTCGACTATATCCAGCTCCTCCATCACATCGCGGAGCTCGGTTTCGAGAATGTTTACAACCCTGTCCGCTCCCATATTTTTTGCGAGTCCGAGACGATAGTCGTTAGTGTCGGTTATGACTACGCGCCTTGCGCCTGCGTACTTGCAGATACCGACGGCGATGATTCCTATAGGACCTGCGCCTGTGATGAGAACGTCCTCACCCACGAGATTCCACATAAGGGCGGTGTGGGCGGCATTGCCGAAAGCGTCGAAAAACGAGACGACGTCCTCGTCGAGCCTTTCGTCAATTTTAATTACATTGGAAGCGGGGATACAGAGATACTCGGCAAACGCGCCGTCCCTGTCGACGCCTACGCTTACGGTATCCTTGCACCACTGAATATTGCCGTTATGGCAGTTGCGGCAGTGCCCGCAGGTCAGGTGACCCTCGCCGCTTACGCGCTGACCGATTGTGAAGCCTTTGACTCCCTCGCCGAGTTCGGCGATTTCACCGACATATTCGTGCCCCACGGTCATAGGCGGCTTGATATGCTGTCTTGCCCACGGGTCCCAGTCGTAGATGTGGACGTCAGTTCCGCAAATCGCGGTCTTATGAATCTTAATCAAAACCTCGCCCGCATTCGGCACGGGAACGGGGACTTTTCTCAGCTCAAGCCCCGAACCGGCTGTAGGCTTCACCAAAGCGTCCATCAATTTTGCCATAAGATAATCTCCTGTCTGTTTCTTAAACATTAGCAATAAATTACTGACTTAAAATATGCAAAAAACGCACGGCGATATAATCACCGTATAATGACTGCGTATGCAGTCATTATACCACTTTAATCGGCCGAAATAAATATGTGTTTTTTACTGCATTCATTTTCAATGATTATTTGATTTTTGCAGATTGCGTTTTTATCTCTAATATCCTTGTAATCGAGCAAAAAATATAGTAGAATCATCCGTGTATAAGTCTAAAGTTTTGATTTTATCCGAATCAGTATCCGAACTTCCATAGGCGAGACGCCTAATCCGAAAACCTCATATTCATTCGCATAAAATTTTATATCTTATTTTTGAGAAAGGTTATTTATAATGTCAGCAAAAAATAAAGAAATCGTGACCGCAGAGGATAAAAACCATAATACAGCTCCCGCTCAAGACGAAAAAAATAAGCCGACGAGACGAAGACAGGTGAACACATCGAAAAAACCCATAGACCTTCTAAAAGAAGAGCTTCCGATTAACGAACCCTCCGAAAAAAAGAGAAGGACGCGCGAAAAAAGCTCAGGCCAAGCTAAGGAGGAGAACTTTGTCGGCACGCCGATAAACGACGACGTCAAGGGAAACTTCATAGACGCGAGAGAAGACCCTCTCGCGGACGTTAAGGCTAAACTGTCGGGAGAGAAGCTAAAGCTCGGAGACGAGCGAAAGCCGGAGATGAAAGGTAACGCCATACCCGTCGGAGTTGATTTGAGCGAGCCGGTGTTTTTGCCTAAGAGAGAGGCTAAGGCGCTGAGCGAGCCGAAAGAAGACGATTTAATGATGAAGATAATATATAAGAATGAAGCTGCCGAAGCCGACAGCGGCGAAGCGGAGGCTAAACCGACGGCAAAAAATATCCGGACGAAAGCTGCCATAAATCGCAGAAAAAACGCATCGGAAGAGGATATGACGGACGGAGACAGCGATAACGCTGTGCGTCGCAGTAAAAGCGAGAATTATGAAACTGTCAGGACGGGTGAAAACGGAGACCCGCGTAAGCTCGGCGAGGGCTGCGACGCACCGGGCAGGTCGGTCGAGAACTTCGAAAATCGCAATACGGGTGAAAGGGAGCGTCCGGTTGTCGAGGGAATACTTGATATTCAGGAGGAGAACAGCTTCGGATTTCTGCGCTTCGATAATTTTCTTACCTCCGAAAAAGATATCTATGTTTCACCGACGCAGATAAGAAGATTTAACCTGAAAACGGGAGACAAGATAAACTGCATAACAAGGCGCGCACATGAGGGCGAACGCTTCGGCGCGCTGCTGTATGTGAATACCGTAAACGGAGAAGAGCCCGGCAAAGCGATTAAGAGACCTAACTTCGACAGTCTTACTCCGATATTCCCGAATGAAAGAATAAAACTCGAAACAACCTCAAGAGAGCTTTCGACAAGGCTGATTGATATGATAGCGCCTATCGGCAAGGGACAGAGGGGTCTGATAGTAGCGCCGCCTAAGGCAGGTAAGACCGTACTTCTAAAAAAAGTCGCGAATGCGATTGAGACGAACTATCCCGACGTAGAGCTGATAGTTTTGCTTGTGGACGAGAGACCCGAAGAAGTTACCGATATGAAGAGAAGCCTTAAGGGGGGAGAGGTTCTGTACTCGACCTTTGACGAGCTTCCGGAGCACCATGTTCAGGTAGCCGAAATGGTGCTTGAACGCGCTAAGAGACTCGTCGAGCATAAAAAGGACGTAGTCATACTTCTTGACAGTATCACGAGACTTGCCAGAGCATATAATATGGTGGTGCCGAATTCGGGAAGGACTCTCTCCGGCGGGCTCGACCCCGGAGCGCTCCATAAACCTAAAAAATTCTTCGGAGCGGCGAGGAATATGGAAGAGGGCGGCTCGATTACGATACTTGCGACGGCGCTTGTTGAGACGGGCTCCAGAATGGACGATGTTATCTTTGAAGAGTTCAAGGGTACGGGCAATATGGAGCTCCACTTAGACAGGAAGCTCTCAGAGCTCAGAATCTTCCCTGCAATCAACCTTAATAAATCGGGTACGAGACGTGAAGACCTCCTGATGAGTCCGGAAGAGCTTTCGGCAATATGGACGATGAGAAAGGCGCTTTCCTCTAAGCCGGAGCAGCAGGTTACGGAAGAAATCATAGACAATCTTAATCATACGAAGAGTAATCGTGACTTCATAGATATAATCAGAAAGGTAATGATGGACTGATGGATTTGAAAAAAATATTTCTAAAAGACGCCTGCCCTACTGCGATAGGGGGACAGGCGATAATGGAGGGGCTGATGATGAGAGGACCGAACAGAACGGCTATCGCCATGCGCCTCCCAAACGGCAAAATACATATGAAAACTCAGCCTACCCCACAGCCGATGTCTATCGGCAAGATTCCTGTCATAAGGGGAGTGGTCAGCTTCATCGGAGCGCTTGTGTATGGCACGCAGGTTCTGATGTACTCGGCTGATGTGCTCGAGAAAAACAATCCTGAGGAGTACAAAAAAGACAAGTTCGACGAATGGGTCGAAAAAAAGCTCGGAAGAGAAAAGGCATGGGGGATTCTGCTCTTTCTGTCCGTTGCGGTCGCGCTCGTTATGTCGGTTGGAATATTTATGCTTCTTCCTACGGCAATCGTGGGCTTTGCAGGAAAATACATCGAAAATATTTTGCTTCTCAATATAATCGAGGGGCTTGTGAGGATAGCGATATTCATCGGCTATATAGGGCTGATAGCGAAGATGGGCGACATCAAGACGGTATTCCAATATCACGGCGCGGAGCATAAGACGATACATTGCTTCGAAAACGGCCTTGAGCTCACACCGGAGAATGCACAGTCGTTTTATACGCTCCACCCGAGGTGTGGTACATCATTTCTGATGTTTGTTATGATAGTGGCGATAATCGTTCACGTGTTTATGGGCTGGCCGAGCGTTTGGCTGAGAGTTGTAAGCAGACTTCTGGCGCTTCCGCTCATTGCCGGTATTTCATATGAACTTCTGAAATGGGCGGGACGCTCGAATAATATAGTTGTCGAGATGCTCAGCATGCCGGGGATATACCTGCAGAAGCTAACTACAAGGACGCCCGACCTTAAACAGCTTGAAGTTGCGATTGCGGCTATGAAGGCGGTAATTCCTAACGAAAACGAGGATGAAATACCATATTTTGAAGGAATATGCGACTTAGACGGCAAGCCGGTAGAAGGCGAAGTTGAATTTTATGACCCTAAGCTCAGACCGAAAGGACCGAAGAAAGGCGCCGAATAGCATATAATAGCATATATTAAAAAACTTAAAACAAAAAATCTAAGACATCAGGCGCCGCGCTCGGAAAAATCACAGGCAAGCGGCGCCGCCCATGCGTTTTAAGGCAGCGCAAAAAAATAACGGTACGAAAAAAATGAGTCTTGAACTAAAAGAAGCTATAAAAATTGCAAAAAATCAGCTCTCGGAGGCAGGCATACACGACGCCGAAAACGACGCGAAAGAGCTATATTGTAACCTTACAGGTATTGACAGGGTCGGTCTTATGATGCGTTGGACGGATATCATTCAGGATAATCGCCTCGACGCATACTTCGACCTTGTCGAAAAACGAGCCGCGCATACTCCGCTCCAGCATATCACAGGGAAGCAGGAGTTTATGGGATTTGTCTTCAAGGTGAATGATAACGTGCTTATTCCGAGAATGGATACGGAAACTCTCGTGTGTGAGGCTATTAAGCGTCTTGAGCGCGGGGGAGATGTGCTCGATCTCGGAACAGGCAGCGGAGCTATAGGAATATCGATTGCCAGGCTTTGCCCGAAGACCAAGGTAACGCTTTCGGACATCAGTGAAGCTGCGCTTGAGATTGCAGAAGAAAACATCGCGCTTAATAAGGTAAAGGTTAAGACTGTGAGGTCGGATCTTCTTGCGGCATTCAAGGGCAGGCTCGGTGCGAAAAAGTTTGATATGATTATTTCCAACCCTCCATACATTGCAACCGGGGTCATAGCGGGACTTGAACCGGAAGTCAGAGAGCACGAGCCTATGCTCGCGCT
>JBHAFL010000040.1:0-9981 GCA_041856085.1 Anaerovoracaceae bacterium | reverse complement strand
CTACGCGGGGCGGCTCATATCGGTTTATTCACAAAAACGGACTCTGAAAGAATGCCCCGGGCTTGCAGCCCTCGACAATTTCAGAGTCTTCTGTTTTTTGCCGGTTTCACCGTGAGCTGCATTCATTCTCTCTTTTTTGTTTGCGAAACGCACTGTACTGTGCTAAAATGTCAACAGTTATGGAAAAAAACATACTTCTCACAATAGAATATGACGGCACGAACTTCAACGGCTGGCAGAGGCAGCCGGGCGCACGGACGGTTCAGGGAACTCTCGAGGAAGCGCTGACGAAGTATTGCGGCATAGAGGTCAAGCTGAACGGCACCTCGAGAACCGACAGCGGTGTGCACGCGCTCGGGCAGAGAGCTTCATTTAAGGGCGACTTCGGTATTCCGCCCGACAGACTTATGCTCGCCGTTAATAACTACCTCTCCGGCGGACTCAACCGAAAAAACGGCGTCGGAGACGTTAAAATAACAGCCGTTGAAGAGGTCGAAGCGGATTTTCACGCGAGATTCAACTGTAGAGGTAAGACATACAGATATATAATCGATAACGGTACGCACGGTAATATCTTCAGAAGAAATTACTCATATTGGGTGCCGGAAGCGCTTGATTCAGACGCAATGCGCGAGGCTGCTTCATATATAGAGGGAACTCGCGATTTCAAGTGCTTCGAGGCGGCAGGCGGAAACGAGAGAGAAACGACCGTAAGGACGGTTTCCGCCATATCGGTCGAGACACTTATTCCGCCCGAGAACTGCGAAAGCCCGCTCGGAATAAGGCGCGCGGATTGCCGCGACATCATAATCGACGTCACGGGAGACGGTTTTTTGTATAATATGGTGAGGATAATCGTAGGAACCCTTGTAGAAGTCGGACAGGGCAGGAGACGCCCGTCAGATATTAAAAAAATAATTGAGTGCGGAGAGCGCAGCGCGGCGGGGCACACCGCGCCGCCGAACGGGCTCTATCTAAAAGAAATATATTTTTAAGGAGAAAAAATGAACAGACCGACATGGGACGAATATTATATGGAGATGGCGGAGCTTGCCGCCAAAAGATCCACTTGTCTCAGAAGAAACGTAGGAGCCGTAATAGTTAAGGATAACCACGCGGTTGCTACAGGCTATAACGGAGCGCCTAAGGGACTTAAGCACTGCGGTGAAATCGGCGGCTGCCTGAGAGAGCAGCTCAAGGTGCCGTCAGGTCAGAGACACGAGCTTTGTCGTGCGCTTCACGCCGAGCAGAATGCCATAATTCAGGCTGCCGCTATGGGGCACTCCGTCGAGGGCGGCACGATATATATCACCCATCAGCCGTGCGCTATCTGCTCGAAGATGATAATAAACGCCGGAATAAGAAGAATCGTGGTAAAAGAGGGATATCCGGACGATATGGCGGTCGAGATTCTCGCAGAGGCGGGACTTAAGGTGGTCAAGCTGGGAGATAAATAGAATATGAGTCAGATTTATATTAGATTGGCGCTGTCCTTCGGCATAGCTTTCGTGCTCAGCCTGATGATGAGTCCGGCGGCGATGAAGATAGCTCCGAAGATAGGCGCGGTGGATATTCCGAAAGACGGGAGAAGAATGCACGACCACGCTATGCCCAGATTCGGCGGTATGGCGATATTTATCGGCACTACAGCGAGCATATTGATAAACCTGAGTATGAGCCATAAGATGCTCATAGTAGCGGCGGGGGGTTGTATGATGTATGCCCTCGGCGTAGTGGACGACCTCAGAACTCTTAGCCCTAAGGTGAAGTTCATCGGACAGGTTATTACGGCCGCCGTAATGTACTACTGCGGTATCAGGGTAAACTTTCTTCGCAATTTTTTCGGCGACGGTAAATCCGAGCTTAATGAGGTTCTCTGCTTTTTTATAACTATGATATGGATTGTCGGAATAACCAACACGGTCAATCTGATAGACGGGCTGGACGGACTCGCTACGGGTACGACGGCGATATCCGCGCTTTGCATAGCATACGTGGCGTACATATACGGCATGTATGTGAGCACGGCTGCGATGCTTGCGGTCGCAGGCGGTGCTCTGGGCTTCCTGCCGTTTAACTTCTACCCTGCGAAGATATTTATGGGCGACAGCGGCGCGCTTTATCTGGGGTTTATGCTTGCCACTCTCTCGATTGTGGGACTCGTTAAATCCGCGACGGTTATCGCGGTGATGGTGCCGGTGATGGTGCTCGGACTTCCGATATTTGATACGGCGTACGCGATACTGAGAAGAATTATCAACAGAAGACCGATAACCGAGGGCGATAAACGCCATCTTCATCACAGACTCATCAGCTTGGGCTACGGGCAGAGGCGCGCCACGCTTATGCTCTACTGCGTATCGGGAATAATGGGCGTGGCAGCGGTGACTGTAAGCCGCGAGCTCTACGTGGAAACTCTCGGTCTGTTTGCGGTTTCGGCTGTGATGATATATATTTTTCTGACGGACGCGAATCAAAAAATACCGCGGTTAAGAAACTGCGAAGCCTCGGACAGCTCTATGAAAGACGGCTGCGCCGTTTCAGGAAGCGAAACTAAAAAATAGCTCTCGAGGCCGGTGCAAAAAATCCCTGCGCCGGTTTTATATATGCCTTTAATTGAAACGGATAACGGGGGAATTATGAACTCTAAACAATCAAAAAACATATGCGTCGGAGTTCTCGCTCATGTCGACGCGGGCAAGACGAGTCTCTCGGAGCAGATATTGTTTGCTGCGGGAGCTATCAGAAAAGCCGGCAGGGTTGACCATGGAGACGCATTTCTGGATTTTAGCCCTATGGAGCGGCAAAGGGGAATTACCGTATATTCCAAAGAGGTTCGTTTTAGCATGGGAGAAAAGAGCTTTACCTTTATCGATACGCCCGGTCACGCCGATCTCGTCGCCGAAACGGAGAGGGCTCTTAGCGTCCTGGACTGCGCCGTTTTGGTTGTCAGCGCTACGGAGAGGATTCAGAGCCACACGCTTACACTGTGGCGCTTACTCGAAAGCTATAGGCTTCCCTGCTTCATTTTCGTGAATAAGATGGACAGCGGTTTAGCCTCTAAGGAGAATATTTTGCGGGAGCTTAGGCAATTAAGCCCGGACTGCATAGATTTTATCAGGGACGGCGAGATAAACTGCGAGGAGGTCGCGACCGTATCCGAGGAGGCGATGGAGAGCTTTCTCGAACGCGGTACGGTTTCGGACGAAATATTGACCGAGGCGATTCGGGCGCGCGAGCTTTTTCCGGTGTTTTTCGGCTCGGCTCTAAAGGGCAGCGGCGTAAGTGAATTCGTAGAGTTTTTTGCAAAATATGCCGAGGGCGGATACTACGGAGAGGACTTCGGCGCGAGGGTATATAAGATTACGCGGGACTCGCGCGGCAACAGGCTTACTCACCTTAAGGTGACGGGCGGCAGGCTCGAGCCGAAGATGTCGCTGCTCACGGGAGAAGACGAAGAGTCGGGAGAGTGCGTCGAAAAGATCGAGCAGATAAGGATATACCGCGGCTTGCAGTTCGATGCGGTTCTATCAGCGGAGGCGGGAGAAATAGCGGCGGTAACGGGTCTCAGCAATACTTACGCCGGACAGGGGCTCGGCTTCGAGGCGGAGCTTGCCGAGCCGGAGAAGAGACTAAAACCCGCGCTGAAATACACGGTGCTTATACCTGAGGGAGAAGACTCGATTTCGTTGCTTGAAAAACTAAGGCAGATTGAAGAAGAGGATTCGACCATTTCGGTTTATGCGGACGAATACACCGGCGAAATAAAAATTAACATAATGGGCGAGATAGAGATGGACGCCCTGAAAACCAAGGTTAAGGACAGATTCGGATTAGAAATCGACTTCGGTGACGGCAGGATAATCTACAAGGAAACGATAAAGGGGAACTCGCTCGGCATAGGTCATTTCGAGCCGCTGAGGCATTATGCGGAGGTTCATCTTCTTCTTGAGCCGCTGCCCGAGGGAAGCGGCATAGAGGTAGATACCGACATTTCAGAGGACATACTGAGAAAAAGCTGGCGAACCCTTGCGGGAAAATATCTCACGGGCAGGAAACATAGAGGAGTGCTTACGGGCTCTGAAATCACCGACATTAAAATCAGCCTGTTAGGCGGCAAGACTCATCTGAAGCATACGGCAGGCGGCGATTTCAGGCAGGCCGTGTATAGAGCCCTCAGACAGGGACTACGCAGGGCAATGGCCAAGGGCGAGGTTATATTGCTCGAGCCTATGATGACGTTTAGCATCGAGCTTCCCGGGAAATTTGCAGGCAGGGTGATGACCGACATAGAGAGATTGAGAGGCAAGGCTGTAGTGACGCAGGAAACAAAA
The DNA here is from genome assembly GCA_041856085.1 of Anaerovoracaceae bacterium. GTDB lineage: Bacteria > Bacillota > Clostridia > Peptostreptococcales > Anaerovoracaceae > RUG754. The sequence continues at coordinate 5,647 of JBHAFL010000040.1, read as the reverse complement.
GGCGGCGTTGGAAGCGGTCTCGGCATATCCGATACTCGGACAGCGACAGTTAAGGGAGAATGTCCGCTTTCAACCCTGCGCTCATACCGGCGGGAGCTTAGAAGCTTCACAGGAGGTGAGGCAATTTTTTCCGCATTTTTATCAGGCTACGGGCCGTGTCATAACACGGATGAGGTTATAGCCGAGATAGGGTATGACTGCGATAGCGATAAATATAACCCGTGCGGCTCGGTATTTACCGAGCAAGGCGCAGGCGTGTATGTGGAATGGGATATGGTAGATGAGCGAGCGCACTTCGATTCGGGATACGCGGGAAGCAGACCGAAAGAAATGAATGAAGGGGCGTCTGCGGCAGAATCGCTTGATTCAGGCAGGAATCGCGGCTTGGCTGTTAACGGTATTGAAGACGGGGAGCTCGGCGCTATTTTTGAAAGAACCTACGGCAAGAGTAAGCGTGACATTCAGGCGATGAAAGAGGCGGAGTCGCGGGCGAGTATGAGGAGACCGACCGCGGCAGACAACTTCCCCGCGCCTAACCCTATAAGGCGGCGCGGCTTAGGCGAAAGCTATCTCATTATCGACGCCTATAATGTTATGTTCGCGTGGGAGGAGTTCGGAGAACTCATCAAGACGAGCATTGGCGCCGCAAGGGAGGCGTTTATAGAGCTTATGATGAATTATCAGGGATACAAAAAAACCGGAATGACCCTCGTGTTCGACGGCTATAAGCTAAAGGGCAACGCCGGCAGCGAAGAGAAATACGGCAACTTGTCGGTGGTCTACACTAAAGAGGCGCAGACAGCGGACAGATATATTGAGGAATACGCTTTTGATAACGGCTCAAAATACGATATCACGGTTGTAAGCTCCGACAAATCGGTACAGATGTCCGCATATGGAGACGGGACGGGCAGGATGTCTGCAAGGGAGTTTCGCGAGGCGGTAATCTCCGCGTCTGATGAAATAAGGGAAAAACTAATGAAACAGGGGACTGAAAAAAACAGACCGTTTAAGGAGATCTTTGGAAGATAAAACCGAAATGCAATATGGCAGATTGTGAAAAAACAGGAAGAATAGAAGAATATTAGTACGCTTCCGAAAACTGCAAAAAATAACAGTATGGCTTTGTCGTATCCGATGAAGAATAAAAATTTAATCAAAACGTCAGATAACAGGGTAATGCATTAGGCGCTACGGCGCTGAAAGAAAGAGAGGACGGAATGAAATTCTATATAGTGGACGCGTTCACGAGAGAAATCTTCGGCGGCAATCCCGCAGGAGTGGTGATTCTACCCGAGGGGGGCGACTTCCCTCCCGATGAAATATGCGTGAAGACGGCGGCTGAGCTGAGGTACTCGGAGACAGCCTTTGTCAAAAGACAGGGTGAAAGGGAGTTTAACATCAGATATTTCACTCCTGCGGCAGAGGTGGACCTCTGCGGTCATGCGACGATTGCCGCCTTTACCGCGCTGAGCGGGAGCGGAATTATAGGCGGGGGCGACTATCTCCTCCGCACTCTTTCGGGAGACCTCAATGTATCGGTCGAGCCCTCGGGAATACTTATGGATATGGCGAAGCCTGCTAAACTCGGCGATATTGCGGAAGCTGTCGCCATCGAGGAGCTTTACGGCATAATGGGACTCGATTGGCAAAAACAGCTTGCCGCGGGACTGAGTCTGCGACCTCAGGTAATTTCGACGGGACTTCCTGACATAATGATGCCGGTGGCTTCCCTTGACGACTTAAACGATATAGCGCCGGATTTTCCCGCTCTATCAGGGCTGTCCGAAAGATATGAAGTCACCGGAGTGCACGCATTCACGGCGGAATGTGACGATGCTACTTTCCACACGAGAAATTTCGCACCGCTCTATGACATAAATGAAGAGGCGGCGACGGGAACCTCGAGCGGAGCGCTCACATATTACGGCTATCTTAACGGCTTATTGAAGCCCGGGGACAACTGCACTTTCATTCAGGGAGAGAAGATGGGAAGACCGTCGATGATAATTTCGAGCTTCGAAAAAATTGACGCTTACGAGACGAAGGACTCGCTCCGCGCGGACGAAAAGGGTGAATACGAGTCTGTTTTAGAGACTTGCGGCGAGAGCGAAATATGTGAAACGGTAAAAATAAGAGTGGGCGGCAGCGGCGCAATTTTAGCAGAGGGAGAGATAAACCTATGATGAACCCCGATAATATATATGAAAACCTCAAAACCCTCTGTGCGGTTCCCGGAATCTCGGGCTCGGCGTCGGAGAAGCTTACGGCGGATAAAATTTGCTCTATGCTTTCAGAGATGAAATATTTCATACAGAATCCGCAGAACCTGTATAAGATTAAGGTCGAGGGAGACCCTCTCGGCAGATATTCGATAGCGGGACTTGTGGAGCTCGGGCAGGGTATGACGGACACGGTTATCCTCACGGGTCACTATGATGTGGTCGGAACGGAGGAATACGGCAAGCTCAGAGACATAGCCTTTGATATTGAAGCCATAACCGAGAGAGTAGCCGAGCTTTCTCTCGATGAATATTCCAAAAAAGACTATGAGTCGGGGGAATGGATATTCGGCAGGGGGACGGCTGACATGAAATACGGGCTCAGCCTCTGCATGGAGCTCATAAGGCATTATTCGGAGGACGGGGACGCGCCTGAGCTTAAAGGGAACCTGCTGTTTTTAGCGGTTGCCGCCGAGGAGACTAATTCCGAGGGTATGCTTGCTTCGATTCCTTTCCTGAACAGACTTGCCGAAGAAAAGGGGCTCAGGTACACGGCATATCTTCTCACCGAGCCGTTCTTTACCGAGGACCCGGAGGGAGACCCGAATAAGTACATTCATTTCGGCTCATGCGGCAAGGTTATGCCTGTGTTTATGTCGGTAGGCGACCCGTCGCACGCAGGCGAGCCGTTTCTCGGCTTCGACCCGGGACTTATTACTGCGGGCATTCACCTTAAGCTTCATATGAATCCCGAACTTTGTGATGAGAGCTGCGGAGAGATTACCCCGCCGCCTGTGTGTCTTAAAATGAAAGACATGAAAGAGAGCTATTCGGTTACCACGCCTCTATACTCGTTTGCATATTACTCGAAAAATACCATGGATTTAGATCCGACAAGTCTGATGGAAAAATTAAGAAGAATAGCCGGAGAAGCTATGGACGAGGCGATTGAACTCTTGGAAACAAGGGCAAAGCGTTACGAAGAAATATATGGAGAAAAGCCGGAGTGCAAACATTACACGACCGAGGTCATGACATACAAGGAGCTGATTGATGAACTTAGATCAGATTATGAAAAGAATAAGGCTGCGGACGGGGACAAATTCGACATCGAAGAACCCGAATCTGCGCTCGCAGGCTATTCAAAAAAACTTATGGAAGAAGGCTTCGAGATTCAGGATGCCGCAGCCATGACGGTGAGGCGTGCAATCGAGATGCTTCCCGAGAAGAGACCGATGGTCGTCGTGGGATTCATACCGCCGTTCTATCCTGATAAGCATATAGATGAGACATTCAGAGAAGACGAGCGGCTTCTCATGGCTTCCGAGGACACTATGAAATATGCCGCGGAAGAATTCGGTATAAGCCTTAAACGCAAAGAATGGTTCGCCGGCATTTCCGACCTTTGCTATACGGGTTTTTCGAACGAAAGGGAATTAGGAGAACTGTTCGATAACCTAACAGGATTCGGCAGCATATACGACTTCCCCGATGAGGAACTGAAAACGCTTCACATACCGGGAATCATCATGGGCGCATGGGGTAAGGATATCCATAAGCACACCGAAAGGCTGCATAGAGATTACAATTTTCGCGTGTTGCCTCAGCTTTACTGCAACCTGATAGAGAAGCTGATGATTAAGCGAAACAATTGAGATCGTTGTGAACATAAAGAAAGCTGATCCGAATAAAATGCTTGACGAAATCAAAAAGGCAATATATCTTTTGTTATAGATGTTATAGAAAGGGCTTGTAATCAACACGAAGAAAAAGAGGGGTGAGAAACAGTTGCTAAACAACCGCTTAAAGAATAAGGCAGATTTTTTTGAAGGTATAATTTTTGAAAAAGATAAAGGAGATTCAGATTATAATTTATATGTGCTTCCGTCGCATATCAGGACGTTTGATGAAAATATTTTATGGATTACCATACAAAGGGACGTCATTCTTAATATAAGCAAAGATTGTTTTCTCATAATTCATTTAGGCAAGCTTATAACCGAAACGATAAGCCTGGAACAAATAGATAAAGACATAGGAAGCCTCTATCACGTTTTTCAAAACAGTGAGGGAGATTATTTTATCGAGATAAGCCCGAATGATAAGCGCCTGTTGACAGAGATAGTCCATACCGATTTGGTATGGGAATGCGGTAATCTTCTCAACATCGCCGTATTTAGCGAAAAACCTCGTTTTCCCGATGATAATTTATCGTTTGAAAAAGCTGAGGCGGTCATGCATTCTTTTTATGATAATCTCGGATTCAATATAAGGGTAAGCGATGAGAAAAATAACGATTTGAAGGTTTGCGAAAGGGTGAACTCGGTATTGGAGAATTATCGCATAATCAGAGGATAAAAACGCTGTGTGAAATAATTTACAAAAAAAATCGCCGAACGGTGGAAATATGTTTTTTAATATATTCAAATTATAAAATACTCGATACTCAATCTAATGCGCAGCAGCGAACAAGGAGAGAAAAATGCTTGAAACCGTACCTATTAAATTCATAGATGACAGGTTGTTCATACTCGAACAGACGCTTCTTCCGAATGAGGAAAAGGAGATAGAACTCGGCACAGCCGAAGCCGTATGGGACGCGATAAAAAAACTCAAAGTCCGCGGCGCGCCCGCAATAGGAGTATGCGCAGCCTATGGCTTATATGTTTCGGTGAAGAATTTTTGCCCGAGCTCAAAACGCGTCGGCAATGAAAAAGAAACCGCCGAACCCGGCTTCACGGTACACAGCGGCAATACGCCTTTTTGCGGCGGAATCTCGCTTCCTGAGGGGCAGTGCAGGAGAAGAGAAAACGTCGCCGAGTTTTTAGAGTACATAGAAGAAACGGCGAGATTCCTAAACTCGTCGAGACCTACCGCCGTAAACCTGAGCTGGGCGCTTAACAGGATTGTCGAAAAGGCGAGGAGAGCCGTCAGCGAGGATTTACTCGAGTATGTTAAGCCTGTTAAGGTGACGGGGGCAGGCGGAAAAGAGACCGAGTCAACTGCGGTCTTTCCCCCCGCTTCCGAACTCGCTAAGGTTAAAAAGACCGCCGAAATCCCGACGATATTCTCAATGAAGAGAATGATATTGGAGGAAGCGATGGCTATACACGAGGAAGACGAGGCCGCCTGCCTTAAGATGGGAGAGTACGGGCTTGAGCTTCTAAAGGACGGCATGGGTATCCTTACGCACTGCAACGCGGGCACGATAGCCACCTCAAAATACGGAACCTGCCTTGCTCCGATTCATCTCGGCAAGGAGAGAGGCTACAGCTTTAAGGTCTTCGCAGACGAGACGAGACCTCTGCTTCAAGGGGCGAGACTGACTGCGTGGGAGCTTGACAAAAACGATATAGACGTGACGCTGATATGCGATAATATGGCGTCGACCGTGATGAAAAACGGCTGGATTGACGCCGTCGTGG
>JBHAFL010000039.1:0-2555 GCA_041856085.1 Anaerovoracaceae bacterium | reverse complement strand
GGCTATGTGTTTGATGATAGCGATTGCATCGATGAAAACGGCGTGATCGACTACAGGAAGAAGCCGGTAAACCATATAATAATCCTTGCCAAAACACAGGATGGACTTAAGAACCTATATAAGCTGGTGTCCTATTCGCACCTTAATTATTTCTACCGCAAGCCGAGAATTCCATGGTCTGTTTTGGAAGCTCATAGGGAGGGACTGATTGTAGGCTCAGCTTGCTGCTTCGGCGAGGTATATTCTTCGCTTGTGACTCATGTATATAAAGAAAAACGAACGGGTACGATTAAGAGGACTGAGGCTCTTTCGGAGGACGAGCTCCTCAAGCTTGCTTCGAGATACGACTATCTTGAGATACAGCCCGTGATAAACAACAAGTTTATGCTTGAGGGTGAGTATCTGTTCGAGGGCAAGAGGGTAGAGAGCTTCGATGATATAAGGGAGATAAACAAAAAAGTATTATCTCTTGCAGATAAACTCGGCAAGCCCTGCATTGCCACCTGTGACGCGCATTACGGCAAACCCGACGCCGCGCTCTATAGGAATATACTTATGGCAAGTATGGGTTTCGAGGACGCCGAGAGCGGCGAAGGACTGTATATGAGAACGACGGGAGAAATGATGGAGGAGTTCTCATATCTGGGAGAGAGAGCTAAGGAAGTCGTCATAGATAATTCCAACCTTATAGCTAATATGGTTTCTCCCGATATACTGCCCGTTCCTAAGGGGAAATATCCGCCTAAGATAGAGGGAGATAAAGAAAAACTCAGGACGATATGCATGGACAGGCTGCACCAAAAATACGGTCCGAATCCGCGTGAGGAAGTGGTGGAGAGGCTCGAAAAGGAGCTCAATTCCGTAATAGATAACGGCTATGCCGTAATGTATGTAAGCGCGCAGATGCTCGTAAAAAAATCCAATGATGACGGCTATCTCGTAGGCTCGAGAGGCTCGGTAGGCTCATCATTTGCGGCGACGATGGCGGGAATTACCGAGGTAAATCCGCTTAACCCGCATTATATATGCCCTAATTGCTATTATTTCGAATGGGGCAATATCGAAAAATATGATTGCGGCGTGGATATGCCGCCTATGGACTGCCCTGAGTGCGGCGCTCCGATGGACAGGGACGGATATACTATACCGTTCGCCACTTTCTTAGGCTTCAACGGAGATAAGGAGCCGGATATAGACCTTAATTTTGCGGGAGAATATCAGGCTACGGCACACAGGTATGTGGCGGAAATCTTCGGTGAAAAAAATGTCTTCAAGGCGGGAACGGTCGGAACCATAGCCGAAAAAACAGCCGAGGACTTCGTGCGAAAATTTTATGAGGCTAAGGGACTTTCGCTTAACAAATACGAGGCAGAGAGGCTTACGACTCAGTGCCTGGGAGTGAAGAGAACGACGGGTCAGCACCCCGGAGGTATCGTAATCTGCCCCGACGATCACGAAATATTCGAGTTCTGCCCTATTCAACATCCCGCCAACGATTCTAATAGCGGAGTCGTGACGACGCATTTTGACTATCATAAGATCGATGAGAATCTGCTGAAGCTCGACATACTCGGACACGACGTGCCGTCAATGATAAGACAGCTACAGGACCTTACCGGAGTAGACCCTATCAAGATCGACCTCTCGGATAAAACGGTGCTCAGTATTTTTAACGGACGCGGCGCGCTGAATATCAAGGATAAGGATTACAGGTTCACCCACGGCTCTTACGGCATACCGGAGTTCGGCACGAGTTTCACAAGACAGATGCTTGTTGACACGCAGCCCGATAAATTTGCGGATTTAGTCCGGATATCCGGCTTTTCTCACGGTGAAAACGTGTGGCTTAACAACGCTCAGGATTACATAAGAAGCAAGCAAGCCACGATGCGGGAAGTAATCTCTACGAGAGACGACATTATGAACTACCTGATTCTAAAGGGAGTTGACCAAAGTCAGGCGTTTAAGATTATGGAGATTGTAAGAAAGGGAAAGCACGATCTCACAGAGGAGCAGGTTAAGACGATGAAAGAACACAATGTGCCTCAATGGTATATTGATTCCTGCAACAAGATAAAATATATGTTTCCTCGGGCTCACGCCGTCGCCTATACGATGATGAGCTTCAGAATCGCGTGGTATAAGGTCTATTATCCCGAGGCATTTTATGCCACATATTTTACGAGCAAGGCGGACGACTTCGACGCCGTGACAATGCTCGGCGGCAAAAGCGCCATACTCGAAAAAATCGATGATTTCAACCGAAAGGGCGGCGGGTTGACAGCTAAAGAAAAGGGTCAGCTCACCTTGCTTGAGGTGGGCTATGAAATGTATGCGAGAGATATAGAGTTCGCACCTCCGTCGCTGGAGCATTCGGAGGCGAAGAGATTCACCGTTGTGGACGGCAAAATAATGCTCCCGTTTTTGGCTGTTTCGGGAGTGGGCAGCAATGCGGCGCAGCAGCTATACGACGCCTACAAGGAAAAACCGTTCAGCACGATAGAAGAGGCTATGCAGAGAGGCAAGATAAACAAGACCTCAATGCAGGTGCTCAG
>JBHAFL010000038.1:0-6506 GCA_041856085.1 Anaerovoracaceae bacterium | reverse complement strand
TCTCTCGGGGTTTCTATACCCTCGAATGTAACGGTTACCGGTCTTTGCGGCTGCACTTCACAGCCTCCGCTCATAACCTTTATATCAAACAGCAACGTCTCTCTTCTTGTCTTCCCGTCACGGCTTCCTTTTACCTCGGATTCTATCAGTTCTTTCGCTTCACGGCTTTTTACTCTCTCCACCTCTAAGGCAAGCTCGCCTTCAGCCGCATCGAATGCGTCTAAGGGCGCCGTAAGGGTAACCGTTATATCGTCCTCCGTTCTCGACTTAAGCTTCACCTCTTCGCACGGTAAGATTTCATCCTCAGCTTCTTCGCCTGCCACGGCTTCATCCCGTGTTTCTTTATCCTCCTCTTCCGCTTCCTCTTCAGGATAGCAGCTCTCGGAATGAATGTGCTCCTCAAGGGTGCAGATAAGCAGTCTCTCTTTTGAGTAGCAGGCTTCGCCGTGCTTATGACCCTCTCTCTCTTCCTTTACGCATACGAGGTTTCCGTATCCGTCGTAGCAGTTCTCGTCGTGCGTATGCCCGTCCGTCTCCTCTATGCCGCAGGATAAATATTCCCGCTCTTCATAGCACCCGTCCGTATGACTGTGCTCCTTAATACCGCAGACTGTCGCATTCTCCATCGTTATCGCAGGCAAAATCAGAGCATAGGTCGTTACGAACACCACAACTACCGACAGCGCCGATACTATACGACGCCAACGGCTTTTTCTTACTCTCTTTTTTGCTATCTCTCGAGTCTGCTGCTCTAAAGACCTCTCCATATTTTATCCTCCCTGAGGTACGCCTCTCATCCCTTTTCTATCCTGCCGATTCTCTTAAGCGGCCATACGCGAAAAACGATTCTTCCCACTATCTGTTCCTCCGCTATGCAGCCTACCGATGCGTTTCTGCTGTCCGCCGAGGTCGCACGGTGATCTCCCATCACAAAATATCGCTCCTCCGGTACCTGATACGGAAGCTCTATGGTTACCTCTCCATATGCTTTCTCTCTCAAATACGGCTCTCTCAGTTCTTCCCCGTTAACAAAAACTCTGCCGTCCTCTTCTATATCTATCCACTCTCCGGGGCCTGCTATCACCCTCTTTACAAGCAGCTTGTTTCCTACATAAAGACCAACTATATCTCCCGTTTCAAACCTGCTTCCTTTCCATGTTACCACGATTTCTCCCTCTGACAGCGTGGGACTCATAGAGCTTCCGTATATTCTCAGCACCGGAAGCCATATTGTAGCTACGAGAACCGCCGACGCTGCTACCACCACGAGTGAAAATACCGTACTCCTCAGGGTGCTTTTGTAACGATGCTTGTACCTTTCTCTTTTCAGCTCCTCTTCTACAGCTGAAGCTCGGGGAAGCACTATTTCTTTTTTCTTTTCTTTCATTTCTTTTTTTACTTGTCGTCAAGACGACCGACAAGCTCTCTCAGCCCCTTGTGCTCATTATATAGCGCCGTAAGACGTGATGAGAGTTCCTGCCAATATCTGTCCGCCTCAGCTTTACTGAGCTCGCTCTTCTCCTTTGCCTGCTGAAGTATTAAGGACGCTTCCTCTCTCGCAGTCTGCATAATCTTAAGAGCCTCTCTTTCCGCCTCTTCTGTCAGCTTCTTAGAAATACTTATTCGCTCTTTGCTTATTCTCTCTATGTTTTCTTTGTATTGTGCGACTGCGAGCTCCGCATTCTCGAATATATGGTTAAGCTTCAGCGCCGCCTCGGCAATGTTTCCCGCTTCTTTTACCGCAAGGCTGCGCTCTCTAAGCTCAGTTTCAAGCTCAAGCGTCCGTTTTTTAAGCGACTCTATCTCTCTTGCCTGCAGCAGGATTACTTCCAAAAGCTCCGCACGGTTATATCTCTTAAACGTGTCATTTTCCTGCTCATCGGGGATTAGCGACATAAGTAGGGACTTCTTTTTCATGCTGTTTAACCCGTCTTTCCGCAAAGGGTAAAATGGAATCGTTTAGCACGATAGGTTCCCTCGCTGATATGGTTTTGTTTTATTTGCAGCAGCTTTTATATCAGTCTGTCAGTTTCAAAATGCAGACTTTTTGGAACAAAAATGTTATTATGATATTCGTTAAAGGCTATATATCAATCGGAATTGCAGTTGGAAACTGTATATCCGTTGTAAATAGACCTTTGCAGCCGCTTCGTAATCTCATTAGCGCTCTTTTATTTTTTAGGGATTATATATATAGTTTGTTTGAAATTTACCTTTGATTTTGACTGTTTCAAAAAGTCTACTTTTTGAAACAAAAAATTAATTTACGATTAATTTTCTTTCTTCTCGCCTGCACCTCTAACATGTAAACCCCATGAATTACTATTGCGTTCGTCGGTAGCTGCGCGCCACGCGGGCTTCGCCACAGGCTGATGACATATCCGTCACACACAAAAAAAGACCCTGTAACGATTACAGAATCTTTGACTTTCGGAGTCCCGAATTTGAGCATTAGCGCCCTAACGCCATTTTTTTGACCTGACTCCAAAAGTCAGGTCTTATTAAGCGAACTGTTTATCTTAGTGCTAAACGCCGCGGCGATGAAATGAACTTCGCAGACCATGGCAGTTGCTATCAGCGAGCTGTGAGCCCGCTGCGAAATCAAATCGCGGCGGTTCTTATCACGCATAAATATTTTTTGATATATGTTACAATTTCAGATTTTACCCGAAATAGAGGTTTGTTGTCAGATACTCCGGGTCGCAGGTTACGTCGATGCCCATCGAGCGCAGCGTCTGCTCGTCATGTTCGGACAGTATCGCCGTGCAGTGGGCCTTGCAGCCGTCAAGCATACCGAGCATTCCTACCGTCTTATGTGCGTTTTCGTTCATATCGGCTGAAATAGAGAGTGCCGTCAAGATGTCGTCCACATTAAGCGATGTCCTGTCGTGGTGGAGAACATTCACCTTAAGCTCCTGCATATTCCTGAACACATCGGGAGAGATAACATACATAGGGTCGGGAAGCCCCGCCAGCTTTTTCACGGCATTAAGTATGCATGCTCCCGCCGCCACCATTCGGCGTGACGACCTGCCCGTTACAATCGTCCCGTCAGGAAGTTCAAGCGCCATTATTACCACGTTAAGGTACTTCTTGTCGCAGTTTCTCTTCTTTTCGGCATATTCTCTCGCCGGCACGACAACGCGCCTGTCCTCTTCGGAGGCTCCTACGTCTTTCATAAAGAGCTCCGAGCGTTGAAGAGCCATCTCGTCAATTTTGCCTTTTTTGTAGTCCACTTTCGCGATTAAAAATCTGCGGATTATCTCCTGGATAGCCGCCTCTCTGACAACCTCGTCATCGGTTACGCAGAAGCCAACTCTGTTTACTCCCATATCCGTCGGGCTCTGGTATTCGCTCTCTCCCGTAATGGTATCGATTATTCGCTTGATTACAGGGAAGACCTCGAGATCACGGTTATAGTTAACGGCTGTCACGCCATAGGCCTCTAAATGGAAGCTGTCTATCATATTGACGTCCTTAAGATCTGCGGTCGCAGCCTCGTAAGCGATGTTTACGGGGTGCTTCAAAGGCAGATTCCACACAGGAAAAGTTTCGAACTTCGCATATCTTACTTTTTTTCCTCTCTTATACTCGTGATATAGCTGCGAAAGGCAGGTCGCGAGCTTGCCTGAGCCTCCGCCCGGCCCCGTAACTACTACGAGCGGCTTGCTTACCTCGATATACGGGTTCGCCCCGTATCCCTCCTCGGAAACAATCATATCCACGTCCGTAGGATAGCCTTTCGTATAAAAATGCTTATAGGTTTTAATATCTCGTCTCTCGAGCTTGTTTATGAACTGCTCCACCGCGGGAGAGCTTTCATATCTGGTGACCACGACGGAGTTAATCTTAAGGTCGTATTTTCTGTAGATGTCAATCAGCCTGAGCACCTCAAGATCATAGGTTATACCGAAGTCCTGCCTTGTCTTTGAGTTGATTATATCTCCCGAATATATGCAAATAATAATCTCCGCCTGTTCCTTGAGTTTCTCCAAGAGCTTAATCTTAGCGTTTTCATCAAAGCCCGGCAGAACTCTCATAGCGTGCATATCGTGCACCAGCTTGCCCCCGAACTCCAGATAAAGTCTCTCGCTGTTCTTATCGTTTATCCTGTCGATGATGTATTTTGACTGCTCTTCAATGTATTTTTCAGAATCAAAGCCGATTTTTTGCATTTTTTTTATTACCTCTTTCTCTTCGCGCAATGACAGCCTCCGCCGCGCAGCGGCAGAGATTTGATTTTTTGTGAAAAAGTTTATCACATAAAGTCTATGGTGAGTTTATTTTTGCCCTCTGCTATACCGCCGAGCGATACGTCGTACTCTATGTCTATTCTCCCTTTGACGAGCTTGGTATCCAAGCTGTTTATGACGCTCCTCGTGAGAACTTCAAGCCCCATCATACCGAACGGGGTTTCGTATGTGGACGAGAAGCGCTTGCCCGGCTCAAAATAAAGCTCCGTACCGTATCCCTCGTCGTCCGTCCTCTTCATCTTAACCGTTTCGCCTTTCATTCTGAGGGTAGTCTTACAGCCCTCGAGTCCGGAAACCTCGCTCTCGTCATAGGTAACATAGGTATAGCCCCCTCTCTCGTAGAGCTTACCGTCGGTTATGAATTCCATATGGTCTTCTTCCTTGCCGTCAAAGCACTGCTTGCCCGTTATTCTTATTGTAATATCTTTCATAGCCAAGTTCTATTATCCTTTCGATTGTCTCCGCATAGCTCAGCCCCGTCGCTTCCCAAAGCCTCGGGAACATACTGATTTTAGTGAAGCCCGGTATAGTGTTTATTTCGTTAATATATATCTTACCTGTTTCTTTCTCGATAAAAAAATCCACTCTCGCGAAGCCCTCTCCGTCAATCGCCTTATATGCGTCCGTCGCTATTTTTTTTATGTTCTCGCAGATCTCCGGCGGAAGCTCCGCAGGTATCACAAGCTTCGACGCCCCGTCTATATATTTGTCGTTATAGGTATAAAACTCCGCGGCAGGAAGAATTTCTCCGACCGCCGACGCCTCAGGTCTCTCATTACCGAGGATTGCCGTCTCGACCTCGCGGGCATTCACAGCCTCCTCCACGACAAGCCTCTTGTCGTACTTAAGAGCCTCTTCGCAGGCTGCAAAAAACTCTTCCCTGCCGCGCGCCTTAGCGACCCCGACGGACGAACCCATATTAGCGGGTTTAACGAAGCATGGATAGCCGATAGTCTCCGCAATCTCCGCTTCTATTTTTTCTCTGTCCTCTTCATACTTATATCCGAATACCGCCTTATGCCGGCACATCGGAAGCCCCGCTCTAAAGAAGATATCCTTAGCGGCGAGCTTATCCATAGCTATCGCGGAAGCGAGCACGCCGCAGCCGCCGTATGGAATATCGAGGGTTTCAAAAAATCCCTGCAGCTTGCCGTCCTCGCAGTAAGGCCCGTGCACTATGGGCAGCGTGAAATCCGCCACTTCCTTAAGCTCGCTCATATTGAAGTCCTTAGCATACCTCAGCCACGTGCCGTCCTCGAGCATCTCGGGTACGCCGCCGGGCTCCTTTAATATCTTCCATTCACCGCGCTTGGTTATACCGATGTACACAAGCTCATATTTAGTTTTATCTACAGCGCGTATTACCGAAGCGGCAGACATAAGCGAGACCTCGTGCTCCGATGACCTCCCGCCGAAGATTATTGCTATTCTTTTTTTTATCATACATCTGTACCTTCTTTCAAAAACAAGCTTAATTTGTTACGGTTTTCATAACAATCCTCTTTTCACCATCTCATTTTATCATATTTCACACCCTTTTTACACATAAATATCACAAAATACGGCTATAATTTGTTCGTAACAAGCCGAAAGGGCTAATGCATAAAAGGAGGCCATAAAAATGGACGATTGGGAAAAGTTTTATACTAATGATGAATATTCCTGTTGCTCGGATAGTTTTATGAAGCGGGCAGAAGAAACAGATTCCGTCGACGCTAAGCACGAGTTCAGAGAGCCGAAATACGTCACGACTAAAATGCTGGTTGTCGCTCTCATAATATGCATAGTGTTCTCCGCAGCCATCGGCGCAGGTACTTATGCGCTTGCCATATCGACTTTCGGCGGCACAACTGTCGACAGGTCTATCAAGACAACCAACTACAATCTCAGCACTTCTACCGGCAGCGTACTGTCAATTCAGGAAATAATCGCAAAAAACGAAAATTCCGTGGTTTCAATATCCACCGAAGCTCTCGCTACGGATATATGGATAGGTCAGTATGTAACCAAGGGAGCCGGCTCGGGCGTCATCTACTCCGAGGACGGTTATATTATAACTAACAGTCACGTAATCAGCGGCGCTTCCGCAATAAAGGTCACCCTATATGACGGCACCGAGTATGACGCGAATCTCGTAGCTGCCGACGCCGCTACCGATTTAGCGGTTATCAAGATTGACGCCGACGGGCTAAAAGCCGCTTCTCTCGGCGATATGTCAAATGTCAACGTAGGGGATATGGTAGTCGCCGTAGG
>JBHAFL010000037.1:0-10677 GCA_041856085.1 Anaerovoracaceae bacterium | reverse complement strand
TGCCGAGTACCGCGCCGGAGCGTCGCAAAACTAAGCAAAAGGTAATAGTTTTAACGATTTATAATAGCACGGAGCACGGGGGTTGTCAAGCGCTTAATTGCAGGCTGATGCGCTCCCGTCGATGCTTTGCGAATTTGCGCTCCCGTCGGTTCAGGACGGTTCACACCGAGATTCAGGCTTCGCCTGCAATTCTAACCGTGCTTCGTTTCTTCCTCCCGCCGCTCACTCTATACCGTGATATTTTTTTGCGTCGATGCAGTTTCTTACGATTTCGGCTTTCAGCTCCTCAAGAGAGGAGAATTTCACCTCCGGTCTCATCATTTCGAGAAATTCAATTTTTATATACTTGCCGTAAAGTTCTCTGTCGAAGTTGAAGATATGGGTTTCCATATTTTTTTTGAACTCGCCTACGGTCGGTCTGACTCCCACGTTCGTTATGGACGGATAGCGCGCTCCGTTATAGACGAGATAGGTGACATATACGCCGTTAGGCGGCGTTACCATATCATCGTCAATCATTATATTCGATGTCGGGAATCCGAGCGATTTGCCGAGACGATTACCGACAACCACCTCTCCGCCTATCTCATAGTTCCTGCCGAGAAACTTATCACATTCATCGATATCGCCCGACTTGATAAGCTCGCGAATCAGAGTGGACGAAACCACCTCGCCGTCAACCGTCACCGGCTCAATTCGATTCACCCGAAAACCGTATTTCGCTCCGAGGCTCGTAAGAAGCTCGCTGTTTCCCTCAGCCCTGTAGCCGTATCTGTAGTTAAACCCGCAAAAAACCTCCGCGACATTAAACTTCTCAACTATAAGCTTTTTCACATAATCTTCGGGCGAAAGCTTCATTATCTCCTCAGTGAACTCGATATCGAACAAATAGTCCACGCCAAGGCTTTCGATGAGCTCCGCTTTTTCGGAGCTGTATATAATATTCTTTATGGGTTTCGCTCCGGGTATCAGGTTTCTCGGGTGATTGGAAAATGTGAATACTGCCGATTTAAGCGGGATTCCCTGTGAGGTCTTCGTCCTCGCCGTCTGAACCGTTTTCTTTATCAGTTCTCGGTGTCCGAGATGCACTCCGTCAAAATTGCCGAGTGCGGTCGCTGTCGGCGATACATTTTCGATTTCTTCTAAAGTCTTAAAAGTTATCATTTAATATGATTTTCTCCTAACATAATATATTATTAAAGATATTACCTCCGAATTTATCTCGGTTATATATACAAAAATACTCGAAAAGTTATCCTCTCTGCTTCACATTGTATTTTTTATGCTATATGCGACAGAATATCTTGTCGCATACGAGTTTTTTATACTTGTCGCTGTGTTTGGCTATGCCTATGAACGTGCCGTCTTTTGAGTAGATTTTGTACATACCGGCATATTCCGGACGAATTCCTATCCCCGGGTAGGAACCTGTATTTTCAGGAACAGCCATATAGCTGTCTGCTCGCTTCTCAATATTTACCTGCCTTACGTTTTCTCCGTCAGCGCCGTATATTTTTTCGTTTTTAATGCTTTCTTTGCCGTCAAAAGTCTTATGTGCCCGGCTCGCACCGCATATTTTTTTTGTATCGCCGGTTGTCTCCGGCTCCCTCAAGAAACTTGAAAACTCAGGACTCTCCACTATCTGAATCTCGTTATACCCGAGATGCCAACCGTCTATGAACTTCCTTGCAAGTTCGGGGCTCACTATAGCCTTTCCGAAATGAGTCAGCGGATAATCGGTACCGAAAACGAACTTTCTAAACACCTCAGGTATATCTTCATCGAAGCGCTTAAGCCTTTTTATCATATATTCGGCAGGCATTTTAGGGCGAGTATTTTCAGTGCCGGGCCTATCTTCAGCACTCAACTCGAATTCATTTTCGTATGACCCTCCCGTGCCTTTTTCATCTTTGCTATCGGTTTTACTATCGACTTCAAAATCGGCAATTCCATTAGTCTGAGCAGTTAAATTTTCTTCTGTATTGTTGCCGTATAATTGTACGCTCACATCAAAATTATTTTTTGCAGCGTCATTCATAAGCTCTATGAGACCCTCATGTACGGCAATCTCGAGCAGCTCGTCGAGCGACACTGCATTCTCTTTAGTAAAAACTCCCGAAGCCGTTCTTTCGAGGGTTTCAAGCGAAGCGCCGCAGCCGAGTATCTCGCCCGCGTCCCTTGCTATTGACCTGATGTATGTTCCCTTCGAGCAGGTAACCGTGAAACTCACAAGGGGTTTTGACGATAGAGCATTTTCGTGGCAGAGCATACCGTCTCCCATTTTGATTCCGTCTATCGTGAGACTCTTTATCAGAACCTTTCGAGGTACTATCTTTTCGGCAACCTCAGGAGGTATTTTCTCGCCTGCGTGTATGAACTCATAAAGCCTCCTGCCGTTTATCCTTATCGCTGAAATAAGCGGCGGCAGCTGCTCGATTAGTCCAACCTGTGACTCCAGAGCCGCGATTATATCAGCCGCACTTACCTGTGAGGTATCCCTCAGTTCCTCCACCTCACCCGTCATATCGAGGGTTGACGTGATTACTCCCAGCCTCATCGTAGCCTTATAAGTTTTGAAATCGACGTCGAGATATTCCGCTACCCTTGTAGAGCGATTGATACAAATCGGCAGCACACCGGTTGCCATAGGATCAAGCGTGCCGGTATGCCCGATTTTTTTAATGCCGAGAATAGATCTCATCTTATAAATTACATCGTTCGAGGTCATTCCTGCCGGCTTATATACGTTTATTATCCCGTCCTTTAGATTCTTACCCACACTACCACCTTATTATCAAGAAATTCGTCCTGCTTGCCAATTCCCGTGTCAATTTCCAAACAGGGTTAGTATCCTTTTTAAGTCAGCCTTTATTCCCTTTTCCGCTTATCCCGCATATGCTCAACTTAACCTAAAACAACATTCCGCAAGAAATGCTCTTTTATATAAGCCTTGCCAATGTTTAGCAGGCGGATTTTTAAACAACCGGAGGTTTCCATAATCGGAAAAGTTTATCCTTAGACATTATGTTGCCGAAAGCTCGCTCGCCGCAAGCTCTACAGCCTCAGAAATCATACTGACGGCTTCTTCGACAGGAGCATGTATCGTACAGCCCGCAGCTTTAATATGCCCTCCGCCGTTAAATTTCTCCGCGATGGCAGCTACGTTTCCGTCGCGTTTTGCTCGAAGCGAAACCCTTATAACGCCCGCTTCTTTTTCCTTAAGGAACGCGGCAAATTCAACCCCGCTTATAACCCTGAGAGAGTTAATTATTGAATCCGTCTCTCCCGGCATTATCCCCAAACCGTCAAGCTCTTCCTTAGTCAGATAGCTGATTACTCCTTTTCCGTCTGCAAGAGTCTTCATTCTCGAAATCGCCTTGCTTCGTATCTCCACAGCCTCGAGTCTCTCATTTTCATAGAGAATCACCGAAATCTCGGAGAAGTCGATATCCCAGTCATAGAGCTCCGCCATTATCTCGTGACATTTTTTGTCGGTATTGCTGTATTGGAAATTTCCAGTGTCTGTCGTAATCGCCGTGAAAATCGCTTCTCCTATTGCCTTATCCGGCAAAGCAGACACGTTCCCGCGGGCAACCCACTGGCTGTTAATTTCGGAGATCAGCTCGAAAGTAAGCGTACCGCAGGCTGCCGCGGCAGGGTCAATATGTGATAAATCCGCAATTCCCCTCGCGCTTCCGTCTTCGCTCCTGATAATTGAAGTTCCGTGATGATCAAGGCAGAGACTCAGCTTGGCCTTTTTGAACTTATCCGCATAGTCGGGGAATCTGTCAAAGCCGCCGTTGTCCACGCACATCGCTATATCAAGCTCCTCATCAGAGATAATATCCTCATTCGCCGCAAAAATATTATGCAAAAAAACCTCCCCCGCACCTAAGCCTGAAACGGCGTCGGCATTGGATTCCTCCGCTAAACCGCCGGCTGCGGCTCTGGCTCTGTCCAAAAACTTGAGATTTTCAGGGAGTTCCTCCTTGTAGAGCGCGAAAACATTCTTTCCGATTTTACGCAAAAACACGGCAAGAGCGGAGACACAGCCCGCGCAGTCTCCGTCTATACCGATATGCGGGAAAAGCAAAATATTTTCAGCCGAAATAAGCTTGTCCGCCATTACCGAAAGCTTGCAATCTATCATATTTGTTCCTCTTCATCATTAGGGTCGACCGCATGATATTCATCAAACGGTATTGTGGAAAGAATTTTATCAATTTTTTCGCCGTATTCTTCAGCCTCATCTATCTTGAAGATCAGCTCCGGCGCGCGGCGCATTTTTATCGCCTTGGCTATCTCGGTTCTGAACATTCCCTTAGCCGAGTTTACACCTTCGAGCACAGCCTCTTTCTGCTGTTTGGCGAATTCTTCATCTTTTGAAAAACTGAGGCATGAAAGATATATTGTGGCGTATGAGCCGTCTCCGGTCACGTCAACTCCGGTTACATTCACGAAGTTATCCGTGATTCTCGGGTCTTTAACGCCGTTTATCAGAAGCTCGCCGATTTTCTTTTGAATTTCTCCGGCGAGCCTGTCGGCTCTATGGTTTTTTCCCATGTTACTCCTTTCATTTTTTGCTATATGGTCTGTGCAGACAGCTTAGCGGCGGGAAAACCCGCCGCACGACAAAGCACGTTTCGGTTATTTTCTCTCAACCTCAACCATATGGAAGCATTCGATGATGTCTCCCTCCTTGAGGTCGTTATAGTTTTCAATGCCGATACCGCATTCGTATCCCTGGTTGACCTCCTTGGCGTCGTCCTTGAATCTCTTGAGTGAGCTTATCTTGCCTTCGTGTATCACGATGCCGTCGCGCACGAGTCTTACGTCTGCGTTTCTCATAACCTTACCCTCTGTCACGTATGAGCCTGCAATCGTTCCGACGCCGGGAACCTTGAAGGTGGTACGAACCTGTACTTTGCCGAGAACCTCTTCCTTGAACTCGGGGTCAAGCATACCCTTCATAGCGTCTTCAATTTCATTTATTATATCATAGATGACTCTGTAAAGCCTGATTTGAACTTTCTCCTGCTCTGCATAAGCCGTAACGGCGGTTGCAGGTCTTACATTGAATCCGATAAGTATAGACCCTGTGGTTGAGGCAAGCATTACGTCAGACTCGTTTATAGTGCCGACTCCCGTATGAACTACCTTAACCCTTACGTTCTCATTATTCAGCTTCTCAAGAGATGAAACGATGGCTTCGATAGAGCCTGCAACGTCTCCCTTGATAATCAGGTTGAGATCCTTCACTTCTCCCTCCTGAATCTGGCTGAAGAGCTGTTCAAGAGTTGATGAAGCATTTCTTGCCAAGATTTCTTCTCTCAGCTTAATCTTTCTTCCCTCTGCGATTTCTCTGGCAATCTTATCGTCCTTAACCGCATTGAACTCGTCTCCGGCCTCGGGAACGTTGTCAAGTCCGAGGATTTCAACCGCGGTTGCAGGGCCTGCTTTCGAGATTTTTTTGCCTCTGGAGTCAGTCATAAGCCTGATTCTTCCGTAGCAGTTGCCCACCACGACGGATTCTCCCGAGCGAAGCGTTCCGTTATCAACAAGGAGCGTAGCAACAGGACCTTTCGTCTTATCGAGTCTCGCCTCAACCACCGAGCCCTTAGCCATACGGTTAGGATTGGCTTTAAGTTCGAGAACCTCAGCTTGAAGAAGCACCATCTCGAGGAGTTCTTTGATTCCCTCGCCGGCTTTAGCGGATACAGGTACTGCGATAGTCTCGCCGCCCCATTCCTCTACTACTATACCGTGCTCTGTGAGCTCCTGCTTAACCCTGTCAGGGTTAGCCGCAGGCTTGTCCATCTTGTTTATCGCAACTATGATAGGCACTCCTGCCGCCTTGGCGTGAGAAATCGACTCAACCGTCTGAGGCATTACGCCGTCGTCCGCCGCTACTACGAGAATAGCGATATCCGTAACATGCGCTCCGCGCGCGCGCATTGCCGTGAACGCCTCGTGTCCCGGTGTGTCGAGGAAGACAATTTTTTGTCCGTTTATGGAAACCTCGGACGCACCTATGTGCTGAGTGATACCGCCGGCCTCGCCGGATACCACGTTTGTCTTTCTTATCGCGTCGAGGAGCGATGTCTTACCGTGGTCTACGTGTCCCATTACCGTGACGAACGGCGCACGCGGAACGAGGTCTTCTTCCTTATCCTCGAAGTTTTCGATTCCCTCTTCTACGGATTCTTCCTCGACTCCCGCGATAACCACAGAGAGCCCGAGGTCGTCCGCGAGAATCGTAACCGTGTCTTCATCAAGGCTCTGGTTAATATTCGCCATTATCCCCATCTTCATCAGAGCCATAATTACCGAATTAAGAGTAACTTCGGCCTGTTCGCAGAAACCGCCTACCGTGATAGGTACTGTGATGGCGATGGTGCCTGTCGGCATATCTTCCAAGATATCCGGTTCTTCAACTGTAGCCTGAGCCTGCTTGTATTTTGAGTGTTTTTTTGGCTTTTCGGCCTTTTCAAGGGAGCGGAGCTCCATTCCTTTTTTGCTTTTTTTGCCGCTCTCTGCGCCGCCCTCTAATTTTGAGAACTTGTTTCTCTCTTTTTCGGTGTGCGTTCTCTTGTCGGATTTAGCGGTGAACTTCTGGGATTGGTTAGCCTGAACCGAAAAATCGCGTACTCTCGGCTTCTTCTCTCCCGAGCTCTGATTCCTGCGGTCATCGGAGTCGTCATCCTTAGCCATAGGTGCATTCTTCGAGCGAAAGCCTCTATCCTGACTGTTTCTGTCATTTCTCTGACCTCTGTCATTACGACCGTCCGTGCTTCTTCTGCCGTCGCCGGTTCTGCCGCCTCTTCCCGCACCGTCCCTGCCGGAGGTTTTCTCGCCGCGTCCGTCTCTGCCGGTTCTGCCGCCGCGCGAATCTCCCGCTTTAGCTTCCGCCGCTTTTCTCTCCTCGGCTCTCTTCTTTCTCTCCGCGGCGGCAGCCTCTTCCTCAGCCTTTACCTCCGCGGCTTTTTTGATTATCTTAGGTCCGACGATTTCAACGGTCTTTCTCTTCGGCTTAGCATCCTCGGCGGCTTCGGCCTTAGCTTTCGGCTTCTCCGCCGCACTCGAAGCCTCGGCTTTCGCGGCAGCTGCGGACGCGGCTTCTTTAACCCCCGCAGATTCTTCTCGGGGAGCGGCTTTTTGAGCTTCCGTATACTCAGCCTTTATCTCGGTCTTAACTTTCGCCTTTAACGCTTCATCAGTTTCTTTCTTTGCCACGTTTTTTTTCGGCGACGCGGTTTTCGCAGTCTTTGCCGTCTCGCTATTTTCCGTCGCTGCGGCAGCCGCCTTTTCCGCTGTCCCGGCAGTCTTCGTCTCTTTAATTTCTTTCGACTCCGAAGCCGCCTTATCCTTTGCGGAGGAAACGGCATTCTCTTTTTTCTCGGCAGGCTCCGCTGCTATCGCCTTGTCCGTTACGTCTTTTGACACTATCGTGCCGCCGCGCGGTATTCTGGAGGATGTTCTCGCCTCGAGATCCTTGTTGGCAACCGGCGTCCCCATAATAGGACGCTCGCGATGAACCCCTCCCGCCGGTCTCGTCTGCTGCTGAGGCTGCACTTGAGATTTCGGGCGAGCAAGCACTGTAGCCGCTTTTACGGTGACCTTGGGCTCCACCTCCTGCGCCTCGTTCTTTTTCGGCGTAGCCTTGACTATTTTTGTTTCTTTGGTGTTTGTTTCTGACATGTATTACACCTCCTGTATATCGGTATTGTCAACTGTCGCTTCAATCTTATCGATTTCGGCTGCAATTACTTTTGCAAAATTGTTATCGGTTACGGCGAAAACCCCGTGCCCGTACCTGCCTGTGCAGTGTGCGAGTCTGTCCGCCTCTCCGTATATGCGGTAATCAATCCGCGCGCCTTTCGCGGCGGACTCCATTTTATCTATCGTATTGGCTGAAAGATCGCTTGCGATTATGAGCAGCTTCACCTTACCTTTTTGAAGAGAGAATGTACAGGTGTTTGTACCCGAAAGGATCTTTCCCGCCTTGGAAGCGAATCCCATATAGGCTTCTAACTTGCTCGGCCCGTGCGAATGCTTAGCGTCTTGTTTCTTCACCTGAATGTTTTTTTTAGTAGGCATCTTCCAACCCCCTAAACTCCGCGCGTCTTCTCTTCGAGGCTTTTTTAAGACATTCGGGGGAATCCTTACATATATAAGAACCCCTGCCCTCGCGTCTTCCGGTCTCGTCTTTTTCGTAGCCTTCACCGGAGAACGTGTATCTGTCAAGCTCAGTCTTAGGTCTCGACAGGTTGCAGCCGACGCATCTTCTCATTGGGATTTTTTTATTCGGCATTTTTTGCTTCCTCTTCGTCCTCTGTATCATCGCAGCTCTCAGCCATATCGGCTGTCCCGCTCGCCTCCGCAAGCTTCTCCTCGCCGAGCTCCGCTTCTGCTTCCTCTGCTCCCGTTTCCTGAGCCTCGGTAATCGCAGTCTCCGCAGCCTCGTCGGCTGCCGCTTCCATCTCGTACTCCCGAGTGGCTTCCTCGATATCGAGAGTGCCGTCTTCAAGCTCTACGATGTCTTCCGCATTTTCCTCCGCAAAATACTGGCTGTGACTCTTAATGTCTATCTTCCAACCTGAAACTCTCGCGGCAAGACGCACATTCTGTCCCTCTTTGCCGATCGCGAGTGAAAGCTGGTAATCCGGCACCACCACCTGCGCGATTTTTTCCTCGGGATCCGGCACGATTACACGCTCTACCTTAGCAGGGCTCAATACGTTTGCGATTAGCTCGTCCGGATCCTCAGACCACGGAATGATGTCGATTTTTTCTCCGTGCAGCTCGTCGACTATCGCCTGAACCCTCATTCCCCTCGTTCCTACGCAGGAGCCGACGGGGTCGACGTTTTCGTACTCTGTATATACAGCCATCTTGGTTCTCGAGCCGGCTTCGCGTGCAATACCCATGATTTCTACCGTTCCGTCCTCGATTTCGGGAACCTCAAGCTCGAACAGTCTCTTGACAAGACCCGGATGGCTGCGGCTCAGGAATACCTGTGGTCCCTTTGCGCTCTTCCTCACATCCATAATATAGACCTTGATTCTGTCATTTTCACGGTAGGTTTCACCCGGAACCTGCTCGCCCGGCGCGAGTATTCCCTCCGTGCTTCCGAGGTTGACGAATATAGTGCCGTTTGATACTCTCTCGACTCTGCCGGTAACTATTTCTCCGTAGCGCGTGATAAAGTCATCGTAGACCATTCCTCTCTCGGCTTCTCTTATTCTCTGCACCACTACCTGCTTCGCCGTCTGAGCGGCTATGCGTCCGAAATCCTTAGGCGTTACCCTGTATTCGATTATGTCGCCCGCCTCGTAACGCTCGTCGATTTCTCTCGCTTCCTCGACAGTCATCTGCGTCATCTCGTCTTCAAGCTCTTCGACTACGTCCATCTGCATAAATACGTTGATGTCGCCGTTTTCCTGATCTATGTCCACGCGCACGTTCTGCGATGTGCCGTAGTTTTTTTTGTAGGCGGACACAAGCGCCGACTCGATTGCTTCGATTAACACTTCCTTAGAGATTTTCTTTTCTTTTTCGAGCGCCTCGATAGCTTCGATAAACTCTACATTCATTTTTTTATTACCTCCGTATTCTGTTTTTTGATACATCTTCTTTATAGTAAGCCGCAGTTAAAATACAACGGCAAGGTTGACTTTGCTGATATCCTTTAGCGGCAGCACGAGCTCTCTTTTAACGAGCGCGGACTTGCCCGCCTTAGCTCCGGGCTTGCGGTTATGCGCCTTAGTATCAATCTCTACGCCTATTCTAAGCGCGGGCGATTTCTCAACCGAATCCACGCAAGCTTCCTCGCAGGTCTCCACATATTCCATAAGCACGCCCTCCAGCTTCTTAAGCTTAAGCTCGGGAAAATCCGCAAGCGGGCTGTATAGGCTGACCTCCACCTGTTTGCCGACGCACATCTCGAAATGCTCTCGCGTCTTAAGAGTCCTGTCGAGCCCCGGCGAGCTCACCTCAAGATAGTAATTTTGCTCTATCGGGTCGGTCTCATCTAACCTCCCGGACAAAAAATTGCTGACCGTCTCGCAGTCATCTGTCGAAATATATTCGCCGTCCGTCCTGTCCACATATACTCTGAGAAACCAATCCCCGCCCTCCTTGACGAACTCCGTATCCCAAAGCGTCATACTTCTTTCGTGCAAAAAATCCGCAAGCAGGTTTTTAACAATTTCATTAACCTTAGACATATTTACCTCCGAATACCTGCCCCAAGGAGCTTAGAGAGTCGCGCGTCGAGCTTGAGAAATCGGCCTCATCGCTAATACGCGGCGCGATTTATTAGAGGCGATTC
Organism: Anaerovoracaceae bacterium; assembly: GCA_041856085.1. Taxonomy (GTDB): domain Bacteria; phylum Bacillota; class Clostridia; order Peptostreptococcales; family Anaerovoracaceae; genus RUG754. The sequence continues at coordinate 347 of JBHAFL010000037.1, read as the reverse complement.
GGGTATCCTGCTTAAAGCGCTACCCACATATGATATGCTGCTCCGATATGTTCGACCTTAAGACTTATTACGGGCAATATTTAAGGAGTGGCGCACCGCCACTCCTTAAATAAAAACTATACTTGATATGCCCATAATACACTAAAATACACATGAATGCAAGCTTTTTCGGATTTTTAATATCTAAAAAAGCTTATTTTTTGTGTTTTTTTTATTTTGGGCACGTTTTCGGAGGTCTTTTGACGTCTAAAGCAGGCGTTTCAGATATTTTTAACCTCTTCGAAGATTTTTTGCATTCTTTCGTCAAGCTTAGCCGAAAGCTCCGCGCAGGCTTTCAGTTCTATATT
>JBHAFL010000036.1:0-16850 GCA_041856085.1 Anaerovoracaceae bacterium | reverse complement strand
GACAGACAGACAGACAGACAGACAGCGGCAAAAGTCGCTCTATTTCGGGTGCTGTAACCGCTAAAGTCAATATATCAGGTAAATTAAATAAGCTTTTTAAGCCGAGTTTTTTAGTGTGGAGAGTCACATTGAGACCCGGCTTTTAATATATTTAAGGCGTTCTTGATTATTTCAGCATACAGATTTCAGTTTATAAGAAAAAATGATTTTGAACAGCCCTAATATTTACTTAGTTATTACTAAATCCGTACTTTAGCTGATCATAGGAAAACCTATTAATCTGAAAAAGGCGGTAGAAAGGATGAATTATGAAACTATTATTAAAACAGGGGCGCAGGATAATATCAATAGCCCTCGTCTTTATGCTGGTGCTGACCTTAGTACCGGCTGTTCCTGCTTACGCGGCAAGCGTCGCAATCGACGCCGCCAACTTCCCTGACGAGATTTTTAGGGGATACGTTAAGTCAAACTTCGATACTGACAATGACAGCTCGCTTTCGGACGCCGAGCTCGCAGCGGTAACCGAAATCAATGTGAACGACCTCGAAATCGCGGACATTAAAGGCGTCGAGCATTTTAAGGCGCTAACGAAACTTTGGTGTTGGGGGTATAAGCACACAAAAAAACTTACAACCCTCGATATCTCGCAGAATGTCAACTTGGTCGAGCTAAGTTGCAGTTTCAATGAGCTTACCGAGCTAAACCTGAGTAAAAACACTAAATTGCAAATTCTTTGGTGTTATGACAATAAGCTCACTAAGCTCGATGTCACCGCGAACACTGAACTTGTCGAATTAAACTATTTTAACAACAAGATTTCAAAAATCGATTTATCGAAGAATACCGAGCTGCAAAAACTGTATTGCTCAGATAACAAGATAAGCTCAATAGATATATCAAAGAACACCAAACTAAAAGAACTTAGTTGCGGTGGCAACTATTTCAACACAATCGATTTAAGCAACCAGAAAGATCTCGAATTATTCAATTGCTATGATGGGAGGCTTACTTCAATTGACGTTTCTAATAACGCTAAACTGAAAAAGCTTTATGTAGATGGCAACGAGCTGCTCGCACTCGATGTAACCAACAATCCGTTGCTTGAGAGTTTGGACTATTCTTTTATCCGGAATCCGAGCTGGACGATAGATTTAAGCAAGAACCCTAATCTAAAATGGATATCCTGTGAATATAGTGAACAAAAAACTCTTAATCTTAAAGACAATAAAAAACTGACTGCCATTGCGTGTTACGGGAACAAGCTGACCGAATTAGACTTAAGCGCTAATACAGATATCACTTCCCTAAATTGTGAAGGCAACGCTCTCACTTCACTCAATCTTTCGAAGAATACGAAGATTGTAAGCAACGATGATATAAACTGTACGGGGCAAATTCGGTATGTTTACCCTATCAGCGGGAAGCTGAACTTCTCGGAGCTGCCGGCAGGCTTTGACAAGGCTAAGGTTTCGAATGTAACAGGCGGAAGCATCACAGGGAATGCGTTTGAGTTCACAGGCGACTCACTCTCCTATAAATATAATACGGGTCTTACCGTCTCAGGGAACACAGTCTTTCTTGAAACCACGCTAAAAATTCCGAGCGGAGAATTTCACGATGTAAAGGTCAGAGATGACGGAAACGGCAGTGCGTCAGCCGACAAGACGAAGGCTAAGTACGGTGAAGAGATCACCCTCATCGCTACACCTAAGCCGGGTTATAGGCTCAAGCAGTGGAAAGTTCTTGTTTCGGGAACGCCGGAAGTTTTTCAAAACAAGTTCACGATGCCGGATAACTATGTTGCGTATGAGGCAGTATTCGAAAGATTCGAATACTTTATAACAGTTGAACCGGGATTAAACGGCAGTGCAGCGGCAAGCCATGTAACGGCAGCACCCGATACTACTATTACCCTCACGGCAAGTCCTGATGCAGGCTATAAGTTCAAGGAGTGGGAAATTACATCCGGAGGAGTAACCGTTAACAGCGATAATACCTTCGATATGCCTCATAACGATGTGAGCATAAAACCTATATTCGAAAAAATTATAGTTTCCGCAGAAGAGCACACGATAACAACCCAGAACGACGGTAATGGAACTCTCACGAGCGATAAATCGAGTGCAGCTGTAAATGAAAAGGTAACTCTTACAGTAACCCCTAATCCGGGCTATATGTTCAGTAAATGGAAAACAACACCTGCCGGTCTTGAAATCAACAGTGAAAATCAATTCACAATGCCTAACGAAAATGTTTTAATTAAGGCAATCTTCGCCGAAAAGCCGAAATATGACATTACCGTTAAATCAGACGGAAACGGCAGTGCGAAAGCAGATTCAGAAAAAGCATATGAGGGTAAAACAGTCACTCTTACCACTACTCCTAATCAAGGTTATAAGTTCAAAGAGTGGAAAATAATATCGCCTGAAGGACTTGTGATTACGAATAATAGGTTCACTATGCTGGCAGAGGCTGTTGAAGTAGAGGCAATCTTCGAAAAGAGTAGTGTCGTTACACCTCCGAGCGGCGGTATCCCGGGCGGTATAGTTCTCCCCCCTGCGGATGCCTCGGAAGAGGTGACTACAGCAAAAGGAGAGGCTGTCAAGGCGATAGATGAGGCGTTATCCGCTCAGACCTTCTCAGGAGACGAGCAGAAAAAAGCCGATGAAATCAAGAAGGATTTCGAGGCGAAGTTAGAAAAAGCTGAAACCGTCGAAGAAGTTAAGAAGCTCCGGGAAGAAGCCTTAGCCGCAATAGATAAGCTCTGGTCTGATGAGGAGCTTTCACTTAAAGAGAAAGTCGAAGCTGTCAGCAAGGCTGACCTCATAGCTAAAACAAAAGTAAGCTCTACTAAGGGCGGCAAGAGAGCTATAAGGATAAGCTGGAATAAGATAGAGGGACTGGACTTTGACGGATATGAAATCTACCGTTCAACGAATAAGACTAAGTTCGGCAAGACACCTGTAAAGACATCAGAGGGAACTAAGACAAGCTATCTTAACACAAAGAACCTTAGAAAAGGCAAGACCTACTATTACAAGTTAAAAGCGTTTAAGATGATAAACGGAGAGAAAGTCTATACGAACTTCTCGACAAAGACTTGGAAGACACCGAAGAGATAAGCTGAAATACAGCATAAAAGTTACCACAAGCTGTCTGCCCTCCGGAGATAGGTCAGACAGCAGCTAAAGCTTCCAAAACAATAAACTTATAAGTAACATACACGGATATTCTTTATACTCGTAACTACTTAATCAAAAAAAGGGCAGGCTCCTTGCGAAAATGCAGGTTGCCCGCCCTTTTATCATGACTCGAAAGCGGCAAAACAATTAAACGAAGAGCATTTTCAATCCGTATAATTATCGAAGTACCCTTGAATATAGATAAAAGGCGTACCCTTGTCGCCCGAACCCGAGGTGAGGTCGCAGAGAGAGCCGAGCAGGTCGGTTAATTGCCTTGGGGTAGTACCCTCTGTTGCCATTTGCCCCCTTAAATCGGAGTCTTTTTCACGAATCGCCTTAATCATAGCGTCCTCAAGCTCATCGCCCCTGAGCTCAGCAAACTGATTGTCGGCTAAATATTTTAACTTAAGCTCGTTAGGCTGACCGCTCAAGCCGGAAGTATAGCCCGGCGAAACCACAGGGTCGGCAAGCTCCCAGATTTTTCCTACAGGGTCCTTAAATGCGCCGTCGCCGTAAATCATAACCTCAATCGTCTTGCCGGTGAGCGCCCTGATGTCAGCCTGAACTCCCTCCACGAAAGCCTGACAATCCACAGGGAAGAGTTTAATACTGTCCTCGGTAGCCTTATTGGAGCCGAGAAGACCGTAATCAGGATTATAACCCGAACCGTCTACGGAGGATGTAAGAAAATCATCAAGCCCGAGAACCGTTTTGCCGCCTGCGGCTTTGATCAGCCTCTTGGTTCTGGCTCTTGTGTGTATATCGGCGCAGATTATATTTTTTGTATAATCCAAAATTCTGCGAGGATTGTTTGCGAAGATAATCTCCGCCTCCGCGCCCTCGCTCTCGATAAGTTCCTTATAGTAGTTTACATAGTCGATATCGGTGAAAGTGTGTTTGGACTTGCCGAAGAGGCTCTCGAATTCGTCCTGAGTAAGAGCGTCTTTATATGGGTCTATGCCCTTTTCGTCAAGCAGGTCGATATCAAGGATATGATTGCCGACTTCGTCGCTCGGATAACTCAGCATGAGCACGACCTTTTTCGAGCCCTTAGCTATTCCTCTGAGACAGATAGCGAACCTGTTTCTTGAAAGTATAGGAAAGACTACTCCTACAGTTCCTCCGCCGAGCTTGGCTCTTACGTCGGCGGCAAGCTGTTCGGTCGTGGCATAGTTGTTTTGCGAACGGGCGAGAATAGACTCCGTCACAGCAAGCACGTCTTTTTTCCCGATTTCGAAATCCCCGCCGTTAAGGCAGCTCATATAGGTGTCAACAACGATTTTCCTGAGGTTGTCGCCCTCTTTGATTATCGGAGCGCGAAGCCCCATAGAAACGGTACCGATTCTTCTTTGCATTTAAATTCTCCTTATCTTATAACTAAGATTTGTATTCAAACTTCTCGAAAAAGAAGTTGTTTTCAATTAACAGCATTATCTGCACTATGCCGTGCAAAAAACTGCGCTCAAGCTAACCTACATTTATCACTATATCCACATTCTTTTCCAAATCAAAAAACTCGTGATAAGCGTTTTCGAGAGGAATCCATATATTCTTATATTCCTCGACATACTGACCCTCTCGCGCAGCCAGCCTCGTCACTTGAAGCTCATAGCTCGCCTTGGAAAAGACGGAAAGGTCATATTCCGCGCGCAGGTCGGGACGGAGAGCATAGGCGCCCTCTACGATTACGAGCTCGGAACTTGCAATCTCAATATCGCCGACGAAGCGATTGGACGGCGCGTCATACTTTCTGTAGGAAAAAGGCTCTCGCGACTTGATAAAAGGAAGCACCTCTTCCTTGAATCTCTCATAGTTGACATTGCCCCCCGGCTCTGAACGCCTGTTTTTAGTACGCATAGCAGGCGTAAGATAAAAATCGTCCATCTGAATGACGCTGCAGCCGAGAGACTCCGCAATCATTCTCACGCCGGTTGTTTTGCCGGAGCCGCAGTTGCCGTCGACGGCGACAACGTATCTTTCATTACTGCCGCTCGCTTCAAGGTTACGGATTTTCTGCCCGATAATCGACAAAAGCTGCTCATAGTCAGAGATATACATTGCTTCCTCCTAACAAAAAATCAATGTTATTATATCACAAACGAAAAAAAAGTGTGGAAGTATTTTTAATTTGGATAAAAAAATATGCTGAAATCCGCCCGAATCTACCCAAAAAGACGAACAATCGCCCAAAGAGAAAAAAAGATATTCGTTTATAATTAAAGAAATATGTCGAGGAAGCGCGCGGCGACGAGACGATAAAGGTGAAGATAGACGCAGAGTAAACGCCATCTAACATTGAAAGAAAACCGAAAGCCCCGCTCCATTATGAAGCGAGGCTTTTTGATTTTAGCTTTTAGTTGAGCCTTTAATTCGGCTTAGGCTCGGCTCTTATTTAGCCGAAAGATAATCGTGTATTGAGGCTGCGGCAACCTTGCCGGCTCCCATAGCCTTGATTACCGTAGCTGCGCCGGTTACGGCGTCTCCGCCCGCGAATATGCCCTCACGGTTTGTCGCGGCGTCTTCGTCTGTGCCGATTCCGCCTCTGCCGTTAGCGGCGAGATTTTCGGTGGTGTCTAAAATGAGCGTATTAAGCTTAGTTCCTATGGACATAATTACCATGTCTACGGGAATCTCGAAGTTCGAGCCCGGTTTTTCGACAGGTCTGCATCTTCCGGAAGCGTCGCATGCGCCCAATTCCATTTCAATGCACTCGATAGCCTTTACCTTGCCCGTCTCGTCGCCGAGTATCTGAACAGGGTTGGTGAGAAGCTTGAACTCGATTCCCTCTTCCATAGCGTGGTGAACCTCTTCAGCCCTTGCAGGGAGCTCGTTCATCGATCTGCGATAAACGATGGTTACATCAGCGCCCATTCTCTTAGCGCATCTCGCAGCGTCCATTGCTACGTTTCCTCCGCCTACTACCACAACCTTATCGGCATGCATAATAGGGGTATCATATTCAGGAAGATATGCCTTCATCAGATTGATACGAGTGAGGTATTCGTTTGCCGAGCAAACTCCGATGAGGTTCTCTCCCGGGATATTCATAAATGAAGGAAGCCCTGCGCCCGTTCCGATGAATACTGATTCGAAACCCTCTTCTTTCATCAGCTCATCGATTGACACGGCGCGGCCTACGACGGCGTCCGTGATGAATTTAACGCCCTTAGCTTCGAGCTTCGAAACCTCGAGAGAAACTATCTCCTTAGGGAGACGGAATTGAGGTATACCGTAAACGAGTACGCCGCCCGTCTTATGAAGAGCTTCATAAACCGTAACGTCATAACCCTTGTTGACGAGATCCCCCGCGCAGGCAAGTCCTGCCGGACCCGCGCCGATTACGGCTACCTTGTGACCGTTTGACGGAGCGGGAGCGATTTCGACGTCGCCGAAGTTGGCTGCGTGCCAATCCGCTACGAATCTTTCAAGACGTCCGATTGCTACGGATTCGCCCTTTTTCTCGTGAACGCATTCGCCCTGACACTGTGTTTCCTGAGGACAGACACGTCCGCAAACCGCCGGAAGCAAGCTGTCCTCAGCGATGATATTGTAAGCCGCTTCGAAGTCGCCCTCTGCAACTTTAGCAATAAAATCAGGAATCTTAATGTTTACGGGGCAGCCGCCGACACAAGGTTTTTTGCGACATTTAAGGCAGCGCATAGCCTCTCTTACAGCCTGCTCTTCTGTATAACCTGTACAAACTTCAAGGAAATTTTTATTTCGGCAATCAGCAGCTTGCTCAGGCATAGGGTTCTGTGAATGTGTGATGTTAATCATTATAACGAACACCTCCTGTTAAATTACATACGTGAGCTCTGTCTTCCGCCTCCTGAGCCTGGTAGTAGTTAGATCTCTTCATAAGGTCGTCCCAATCTACGAGAGCTCCGTCGAATTCAGGGCCGTCTACGCACACGAACTTGTCTTCTCCGTCGATTTTGCATCTGCAGCAGCCGCACATTCCCGTTCCGTCAATCATATATGCGGTGAGTGAGGCTACGCTACGGATATTGTGTTTAGCCGCGATTTCACAGACAAATTTCATCATTATAGGAGGGCCTACGGCTACGATTTCGTCGAACTCGGCGCCGGCTTCAATGAGCTGCTCTAATTTTTGAGTTGTGAAAGCCTTTTCCCCGTACGAACCGTCGTCTGTAACCACATAGAGCTCGTCTACGCCTGCTCTGAACTCGTCCTCTAAGATAACGAGATCCTTTGTCTTGAAGCCCTCTATCATTGTAGTGTGGACGCCGGCATTTTTCATTCCGATTGCGAGAGGATAAGCGAGCGCGTTACCCGTGCCGCCTCCTACTACGCATACTCTCTTGAGACCCTCCATGTGAGTCGGCTTGCCGAGAGGACCTACGATATCGGCGAAGCATTCGCCGACCTCAATCTGGTCCATCAGCATCGTGGTTCTTCCTACCGCTGCGTAGATTAAGTCGATAGTACCCGCTTCCGAGTCGTGTCCCGCCATAGTGAGAGGAATTCTTTCGCCGTATTCGTCTGTACGAAGAATGATGAACTGTCCCGGCTTAGCGTGTTTTGCCACGAGCGGAGCATAGATTTTCATCCATACCATATTATCATTGAGTCTTTTTTTCCAGGTTACTTCAAATCTTTTCATTTTTGTTCAGCCTCCCCTCTTATTTTTCGGAGCTTTCGAAGCTGTCTTGACGCAGCTTGAGCTCTGCATATCTTTCATTAGCGAACTTCTCGCCTTTTGCGAAGAGCTCTTCGGCTCTTTCAGGGAAGTTGAGCTTGAGCGAGTTGTATCTGACCTCGCCCATAATGAAGTCTCTGTAAGATTCGGTAGGCGCGGCAGAGTCAAGTGAAAGCGGATTTTCTCCCTTTAATGCCTTGTCAGGGTTGAATCTTAAGAGATTCCAGTAGCCTGACCTTACGGCTTTTTTCATCTCGAGCATTGACTTGTTCATACCGGATTTAACGCCGTGGTTGATGCATGGAGCATATGCTATGATGAGGGACGGACCGTCGTAGGCCTCAGCCTCTCTTATAGCGCGAAGAGTCTGCTCAGGGTTTGCTCCCATAGCAATCTGCGCTACATATACATAGCCGTAAGCCATAGCAATCTGCGCCAGGTCTTTTTTCTTAACCGCCTTACCCGAGGCTGCGAACTTAGCTACGGCTCCCATCGGAGTAGCTTTCGAGGACTGTCCGCCTGTGTTCGAGTAAACCTCGGTGTCGAATACGAAGATGTTCACGTTTTCGCCGGAAGCGAGAACGTGGTCAAGTCCGCCGTAACCGATATCGTAAGCCCAACCGTCTCCGCCGAAAATCCATATCGACGGCTTAGTGAGTAAATCGCTGTTTTCTACCACAAATTTGGCGTCCTCGGAGTCTGACTTCTTACAAGCTTCTACGAACGCGTCGCCTGTTTTTCTCGAGCCGTCGGCGTCGTCCATTTCGAGGAGCCATGCCTTAGCTTGGAACATTCCGGTCTCCGCGAGTCTCCCGGCAACCGTCTTCATCTCATTTCTTCTTGCTTTCATTGAGGTAGCCATACCGAAGCCGAACTCGGCGTTATCCTCGAAGAGAGAGTTTGCCCAAGCGGGGCCCTTGCCCTCCTTGTTAACCGTATACGGAGCGGCAGGTGCGGAGGCTCCCCAGATTGACGAGCAGCCTGTAGCGTTGGCAATGAACATTCTGTCTCCGAACAGCTGAGTTATGAGCTTGGCGTAAGGAGATTCGCCGCAGCCCGGACAAGCTCCCGAGAATTCCAAAAGCGGAGTCCTGAACTGAGCGCCTTTGACCGTATCGGACTTGAACGGAGTTTCTTTTTCGTCTACATTGTCATACAGATAGTCGAACTTTTTCTGACTGTGCTGCATAAACTCTTCTGTAGCAGGCTCCATAACGATTGCCTTGTTTCTCGCAGGGCAAACGTCGGAGCAGGAACCGCAGCCTGTGCAGTCCATAAGCGACCAGCCGAGTGTGATGCTGTGACGTTTGTCGCCTTTCATCGGCAGGATTCCTTCGCAGTTTTCGCCGCAGCCCATATGCTCCTTGACATTGTCGGCTTCCTCACCCGTCATTACAAACGGACGGACTACGCCGTGAGGACAAACGGTAGCGCACCAGTTACACTGCATACAGTTCTTAGGATTCCAGTGAGGAAGATCTGCTGCTATGCCGCGCTTCTCGAAAGCAGAGGTGCCGTTCGGCATCATACCGTTTGCGGTTGAAACGAACTTGGACACGGGAACTCTGTCTGCCGTAAGGTTGGAGGTAGGAATGAGGATATCGTTCAGGAAATCAGTCATAAGCCGGTCTCTTCCCACCATCGGAGCCTCAGGAGCGTCGTCGGCGATAGTCTTCCATGCCTCAGGAACCTCAACCTTGTGGATATTGTTAAGTCCCGCGTCTACAGCCTTGCAGTTCATATCTACGATGTCCTGTCCTTTTTTGCCGTAGGTGCTTCGGATAGCGTCTTTCATATAGCCCTCAGCCTCATCGATAGGAATGATGTCGGCGAGCTTGAAGAATGCAGCCTGGAGAATCGAGTTGGTTCTTCTCGCGCCGAGGCCGATCTCTTTTGCGAGGGATACGGCGTCGCAGGTGTAGAACTGAATATCGTTATTAGCGATATATTTTTTAACGCTCGCAGGGAGACGCTCTTCTAATTCGGCGTCGCTCCAAACGCAGTTGAGGAGGAAGAATCCGCCCGGTTTAACGTCCTGAACCATTTCATACTTGTAGAGGTATGCCGAATTGTGGCAAGCTACGAAGTCTGCCTGCTTAACGTAATATGTTGATTTAATCGGGTCGTTACCGAATCTTAAATGAGATATGGTAACGCCGCCGGATTTTTTGGAGTCATACTGGAAGTAAGCCTGAGCTTTCATATCAGTATGGTCGCCGATAATCTTAACCGAGTTCTTGTTGGCGCCGACGGTACCGTCTGCACCGAGTCCCCAGAACTTGCAGGCCTTAGTTCCCGCCGGAGCGACCGAAGGGTTGCTTGAGCCGTGAATCGAAAGGTTGGTAACATCGTCGAAAATGGAGAGGGTGAACTCCTTTTTAGGAGCGTCCGACCAGAGGTTTTCATATACTGCGAGCACGTCGCCCGGCTGTACGTCCTTTGAGCCTAAGCCGTAACGTCCGCCCGCGATGAAGCAGCTCTCGAACTCGGTGCCTCTTAATGAAGCCACGATGTCGAGGAAGAGAGGCTCGCCGAGTCCGCCCGGCTCCTTAGTTCTGTCAAGAACGGCAATTTTCTTAACCGTCTTAGGAAGTACGTTAAGAAGATATTTAGTCGACCACGGTCTGTAGAGATGTACCTCGATGATACCGACTTTCTTGCCCTGTGCGTTAAGCCAGTCGATTACTTCCTCTGCACATTCGCAGATTGAGCCCATTGCCACGATAACTTCTGTAGCGCCAGGTGCTCCATAGTAGTTAAACGGCTTGTAATCCGTACCGATCTTGGAATTTATTTTTTGCATATACTCGTTTACGAGATCAGGGGTCTCTGCGTAAACTGTGTTACATGCTTCTCTGTGCTGGAAGAAAGTTTCAGGCTGCTCGGCGGAACCCATAGTATGCGGGTGATTAGGATTAAGAGCATTCGCTCTGAATCTCTTGAGAGCTTCCCAATCCACCATCTCTTTAAGTTCGTCGTAATCCCAGACTTCGATTTTTTGCTGTTCGTGGGAAGTTCTGAACCCGTCGAAGAAGTGGAGCATAGGCACGCGTCCTCCGATAGCCGAAAGGTGTGCTACCGCGGCGAGATCCATCGACTGCTGTACGGAGTTCGAAGCGAGGAGACCGAAGCCTGTCTGGCGGCAACCCATTACGTCGCTGTGGTCTCCGAAGATGTTAAGAGCGTGCGTAGCGATACATCTTGCAGCCACGTGAAACACTGTAGGCGTCTGCTCCGCTGCAAGCTTGTACATATTAGGAATCATAAGGAGCAAGCCCTGTGAAGCTGTGAAAGTTGAGGTGAGCGCGCCTGCCGTAACAGCGCCGTGAACTGCGCCTGCGGCGCCCGCTTCCGACTGCATTTCTACAATTCTGACTTTTTCGCCGAAAATATTATTTCTTTCTTGGGAAGCCCAATCATCCATATTTTCTGCCATAGGTGAGGAAGGCGTGATAGGGTATATCGCAGCAACCTCAGAGAACGCATATGCAACATGAGCGGCAGCGGCGTTTCCATCCATAGTCTTTAATTTTCTCATGTCTATTCTCCTTCCTTGATGCCGAGAGCCTCACGCTGGAGGAATATGTATTCAGGAACTACCTGCTCCTTGATGACATTTCTCGGGCAAACATATTGACATACATGGCAGTCTTCACAGAGAGCCGGGTCGACTGCAGTGTGAGTACCGTCCTCGTATATAGCGAGGTTAGGGCAGTTATGATAACAGTCCTCGCAAAAAATACAGCCTGTACCGCAGACCTTAGCCTTAGTGGCGGCGTCGTCCTCGGAAGAGCAGGCAACCATTTTTTGTCCCGTATAAGGCACGATGGTGATGAGGTTCTGCGGGCAAACGAAAGTGCAGTCCTTGCAGCCCACGCATTTATCAGGGTCAACCTTGGCTATGCCGTTTACAACCTTAATCGCGTCATAGCGACAAACCGTGGTGCACTTGCCGCAGCCGAAGCAGCCTGTGTGACAGAGCTCGAGAGCTTTGAAGTCGATTTTCTTAGCTTCGTCGCAGGTAGTGATGCCCATCTGAGTAAGTTTATAATTTGTCCTGCCGTCGCCGGAGCATTTAACGAACGCCACGGTCGGCTTAAGCGCTGCGAGATCGTGAAGAGTATCCACGATAATCTTCTTCTTGCACTTGACGGTGCAGGCCACGCAGCCCACGCATTTTTCGTAGTCGATGACCGCGTGATTGTCGATGATATGAACAGCGTCCTCGGGACAGTTCTGCTCACATGCGCCGCAAGATATACAGCCGAAGCCGCACATAGCTCTTACAGCTTGCTCGTCTTCCTCGGTGGAAGAGCACGGAATGAAGTTTGTAGCGTCAGCAGGAATCATTTTGATCAGGTGCTGAGGGCAAACATCTTCTTTAGCGCAGTCGCCGCAACCGTTACATTTTTCGCAGTCGATGACAACGACACCGTCTACGAGCTTCATAGCCCCTTCCTTACAAGACTCTATGCAGGAACCGACGCCGACGCAGCCGTCCTTACATTCGCCTCTACGGAAACCGGACTCTACAGCCTCTTTGCAGGAAGAGCAGCTCGCGAAACGCTTCTTACCTGCCGCACTTCCGGCGCATGCGACAAAAGCGATGAGCTTTTCATCCAATGCCGGAGTTTTTTCGGTTTTCATAACTATTTGCCTCCTTAAAAAATTGCGATAATTTATAAATTATACTTAAACCAGTCAACTGCAATAAAAGCAAAATGCCTTTAATAGCACAAAAGGGAAACACGACGAAAACTGTCGGATTCCCCCCGCAAACTATGTCTAAAATATAACAATCTATACGCTCTTAGTCTACTCTTTTCGGAGCCTAAAGTCAATAAAAAGCAAAACAAAACTCGAATTGTATTTCAAAAAAACCATTCATGAAACGGTAAATTCGCAAACAGACTTACATTCATAAAATCCTGCAATATAGGACATCGGACACTATGCAAAAATGACATCGGACACTGTGCAAAAATAGTGCAATTATGTTAAAATAACCTAAGTGAAAGATATTCGAGCACGAAGATAATAGTGAAGACGCGTGATAAGCGAAAAAAAATATATTATATAGTGGAGGCTTAATTATGAAACCGATGAGAAGAAAAGTACAGGCGCTGAGCCGTGAGGATTGCGAGACGGTATTAAACAGAAATGAGTACGGCGTTCTTTGCCTTAAGCCCGATGATGATTACCCTTACGGCGTTCCGCTGAATTACAGCTATGTGGACGGCAGGATATTTATGCACGGAGCGGGTGCCGGCTATAAGCTCGACGCTATGAAGCATAATCCCAATGTTTGTTTCACCGTAATAGATACGGCGATTGAGGATTATGATGCGTACAGCGAATTTTTCAGGAGTGTGCTCGTTTTCGGCAAGGCATTTATTCCCGGGGACAGGGAAGAAAAGATAAAACGCGTGACAGCATTTGCGGAGAAGCTCAGTCCCGGCAACCCGAGGCTTGCTGAATGGATTGAAAGAGATATAGATAAGATGTCGGTCATTGTTATCGATATCGACTATATGACGGGCAAACATTCTGTCGAGTACGTGAGAGACGAAAATCCGATGCGCCGCGATAAGCCGGCCGACCCTAAAAGAAACACGGTTAAGTAATCCTAAAAAACTCTAATAAGCAGGAGGGAACCCTCCGTTAGGCTGACGGAGGCGGTTTTCCCGGGCAGCACCTCGTTACTGACAGCATATTGATAATCGCAACCTATTGTGCCGCCCTCGAGCGGGTATTTAGCGTTTTTAACGCTAACGCCCGTTGCATTGCCCGATATGCTTATGAGTGAAAAATATGAGAAACGGTCGTCTATGTATTTGACGTCGGCAGCCGCGCAAGCGTGCTCATTTTTAGCGGAGCTGTCCGCACCCGCGCATATTCCATTAACTATCTCGAATTCCGCGTAATCGTCGACAGCAAGAGCTTTTTTACCTAAACCGGACAGATACAGAAGAATCGAGATATTGACGAAAGTATGGTCGAGCCTCTGACCGAACACACCGAGCAGCAGGAAGTTGTCGCAGCCGCGCGCCGCAGCCTCTTTTACCGCAAAAAACGTATCCGTGTCGTCTTTCTCTCTCGGGAGAACGACAGTCTCAATATCAAGGCGAGGGTTCTCGTATGAATCGAAATCGCCCACGATGAGGTCGGGCTCGACTCCGAGCCCGTATCGGTGCTTAAGCCCCCCGTCGCAAAAAACATAAAAATCACCGCCGTCCGAGTCGCCGCGGTAACCGCCGCGTCCGCAGCTTTGACTATCGCCATTATCGCTTCTGAGAGATTCATCATCGGAGCGGTCTGCCGAACTCGCGTTTTTCGCGAGATACGAGCGAATTCTTTCATAATTATTTATCTCCGCCGCGCCGATTATGACGCAGCGCTTTTTAATTTCGGACATTTTCAACTCCCTGATAAATTTATAGCAACAGATATTTAGGTCGAGCCGCGGTGAAGATGCTTCATTAAAAATGGCTCTCTTCAAAGCTCTCTTCGCTCAAACTGTTTCCGAGAGCCTGCTTTTCTCACCGTTCGCCGCGCCGGGAATTATCGCTTCGCTGCGAAAAGAGAGCATAGCAGACGCCGGCAATATATCTTCGCGGCAACATACCATCGCGGCAATATATCATCGCGGCTAAGATCAAAGTATGTCTATATATTCCCCGCTAAGAGCCTTGTTCATACTTCTTACCGCGCAGAACTTGCCGCACATCGAGCAGCTGTCATCGTGCTCGGGAGTCCTGTCGTCCCTTATAGCCTTAGCCGTCGGGGGGTCTATCGAGCACGCCCACTGAGTCTCCCAGTCAAAAGCTCTTCTGGCGTCAGCCATCTTATCGTCCATATCGCGCGCGTGCGGTATTTTTTTCGCTATGTCAGCCGCATGAGCAGCTATCTTAGAAGCGATTATTCCCTGCTTGACGTCCTCGAGGTTAGGGAGAGCGAGGTGCTCGGCAGGAGTCACATAGCAGAGAAAGGCTGCTCCCGCGCTTGCGGCGACAGCGCCGCCTATTGCCGAGGTAATATGGTCGTAACCGGGCGCGATATCCGTGACGATGGGGCCGAGCACATAAAAAGGTGCGCCCATACATATACTCTGCTGAATTTTCATATTGGCTTCTATCTGGTCGAGAGGCAAATGCCCCGGACCCTCGACCATAACCTGAACGTCTATCTCCCGGGCGCGCTTGGTAAGCTCTCCGAGGCGCACTAACTCCTCGAGCTGACAGACGTCGCTGCCGTCCGCGAGACAGCCGGGTCTGCATGCGTCGCCGAGCGATATTGTAACGTCATACTCACGACAAATCTCAAGTATGTCGTCAAAATATTCATAGAACGGATTTTCCTCGCCGGTCATACACATCCATGCGAAAACAAGCGAGCCGCCGCGCGATACTATATTCATTTTTCTCTTATGTTTTTTTATCTGTTCGATGGTCTTGCGGGTGATTCCGCAGTGCAGCGTGACGAAATCGACGCCGTCCTCGGCGTGGAGCCGTACGACGTCTATGAAGTCTTTCGCGGTCAGCGCGGCAAGGTCTCTCCTGTAGTGAATTACACTGTCATAAACCGGAACGGTACCTATCATGGCGGGACATTCGCTCGTGAGTTTTTTGCGAAAGGGCTGAGTGTCGCCGTGCGAGGATAAATCCATTATGGCGTCGGCTCCCATCTCGACCGCCGCCATAACCTTGCTGTATTCTATATCGTAGTCCTTGCAGTCGCGAGACACCCCGAGGTTAACGTTTATCTTGGTTCTGAGCATTGAACCCACGCCGCACGGGTCAAGCGAGCGGTGGAGCCTGTTGGCGCAGATAACGACATGCCCCTTAGCGACGAGCTCTCGGATTTCGTCCTCGGTGCGGTACTCCTTTACGGCAACCGTCTTCATCTCGGGTGTTGTTATTCCCCGCCTCGCGGCGTCCATCTGCGTAGCGTAATTTCTCATTTTATGCAGTTCCTTTCTTGATTGTAGTCAATATACATTATCCGAATATGCAAAAAACCTCTTTTTCGCACTTATTTTTCATTTATTATATAGCTCCGTTGCCGGAAGTTCCTGTCACGGTCGAAATGCCTCTGTTTAGAGGTGAAATAACCTAATCTGATTTTGAATTCAGTTTGAAGTTATGCATCATCGGACCCGAACCGCGACCCAAGTCGAGCATAGCCGCGAGAGCCTCCGAAACATATTCCTTCGCGAGCTCGACCGACTCTTCCAAGCTAAAGCCCTTAGCCAAGTTGGAAGCTATGGCTGACGAGAGTGTGCAGCCTGTGCCGTGAGTATTCGGATTGTCTATTTTCCTGCCTGCGAACCTGTATATTGCACCGTCCGCGGCGAGAATATCCGTCGCGTCGTTCACACTGTGCCCTCCCTTAAGGAGAACCGCACAGCCGTATTTTTTGTTAAGCTCAAGTGAAACACGTCTCATATCCGCCTCATTCAGAATGTTTTCGCCCGACAAAATTTCCGCCTCGGGAATATTAGGGGTAATGACGGAAGCAATGGGGAGAAGTCTGCGAGTCAGAGCTTCGACGGCGCTCTCCTCAAGAAGTCTTGCTCCGCTTGTCGAAACCATCACGGGGTCAACCACGATATTCCTTGCGCCGTAGTGAAGCAGCTTATCCGAAATCACCTCTATGAGAGCTTTCGAAGAGACCATACCGATTTTAACGGCGTCGGGGAAGATATCCTCGAATACGGCGTCTAACTGGTCTCCCAAAAAAACCGGGCTCGCTTCCTCGATACTCCTGACTCCTAATGTGTTTTGAGCGGTAAGCGCGGTTATGGCGGTCATGGCGTAGACGCCGTTCATAGTCATAGTCTTTATATCGGCTTGAACCCCCGCGCCTCCGCAGGAATCGCTGCCGGCTATGGATAGAGCGGTTTTCATTCTATACCTCCTCGTATAATATGTTTTACCGACACCTTTCTTTATGAAAAAGTGTCATGCAATAACTTGTTCAACTTTGGATATCCTGATGGTAGAATGTCT
>JBHAFL010000035.1:0-8012 GCA_041856085.1 Anaerovoracaceae bacterium | reverse complement strand
GCTTCTCTGAGAGTCCCGGTATCCACTACGTTTATCTGTATATGCTCGCCGCCTCTGTCAAAGAAAGTCCTTATAACTCCCTCAATTATATTAAGTCCGTTCTCACCCTCTACGCCTTTAGGGTCAAATCTTAAATTAAACAGAGCCCCGTCATGAAAGGCTTCCTGTCCCATTGCCGCTACCGAAAGCACCGTAGCCGTAGGGCCGTTCACATCCCTCCCCATCATAGGCGAGGCATTGTCACACAGAGGCTCACCCGCAAGTCTTCCGTCAGGAAGTGCTCCTGTTACCTGCCCGTGCGAGACATTTACAGTCTGCGAATGAACATTAAACGAATACCATCCCCCTCTTGCGTCTCGCCAAGTTTGAACATTGTCAGCGATAAAATGCATCATCTCTCTGTACACCGAGTCAACGTGTTCTTTATTGTTTCCGAACTTTTCGGGCTTATTGATGAGAAGCTGACGTAACCGTTCCTTTCCCTCAAAGTTGCTGTCACACGCCGAAATCAACTCGTCCATCGTCAAGTCTTTATCCTCGAACACACATTTTTCTATGGCAACTATAGAGTCCGCTAAATTGGCTGCGCCGGTTATATAGAGTCCCGCAGTCGAATATTTTGCGCCTCCGTGCTGTACGGACTTCCCTGATTCCACACAACCTTTCGTAACCGTCGACGCGAAGATTACGGGATATCTGTTCATATGTATGCTCTGCATAACATTATATCCCGTCCTTACAAGGCCATAGTGGTGGATTATCTGCTTCTTAAGCGCTTCCTTGAACTCCTCTATGTCCCTGAAGTCGCGAGGGTCACCCGTCTCAAGCCCGAGCAGCTTGCCGCTTGCAGGATCCACTCCGTTGTGGAGAACGAACTCTACCATCTTCCCCATATTCACATATCCCGCGTCAGGCGACCCGTCCGTGCCTCCTCCTCCCGGCCCCGGCTGAATACACCCGACTATTGTCCAGTCTCTCGCCTCCTCAATTGTACAGCCCTTTCCGAGCGCCATCTTCATAGCCGCATTATCGTTAAAAAATCCCGGATTGGCCTGCCCGTCCTGAATCATCTCGCAGCCTTTCCTTATCAGCTTCTCAGGCGTCCCGTCCCATACTCTTATAGCCATTACCGGCTGCGTAGTCTTAAGTTTGTCGGCAACGTCAAGGCATACATAAGAAAGCTCGTTTGTAGCGTCACGACCGTCCCTTGTCTGACCTCCGACTATAAGGATTTCCCACATAGGATAACCGGCAAACGATGTGGCATACCACTTATCCCTAACCTCATACACCTCGCAGGATTTAAGGTACAGACATGCGAGCATCTCAAACGCTTCATCAGGAGTAATATTCTTTTCATCGATTACATCTTTTTTGTAATAAGGCCACATATATTGGTCGAATCTGCCGTAGCCGTTCGCTGTAGTACATACCTCAATGTGAAAATACACATGCACGAACCATATCGCTTGGAGCGCCTGCATAAAAGTTCGCGGCGGATTTTCCGGCACGATTCTGCAATTCTCGGCAATGGTCTTAAGTTCTTTTTTTCTCTTATCGTCGTTGCAGAAGCTTGCCTGCCTGTCGGCTTCCTCCGCCATTCTGTTCGCATAGGTTATAAGTCCTCTGCATTGGATTATGCATGCCTTCCAGTAATCGATTTTAGCCTGTTCTTCCATCGTCTGAGGAATCAGCTCATCAATGTTTTTTTGGCATTCTTCAATATACCCTCTGAGACCGACTTTCAGTATTTTTTCGTGGTCACAGGTTGTTTCGCCTGAAACACCGTTAGTAAGCCCTACGGTAATGACGTCCGCCTTGCACAGTTCCCTTATATGCGCGGGCATCGCTGTCTCTGCCAAGTCTTCCATAGCTTTCCCGTCCCAGTATTTCAACGTCTCAAGGATTTTTTCTTTATCCTCGGGCGATATTTCGTAAGGGTCTTTAGTTCTCGTGGAAAAATCATCGATATCCGAAATATACCATGATGATGACTGAAACTCGGGGTGAAGATTGGCGCCTCTGTATTTATCCGTCGCAGTACCTACTATCAGTTCGTCTTCCATTATCAGCGTGGTCATATTTTCCATTATATGGTTCACTACTTTCGCTCTGAAGATAGGCACGGCGTCGCCGGCAAAAAGCTTGTACGCCTCCGTCGCCAGCACAAGCCTCTCCGCAGTAATGCACGGTCTTGAGTTCCAAAGCTTTTCTCTCATTCTCGTAAGTCTTTCGTTTAGCTGCATAATTCCCTCCCGATTCTTTATCGCAAAAAATTCCGTCCGATATGTTAATTATCCCAACATCATACCGCCGTCTATCAGTAGGTTGGCGCTGTTCACATAGCTTGCCTCATCTGAGCATAGCCAATATACTCCGTTAGCTATTTCGGCAGGCTCAGCCGTTCTTCCCATCGGGCCGAGCGTTATTGACGGGTCACCGAATTCCGCGTAATTTTCTAACGACTGCTTAAGCATATTGGTGTTTACCCAACCGGGAGAAACCGAATTCGCCCTTATCCCGAACCTCCCGTACTCGTTGGCTACATTCTTAGTCATACCGATTACCGCCCACTTCGAAGAGCCGTATCCGATTTCGAATGTGTATCCCGTCATACCCGAAACAGAGCCGAAGTTAACAATCGCACCTCTATGCTGAAGCTTCATATGCGGCAAAGTATATTTCATCATAAGAAAGGTTCCGAAGACATTGATTTCATATATTCTCTTAAAGTTTTCAAAGGTATAGTCGACGGTTTCGTCATATCTTCCGCATATTCCGGCAGTGTTCACGAGCGCATCAATTCTCCCACAGCTTTCGATTATTTGCTTTATGGTTTCCCTTACCTGTTCCTCGGAGGATATGTCAAGCGAGTGTTTGCTGTAATCCTTTTCGCCTAAGTTCAGCTCTTCGGAGACTTTTTCAAGAAGCTGCTCGTTTATATCAAGCAGACACAGGAAATAGTCATTTTCATAAAATTTTCTTACTACTTCTTTTCCTATCCCGCCCGACGCGCCTGTAATCACAACGACCTTTTTATCAAACATTTCTCTCTCCTTATTATACTCTCGATTTGATTATTGTTGACTGAAAAACGTTCCTTAACTGAATTTTTTCTCAAAGTCTGTTAAATTCTGTTAAGTTATGCCTTTACCTTTATTATGATTGTAGAACTTCGGTCGGTAATTCTCAATAATTTTATTGCTCTAAATTTTGATTTTTTTGCTTAGTTTCATAAAAACAGCTTTCAATATTGCAGAAGTGAGGATATAATGTACGTATCATACCGTATACCGCAATGATTCATATTCACTTAAACGGAGAGTAAAGCACAATGTTATTTGAAAAAATCGCTTATTCTGATGATTTCCCGATAAAAATTACCATAGCCAATATTGAGGAATACCCGATTCACTACCATCAGGACACCGAGTTTGTAGTAGTTCTGGACGGTGAAATCTCGCTAAAAAACGGTTGTTGCAGCTATGTGCTAAAAAAAGGCGACATCTTCACCAATTCAGGACACGAGGTGCATCGTCTGATTCGCACGGACAAGGATAATACAGTCGCCGTTATTCAGATAAGCACACAATATTTTTCACAGTATTTCCCGAGCATTACAAAAGGCTGCTACAGAACCTATACCACAAAGGGCAATACTAAAAAGCATGACACGCTGAGAGAAAAATTATTGCATATTCTTCTTCAATATATGGTCAAAAGCTTCAACTACAAGTCTGAATGTACATATATGATGGTTGACGTAATTAAATATTTGGATAAATATTTTAATCTCTTCGCATTTGACCAGAATATGGTGATAAATTTCGAATCGGGCAATCAGATTACAATAGACAGAATCAGCAGAATTATCGGATATATATATGAATTTCATTCTAATAAAATAACGCTTGAGGATCTCGCCGATATGGAGCATCTGTCAACTTTCTATATAAGCCATATCATAAAAAACTGCACAGGTATGAGCTTCCGCGATTTCTTAAGCTTTGCAAGAGTCGAGTGGTCTGAGATAGAGCTTCTCGAAACAAACAAAAAAATATCCAAAGTCGCCCGCGACGTAGGTTTTTCGACAACCGCTTACTACGAAAAGTACTTCATCAAGTGGTTCGGTATGACTCCCCAGACCTACAGAGAAAAAAATATGCCCCTCGTGATAAGCGATATAAGAAAAGGCAGGCTGAAGCCGGTTGACAGCAACAGGATTGTGAACATAATTCGCAGCATTCTTTCCTCTCTTAACTCTCAGGAAACCAGCGACTCCGTAGTAAGCTCCGTCAAAATCGATATCGCGGTAGATACCTCTATCCATTCTATATCCTCTGTGGATCATTATTTGGACATACAAATCACCGTAGAGGATTTTAAGGAGCTCGGCTATTCCATCTTTTCCTATATCAATGAGCTTAACCCTATGAAAGTCACACTCCTGACGAGTAACTCCGACTCTCCGTCGGATGTTAACAGGATAAAGGTAATGCTGACCCTCGCAGGCTTTGAAGTCGGTCTGAACGACTACGACACTCCCCCGGCTTTTATGTCCTACGGCTACGATTCGATCGCCTATCCGATTTTTATCTTCAATAAGCTGCTCAGGTCAAAAGACACATGGCTAAAAGCTCGGCTCAGAGACCCCGGCAAAAAAGAAAAGCTCCTTAAGGGTTTTCCCGCCCTTATCACATCCAACGGGATAAGGAAGCCGGCATTTTATGCGTTTATGGCGCTCTCTCTCATAACCGGCGATATCATCTACTGGGGAAAGCAATATTGCGTAATTCGAACTTTCAGAAAAGGCAAATACTCTTTTGTAATTGTGGCATATAATTTCAATAATAATGTCTATAAGAGCTGTGTAGGAACCACCACCATACAAAATTTAAAAAATGTCCTTAACGAGTTTAAGGATGAAGTCGATGTGTCGTTTAATCTGACGATTGAGCAGGGTATGTATACCGTAACAAAATATTCCATGCCGAAAACTCTCGGGATATTTTCGTACCTTGCTACCCTCGATTTCCCCGACAAAACGGGACATCTCCTCGATTTCCCCGAGGCTGTCTCGACACAACCGGCTCAGGAAATGTATGTTGAAGACGTAAGGGCGACCTTTAATCTCAATTTTTCGTTAAAGGGCGCCGGTATTCAGCTTGCCGTAGTATCAAAAAAGGACTGAACAATTAGCTGAGCTTGCGCAAAATCCGTTAAACAGCCGAACTGTCCGTCTTCGATTATCGTTATTTTTTCTTGGCGCCCCTGCGCGCCTTTTTTTCTGCCGCTGCCCGTTCCCTTGCATACGCCATTTTGATTTTTCGCTCCTCTTCGGCGCGTTCTCTCTCAGACTCGCTCCTGTCGTCAACGTATATTTCGGAGTTCATACGCTTTGCAAGTTCCATTACGGCCTCCGCTTCCGCGAGCTTAAACACGAATGCTCTGATAGTTACGTCCTTTGCAATTTCAAGATAAATGTTCGGCCTTGCTTTTTTATAGTCCGGTTTCACAGCCGTAATGACGTCCCAATTCCAATGATTATCAACCCTCATTCCGAACATTCCGTATCTTATTGTCACACCGTCCTCGGAAACTAAATGCTCTTTCTCAAGGAAGACCGCAAACATAAGTATCACCGCAATCGCGATATAAAGGTAGTTTCCGTTTCTGTATGATAAATAAAGTAATACCGCGCCTGCAAAAATTAGGAGAAGCTTTCTTTCTTTGCTTCTTTGCCTCACTATTCCCTTATATGTCATATTCATTCACCCTCGTTTTGTTCAAAAAACATCTCTCAAAAACATATACCCGATTTTCACGGGTATATGTTTTTAATGATTATGCTTTAAGATATTTTTTCTCCAATATTTTTATACTCGCCGCTTGCTCTAAGCTCGGCAAGCCTTTCAAGCGCATGCTTATGTGCCTCCTCAGGCGCTCCTGCAACTCTTCCCGGAATAATCTTTCCGCCGAAGAATCTTGTTCTGGAGCCGTCTGCAAAGATTATGTTTCCTCCCCAAGCTGATGTTGCAAGAGAAATTATAGGATTGAGTATGTTTGTGAAGCAATACGGAATGTATGATAAAGTGCTGACTCCGAGCATGCTCGAATGGTATACTCCGCATGATGCCCATGGAACAAGCGGGCTGAAAAGAGTACCGCCGTCTTCCATACACCTTGACAGCAGGTTTCTGGAAAGTCCCATATCGTCCACCTTATCTTTGTACATTCCGGCAGGCACTATGAGTCCGAGATATTGGTCGCACATAGTAAGGATACAGAACATGGCGGTGCAGATGATTGCTGCGCACATATGAAAAGGAGTTCTGATTTTTTTAATCATATTTCCAAGCAGAGCCTCTACCGCTCCGCATCTTGAGTACATTCCGCCGAATGCTATGGCGATAAGCGCCATATTTATTGTCCAAAGCATTGAATTCATTCCGCCTCTGTTAAGAAGCGCGTCCGCCAATTCGTTTCCGGTTTCGGCCGAGTATCCGTAGTGGAGCATAGACACGCACTCCGCGAAGTTTGCTCCTTGGAACACCACCGCGAATAAGCAGCCTACCGCGCTTACAAGCAGAACTCCCGGAAGCGCGGGCATCTGCACTATCGCGACAAGTATAATTACCGCTATAGGAAGAAGCAGAATCGGACTCATATAGGCGAAGTTCGCTTCAATTGCGTCACTGAGTCCGTCTACAAGCTCAGGGTCATAGCTGCCCGCTTTTCCTGTGAACGAAAGTAAGCAGTACCCGACGAATGCCAACAGGAATGCAGGGAAAGTAGTATTTATCATAGCTCTGACATGGTCAAACAATCCTGTCTGTGACGAACCTGCCGCTAAGTTGGTTGAGTCCGAAAGAGGCGAAAACTTGTCGCCCGTACATGCCCCTGAAAGTACTGCGCCGGCAATAAGAGCGGGATTTATTCCCATAGTGGAGCCGATACTCATGAACGCAATGCCTAAGGTTGCGGTTACCGTGTAAGATGAACCGAGCGATAAGCCTACGATTGCGCATAAAAAGCATACCAGCGGAAGAAAAATAGCCGGTGTGAAAATTTTAAGCCCGTAAAACACCAACGCCGGAATTGTGCCTGCCCACTCAAACGAGCCTACTAAACAGCCTACAAACAAAAGTATGTACAAAGCTTCAAGCGACTGTGCAATCGAGTCAAAACCCGCCGCAAGGATTTCTTTGAGCGGCACCTTGCACAGATAACCGATAAATCCGCAAGTGATGGCGGCAATAAGTACATAAATATGAGGGTCGTTCCCCCATCCAAAATAGAAATTCGAGAACATCAATCCCAAAAGTACGAGCACCGGCAATATTGCCTCGAACTTATTCGGGAGTCTCTCCGAAACTTTTCTTGTATCAACCATAATCGTCCTCCTGATTGAAATAAAGAATAACTCCTGATGTGTAATTAGTACACAAATTTAATAAAAAACCAAAGCTTTGTCTTTCGTTAATTATATGAAAATTTTAACAAGCAAACAATAAATATTTCCTAATTATATTGCTATGCTTTCTAATCATATTGCGCATATTGATGTTTTTATTATCATAGGCAAAATATCGCTGGAAAAAGACCGTGATTTTATGCAATATTCGAATGAAAATTAGGGTTTATGCTTTACTGCACATTCTGCCGAGATTGGTTATGCCGCCGTTACTCAAAAAAAAACGAAGAACCTGCCCTAAAGCAGGTTCAAAGCAGAATTCAGCATCATTTAATCGTATTCTCAATTTCAGCCACAAGACCCAAGATGTCTATGCCGTATTGTCCGAGCGCAACCGCCCAATTTCTGAGGCAATGTCTTCCGTTATCGGTGATGGAATAGATTCTTTTTTTTCTGACTCCCTCTCCTGACGGTATTTCCTCAGAAATCAAATGCCCGTTTTCTTCCATTTTTTTGAGATATCTGTAAACACCCGTCTGGTCGGGGCGATTGCCTATAAACATAGTTTGTTTTTCCAGACCGTTTATTATCTCAAGGC
>JBHAFL010000034.1:0-6751 GCA_041856085.1 Anaerovoracaceae bacterium | reverse complement strand
GATATATGTCCCTTGCCGGCTATTATCTGCAAGTATGTGAAAACTAAGGAACCGCCGTGTACCGAACGGTACGCACGGTGGTGTGAGAGGTCGGGGGATTATTCAAATTCCCCTCCTACTCGATTGTAACTGATTTTATTTTTTGAATACCGATGAGCCTGATATGCATTTATCGAGTGGCGTCTCATAGACCACTCTTCCGTTAGGGTCCTCAATCTTGAGTGCCATCTTGTAGAAGTATTTTTTACCTTTCTTTCCGGCGGTATTCTTATATGTCGGAACATCTTTTGTCAGCTTAGCTACATATTTACCATTCTTTTTAGTGCTTCTAAGGAATTGATAGCTGATCTTATAGCCCTTAGCCTTCAGCTGCTCAATGCCTTCTTCTCCGGATACGAACCGGAAACTTACTCTTATTCCGCCATTTTTTAGAACCTTGGTAACAGCTTTTACCTTGAAGTCAACAGTATTATGCCCAATTGTATATTTTGCCTCTGCTGTCTGTACCTTAGCTTCAGCTTCAGCTAATATAGTTTTAACCTCTTCTTCATTTTTTGCTGCTTTTAATGCTTCGGCAGTCTCGGCACTAATGTCACTAATAGTCTTCTTCTCTTCATCGGTAAAGCCCGCTGTATCCACAGCCTTGATTATTTCTTCAATTTTAGCTGTTGCCTTAGTCTTAGCCTCATCGACAGGGTTTACTGGTGCTGAGCCACCCGACGAAGGCGGCGTTACGATAGTATTCTCATTTGCAACAATCTTGACTCCCGTTATAGGGAACATATTCAGCTTGCCGTGTACCGTTCCGAAGCTTACAGTTTCACCGGCTTCAGAATCGCCGAGCGATATAGCGAAAGCATTGTACTTCTTGCCATCAACCTCATATGCCTTGGGAACAATGTTCCCATCCCCGTCCTTATCGCCTATGACATTGCCGTAGCTCCTCCATTTCGATGAATGCTCCAGATATGCATATCTTGTGAGGATTTCGGACTCGCTTTTCTCTATGAGCATATATATCTGCTTATTGCCGGAGTTATCCTTTGTAATGTTCGGGCTGTTGAGGTTGATAGTATTATCAGACACGGCTATATTTCCTTGGTCAGGGAGTTTATACATCAGCTTCCTGCTGTAAGTGTCTTTGAAGTCGCCTATGCCGATTAAGGTCGACCAGCGTGCGTGGTAAATTTGGTAGACTTTTTTATCTTCAAGGTTGAACTTATATGAGCCGTCCTCCGACGCAACATACATATCGCCTCTCTCCTCACCCTGATCTATAGGGTAATCCTTGCCGTATTCCTTAATCCAAATATATGGAGATATTCCCGTTATGAAAACAGCCTTATCGTTATCGTAACCGGCGCTTGCAATATATAATCCATTGTTAGCATTTTCTAAGGTGAACTCCTGCCTGAACGGTGCTGCCTCGTCAAGCGCGGTATGTACGTCATCATCTTCGCCCATAGTGTATTCAATCAGCTTATAATATTGATCTTCTTCACTGTCCCCCAAGCCTTTAACAGCGGGGTCTGTCTTTGCAAAAGCATACAGGGCATTCGGATCAAATCTTCTCCACGGTGATACATTTAGATTAAACCAATATTTTTTTTCATTTACTTTAACTGACAGCTCATAGATTCCGAACTTCTTGATGTTAAGCCCATACTTACCATCAATAGGCGTAATTTCACTTGCAGGAGACGAATCATCCAGCTTTTTAATTGTAAGTGCAGTGTCAACCTTCCAAGCGCAGTCGTTAGTGGTATCCGTTATGCCCAATACATATTCTTCACCATTGTCGTCCTCGCTTGTAAGTATGTAGTTAAGCCATGGAATTGTGTCGGATAGCAGGGATGTCTTGTATTCGCTGCCGTCTACAACAGAGCCATCCTCATTAAACTCTGTAGGAAAAGATATTTTACCATCTTCCCTTATTTCGACATCTCCGCTGCTAAATACTAAAAGTTGTTCGGGATAGTAGCCTATCCAATTAGGTGATACCTCTGTTCCCTCCGCAAAAGCCGAAACCGGTGCAAGACTGAGGATAAGGCAAATCGATATCAGTGTAATAAATATCTTTTTCATTTCGGGTTCCTCCTAAATTTCTTTCGTGATAAAACTCCTCAATTTTGATAATCCACCTCTTATACCCTTAATACCGGAAGCGGATTACATCCGTTGCCATATGTTCTTATATATTTTACTATTTATCGTATATAAATGCAAGACCATTAAATTTTTTTTCACCGTTTTATATAATATTTTTTACACAAAAAATAAATTCTGTAATTTTTACGAAAAAATCAAAACAGCCGCACGGCTATATTACACGAAATTTTGGCAAATATAGCAGTACGGCTATGTCAAGTCATTTATTTTATGACTTATCTTTTATTTAGTTGAATCCGCAATTTCAGGTATTCTGGAAGTAATCGACTGCATGAGCGAGTCTGTCACCTTAAGCGGTTCTACAAGTTTACCGTCCTCTACGGCAACAAGTTTAGCGTCTACCGGCTTAAGAACTCCGTGGAACACCTCTCCGAGCAGCGAATACTTGTAGATAGGAAGCGTATCGCACATCTCTTCGGAGATATCGTCCGTGTCCTCCCATGATTTATCAACTTCGAAGATATGAGCGATTTCGGCTGCAACTTCCCAGTTGGAAAGCTCGATTCCCTCGTCTATCGCAGCCTCCACAGGCTGGAGTCTCCTTTCTGTATTTGTGAACGTGCCGCTTGTAGAAGCGAAGCCTGTGCCCGGAATGAACACATCGGCCTTTTCGCCGAGCTCTGTGAGATGAGTATCGCATACAGCTAAGAAATCGAGAGAGTCCGTGTCTATTTCAGCATTTTCGCCGAATACCACGAGCGCCTTAACTCCCTCGAGGGCTTCTCTTCCTGCGGTGATTCCCATATCTATTAGACCCTGTGAGTTATTCTTAGCCTTGATCTGGAGAATACCGTCTCTCGGGCTTCCGATATGTCCGGAAAGAAGCGCGATATCGGCGATGAGAGTTGCGGCGTTTGTTGTTATGACATTCTGTTCGAATACTATCATCGCTTTTTTGCTGTTAAGATATTCCTCGGCGATTGCCTTGATTTCTTCTGAAACCTTAATACCCTCAAGGCTCTTAGCGAGTTCATCATATCCCGCAGTTTCTTTTCCGTTGCCGGACTCTATTATCGCTTTGGCAAGTTCTTTTAAGGTTTTTAAGCTGTTATCTCCCGCAGGGAGTTCAACTACTCTTACGCCTCTTTCGGAAGCCTGTTTGATCTTGATGTCGATAACCTTAGCGGCTTTAGGCTCGAAGCCTACTTTCAGAATCATATTAGTCGAAAGAAGCTCGTCTATCGTATTAGGTGTAGCGTCGAAACCGAGAACTTTTTTGATTCCGGATTCGCGGTTGTTCAGCGAAAGAACCTTAGCTCCCATAGCTTCAGCCATAGCTTTCATAGCGTAGGCTTCTTCGTTGGTGTATCTGTCGGAAACAGCTACGGCTACGGCATTTTTGCCATACTTCTGAGCGGCTGTCTGACATTTTTTTGCAATGAGCATAAGAGCTTCGTGATAATCCGATTCTCTGAATCTGCCGTTTTCTTTGACGAAGCAGTCCTCAATCCTGCCCTCGAGCACAGCGGCGTCGAAGCCCCATTTACCCTTAGCGCAGCAAAGTCCTTTGTTTACGGGAGCTTCCTTGAGAGGGTCAACTTTAATAAGCATATCTCCATAGGTCTGGAGGTCGAACATACAGCCGACCGCGCACATAGCGCAGGTGGTCTCGGTATGCTCGGCGGCTACAGGAGTCTCTTTTATCATAGTGGTTCTCTCCTGGAATGCGCCTGTAGGGCAGACCGATACGCACTGACCGCAGGATATGCAGCCCGATTCCGCGAGCGGCTTCAACATATTAGGTCTTACTACCGTATCGAAGCCTCTGTCTACAAGACCGAGAGCGCCAACTCCCATAACTTCGTCGCATACCCTTACGCAGAGTCCGCAAAGAATGCACTTGTTAGGGTCATGAACGATGAACGGGTGGTCATCTTCAACAGGCTCGATATGGGTCTTCTCTCCCGCGAATCTCTCCGGTTTAACATCGTACATATTAGCGAACTCTATGAGCTTACATTCGAAGTAGTCGTGGCAACCGCATTCGAGGCAACGGCTCGCTTCTTCCATGGCTTTTTCAGGTGAGAAGCCGCAAGGGATAATCTCCGAGAAGTTATCCTTTCTCTCTTCCGCGCTGAGCTGCGGAAGCTCCTGTCTGCACAGTCTCTCTCTGTCCTCGAACGATTCTTCGGTGAGATCGTCTCTTGTAACTATGTAATCGCGTCTGTATTTAGCTTCTTCACCGTAGAGGTAAGCGTCGATTATATCTGAAACTTTCCTTGCGTCGGCGATAGCTTCGATTGCGATAGATATCTTATCGTTACCGCAGTCTCCGCCTGCGAATACTCCCGGTATAGATGTGCTGAACGTTTCCTTATCATAGGCGACAGCTCCCTTTCTCGTCTTCTCGAGGTCGAAGAGGCTCGCGTCTACCGCCTGCCCTATTGCGAGTATCATAGAATCGAGCGCTATGGTTTCGGTTTTACCCTCTACCGGCACGGGTTTACGGCGACCGGATTCGTCAGGCTCGCCGAGCTCCATTACCTGAAGAACAACTTCCTTGATATGTCCGTTTTCGTCCTTGATGATTTCGATAGGGTTGGTGAGGTTCTTGAAGATTACGCCCTCTTCCTCCGCCTCTTCGATTTCAATCATATCCGCAGGCATTTCGTCCTTAGTGCGGCGGTATATGTTATATACTTCCTTAGCGCCGAGTCTGACTGCTGTACGGCAAGCGTCCATAGCGGTGTTTCCGCCGCCGACGATTGCGACTTTTTTACCTAATTTAATCTCTTCGTTTCTGACTACCTTTCTGAGGAAGTCGATTCCGCCGATAACGCCCTCTGCGTCCTCTCCTTTGCAGCCTACGCCGGTTGAAAGCCATGCGCCGATACCGAGGAGAACCGCGTCATAGTCATTTCTTACGGTTTCGAAAGGAATGTCGACGCCAACCTTTGTGTTAGTAATGATTTTTACGCCCATAGCCTCGATGGTTGCGATTTCTTCATCAAGAACTTCCTTAGGAAGTCTATACTCAGGTATTCCGTATCTCAGCATTCCTCCGCATTTAGGCATAGATTCGAATATTGTAACTTCGTGCCCCATCTGGCGCAAAAAATATGCCGCGGAAAGTCCCATCGGACCTGCTCCTATAATCGCTACGGATTTTCCCGTATCTTCTTCACATACAGGTATGAAATTTTCGCCCTCAAGGTCGGTATCCGCTGCGAATCTCTTAAGCTGCATGATGCTGATAGGAGCGTCTACCAATTTTCTTCTGCACTCTTTTTCGCAAGGATGAGGACAAACTCTTCCTATTGCGGCAGGAAGCGGAATCTTATCCTTGATGAGTTCGAGCGCCTTGCCGAATTCGCCGTTGGCTATAAGACCTACATAGCCCTGACAGTCGGTTTCTCCCGGGCATGCGGTAACGCAAGGCGGACGGCAGTCGCCTATATGGTTGGAGAGCAGAAGCTCCAGGTTGGTTTTTCTGGATTCGATTACCCTCTCCGTCTGTGTATTTACTACCATGCCGGGAGCAATCTCGGTAGCGCATGATTTAACAAGTTTAGGATTTCCCTCAACCTCGCACATGCAGATACCGCATGAACCGTAAATTTCGGTTCTTTCATCGTAGCAAAGAGTAGGAATAAAAATGTCGTTTTCCCTTGCGACCTCTAAAATGGTCTGTCCGGGAAATCCTGTTACTTCTTTGCCGTTTATGTTAAGTAAGAATTTTTTCATTTTATTGCCTCCTCTCCCCTTATTTCTTATCTATCGCGCCGAACTTACAGTTATCGAGGCACTTCGAGCACTTGATACACTTATCTTTATCGATGATGTGTCTCTCTTTTGCCTTGCCGTCGATTGCCTGAACAGGGCAGTTTCTCGCGCAGAGGGTACAGCCCACGCACTTATCGTTTATGCTGAACTCGATGAGTGCCTTGCAGGAATGTGCCGTACATTTTTTGTTATAGATATGATCCTCATATTCGTTTCTGAAATGACGAATCGTAGAAAGTACAGGGTTAGGTGCAGTCTGTCCGAGTCCGCAG
Source organism: Anaerovoracaceae bacterium (assembly GCA_041856085.1). Lineage (GTDB taxonomy): Bacteria > Bacillota > Clostridia > Peptostreptococcales > Anaerovoracaceae > RUG754. The sequence continues at coordinate 587 of JBHAFL010000034.1, read as the reverse complement.
AGCGAGCCCTGCATAACCTTTGTAGCCAGTTCTTCAAGGAGCTCTATGTCTCCGTCCTTGCCCTCTCCCTCCGTTATTTTAGTCAGAATCTCCAAGAGTCTCTTAGTGCCGATTCTGCAATAGTTACACTTGCCGCAGCTCTCGTCTCTGGTGAAGTTAAGGAAGTACCTCGCCATATCAACCATACAGGTATCCTCGTCCATTACAATCATACCGCCCGAGCCTACGATAGCGCCGGTCTTAGTGATGTCTTCATATGTGACGAGGGTATCCTCTAATTTGGCGGGGATACAGCCTCCGGACGGGCCGCCCATCTGAACCGCCTTGAACTCTTTATCGTCTTTGATGCCTCCGCCGATTCCGTAAATGATGTCCTTTATAGTCATTCCCATAGGAACTTCCACAAGTCCGCCTTTCTTTATCTTGCCTGCGAGTGCGAATACCTTAGTTCCCGGCGATTTCTCCGTACCGAATTTCGAGAACGCTTCGCCTCCGTTAAAGATTATCCAAGGAACATTGGCTAATGTCTCTACATTATTGATATCCGTAGGCTTCTGCCAGAATCCCTTAGAGGCAGGGAACGGCGG
>JBHAFL010000033.1:0-8707 GCA_041856085.1 Anaerovoracaceae bacterium | reverse complement strand
CGCAAATCAGTTCTCTGCCGGGAAGTATGGCGTAGGTTTCCGCGAAGATTTCTCCGCACCCTACGTGGCCGAAGATATTGCAATTGCCCCAGAAAAAATTAACGATGACATTGACGCTGCCTTTTAGAACGAGACCGATGCTGCTGACCGTATCGCCCGCTCTGTAGATAATCGCCTCTTTTCCGTAATGCGCCTCGCGCGGCTCAAGACAGGGAAGCAGGGCTTTTATTTCGTCTTCTCTAATGCCGTGAAAAAGAAGAGTGTTAGCTAAAAATTGATTGTTCATAAAGGCTCCCCCTTAAAAAATATATTTACCGGGTTATTCGTTATCGAAACGGCTATCAATATAATTATCGATGCAGCTGCCATTGCCGTTACAGCGGTTACGTTATGCATATTATATTGATTAACCCATTGGATTTAATTATATTCGGAAAAAATCTTTTATTATGTTGTTATGACAACGTAATTGTTTATTGAATTATAATACAATATGAACATAAAAGCAAGAATGTAATAAATTATGCAGGAGGTAAAAAATGAACGGACCTATGAAGAATATTGCCAAAGCCGAGGTTCTTAAACTTAAGGACGAGATAGCATATCAGGACGGGCAGGTTGTAAGTAAGACGCTTTCTCAAAATAGCGCGGTCAGCGTAACGCTTTTTTCTTTCGAAAAGGGCGAGGAAATCAGCACTCATGAATCGGACGGCGATGCTTTCGTGACTTGCATAGACGGAGTGGGACAGGTAACAATAGACGGTATTGACTATGAGCTTAAAGAAGGCGACTCCATAGTTATGCCGGCAGGTCACCCTCATGCGGTGTTCGGTAGGGACAGATTCAAGATGCTGCTTGTGGTGGTGTTTTAATTAAATAGATGGTAAAAATTGTAAAAAATCAAGTAATAATTGAAGAATTTTGGAGGTAAGAAAAATGGAAAATCAAATGTTTTGTTTTCAGTGTGAGCAGACTGCGGGATGCTCAGGCTGCAAGGGAAAGGCGGGAGTTTGCGGTAAGTCGTCTAACGTCGCTAACCGTCAGGATGAACTCACAGGACTTTTAATCGGACTTGCACGTGCATACGGAAACGGTGAAAACCCGTCTGGCAGCGTTTGCAAGCTCATGATCAAAGGTCTCTTCACTACAATTACAAACGTCAACTTTAACGAGCGGACTATGGAAGAAATCATCGAAGAAGCAAAGAACATGCTCGACGCAAAGGGCGGTGCGGAGGCTTATGACATGAACAGGCTTTGGGACGATAACGAGGACATACGCTCGCTTAAGTCGCTTATTCTGTTCGGCTTAAGGGGAATGGCGGCGTATGCGTATCACGCGGGCGTTGCGGGTTATGAGGATAAAGAGGTGAACGAATTTTTTGCAAAAGGGCTCTATGCAGTGGGGGAAGATTGGGGAATGGATAAACTCCTTCCGCTCGTGCTCGAAGTCGGCAGAGTGAACTACGCCTGCATGGAACTCCTCGATAGAGCGAATACTGAGAGCTTCGGAAATCCGACGCCGGTAACGGTTCCACTCATGGTAGAAAAAGGACCTTTTATCGTAGTAACCGGACATGACCTGTATGACCTTAAGCTGCTCCTTGAGCAGACAGAGGGCAAGGGTGTAAATATCTACACACACGGCGAGATGCTTCCTGCGCACGGTTATCCGGAGCTTAAGAAATACAGCCATCTCAAGGGAAACTTCGGAACGGCATGGCAGAACCAGCAGAAAGAGTTTGCAAACATGCCTGCGCCGGTGCTCTTCACTACGAACTGTCTTATGCCGCCTAAGGAAAGCTATAAGGACAGAGTGTTCACTACGGAAGTGGTATCATTCCCTGACATAGTTCACATCGGAGAGGATAAGGATTTTACCCCTGTAATCGAAAAAGCGCTTGAGCTCGGCGGATATGTTGAGGATACGCAGTTCACCGGAATAAACGGCGGAGAAAACGTAATCACAGGCTTCGCACACGGCGCTGTACTCGGAGTGGCCGACAAGGTTGTCGAAGCGGTTAAGAACGGAGACATCAAGCGCTTCTTCCTCGTCGGCGGATGTGATGGCGCGAAACCGGGCAGAAATTACTACACGGATATCGTGAAGCAGACTCCGAGCGACTCGGTAATTTTAACTCTCGCCTGCGGTAAATTCCGCTTTAACGACTTGGATTTAGGCAACATCGGCGGAATCCCCCGCATACTCGATATGGGACAGTGTAACGACAGCTTCGGCGCAATCAAAGTTGCGGTTGCACTCGCTGAAGCATTCGGATGCGGCGTGAATGAGCTTCCGCTTTCAATCATTCTCTCTTGGTATGAGCAGAAAGCGGTATGTGTACTTCTTACACTCCTCTATCTCGGAATCAAGAATATCAAGCTCGGACCTACGCTCCCTGCATTCCTTTCGCCGAACGTGCTTAATTATCTTGTAGAAAACTACAATATAGCGCCGATTACTACGGCAGAGGAAGATCTCAAGTCGATATCGGGATAGCGGAGACTCGCAAAAAGATTGTCAGTCAGGCGTCAATTAGTAATTATTCAACTAATAGAGTCAAAGCCGGCAAAAAATAAAATTGTACCATAAACACTTTTCCGGTAAGTTAATTTCCCCCCGGCGCATAATTGCTGCAAGCATAGCAGCATGCGCAGAGGGGATTGTTTTTTGATGTGAACGGCTGCATGCGCATAAGCAGATACTTGAATTCGCTCAAAAAATGAATTAGTATTATAGTGTAAAAGCGGCGGTATGACGCCGCTTAAAATCAGTATTTTTTGTTTAGTCACAGCAAGCATTGAAATAATCGGAGAAACAAGGGATAGAAAACGAAATGAAGATTTTTTATAACGGGAAAATATACAGGAACGACGGCTCGTCGGGTAACGATAGCGCTATGCTTACAGATAAAGGAAAAATTATAAAAGCAGGAAGTGACGCGGAGATATTTTCTTATTGCACGGAGACAGGTGAAAAGTCAGAGAGAATAGACCTTAAAGGACAGCTTGTGATGCCCGGCTTCGTGGACTCGCACCTGCATTTTTTGGAATATGCATACGAGAAGAGCTTCGCTGACTTGTCAAAGGTGAAAAGTCTTGAGGAAATGCAGGAGCTTCTAAAGGATAAGCTTCTCGAGGCTAAAGCAAAAAATCTTCTCCTGAGAGGCACGGGTTTCAATCACAATTATTGGATAAAAACCGAGCTCCCGAGCAGGAAAGACCTGGACAGGGTGTCGGAGGAGATGCCGATAATTATTCGCCGCGCCTGCCACCATGTGACGGTATGTAATACCCCTGCACTTAAGCTTGCCGGACTGCTCGAGAGCAAGCCGGACGGGATTTTGAGAGAGGACGAACAGAATATAATGGAAGAAGCGCTGCCTCTTCTCAGCCTTGAGCTCGTAAAGGAACTGATAATGGAGGCTTCAAATGATGTACTGTCCGCGGGAATAACAGAGATACAGACGGACGATTTGTCGGTTATTTCATCTGAGCTTTACGGCAAGACGATAATAGACGCATATACGGAGCTCGATAGAGAGGGTCTGCTTCCCATAAGAGTATATGAACAGTGTAATCTTCCTGCCAAAGAGCGCCTCAAGGCATTTTTGGATGCGGGATATATGACGGGTTATACGACGGGAAACTTCACGATAGGTCCTCTTAAGCTTCTCGGAGACGGCGCTCTCGGAGCTAAGACGGCGGCTGTGATGAAACCGTATACCGGAGACGAGGGAAACCGCGGAATACTTAACTTTACCGATGAGGAAATGTTCGGGCTCATTGATATGGCGAATCGCGCGGGTATGCAGATTGCCGTTCACGGGATAGGGGACAGGTGCATTGAGCAGATTATTTCCTCGTTCGAAAAAGCTCTGAGCGACTTCCCGAGAGAGAATCACAGGCACGGCATAGTGCATTGCCAGATAACACATCATTCTCAGCTTGAAAGAATGAAAGCCGCCGGATTGATGGCGTATATACAGCCGATTTTTATCAAGGCGGACAGACGCATCGTCGAGGAACGGGTCGGGGCGGAGCTCGCGGCGAGCTCCTATGACTGGAGGAAGATGCTCGATATGGGCATACATTTAGGTGCGGGCTCGGATTGCCCCGTGGAGCCTTTTGACATACTGCCGAATATGTATTATGCCGTAATGAGAAAGGAAGCGGGGCAGGAGAACAGCTGGTACCCTGAAAAAAATCTCAGCCTTGAAGAAGCGATAAACCTGTTCACAACTGAGGGCGCCTATGCTTCATTTTCCGAAAAAACAAGAGGCAAACTAATTCCCGGCTATACCGCAGACTTCTGCGTAATCGATAGAGATATCACTTCAATGGAACCCGAAGCATTAAACTATGCTAAGGTTATGATGACCGTAGTTGGCGGTGAAGTGAAGTACGCCGATAATTCGATGGCGGAATAAATGATTATACTATGATATTATAACAGTTGCGATTACGCCTATCTTTCCATTATATAGTAAACAAGAAAAAACGGTAACCGATTTCTCAATTACCGTTTAATTTTAATGGTTGCGGAGGGCGGACTTGAACCACCAGCCTCCGGGTTATGAGCCCGACGAGCTACCATTTGCTCTACCCCGCGTCGTCTGAAATACATTATAGCACATATTTCGTGCCTTGTCAAAAAATCAATTTATAAAAATGGTTGGTGCCGGAGACCGGGGTCGAACCGGTACGATCGGTAAGGATCGCAGGATTTTAAGTCCTGTGCGTCTGCCAATTCCGCCACTCCGGCAAAAAAGTCCGCACACACGATGTATGCGGAACATTGAATGGCTCCGGGGGTGAGACTCGAACTCACAACCTTGCGGTTAACAGCCGCCTGCTCCGCCATTGAGCTACTCCGGAATATTCGCTGTCTCAATCGACAACATTGAAATTATACAATAAAGCTCTAAGCAATGTCAAGCAAAAAAGTAAGAATTTAATTCAAAATTTAATTCAAATTTTAAATACCACAACTATTTGCGACAGTACAAAACCCACGCTTATTACAAGTAACGCTATTACCTTAAGCTGCTTATATCGCAATTTGATATTATTCAGTAACGTATTGGCTATTCTCATCGCTAATCACCCACATATACGCATCTTCTAAACAAATATCAAAAGAAAGCTCGCTCTCGCTTTGTTTAGGAACAATAACCTCCAACGCATCGTCCACACGCCTAAAAGTATAGATTTGATTATGCTTTATATAGCTATCAAAATCTGTATTGTTTTCAAAGGCTACTTTTGAAAGATTTGAACGAGCTATTTTTATCAATTCTCCCTCATTGGTGAAGGATATAGTTCCGGAAGTCGGCTCCAACAATTTAGTAATTAGTCTAAATAGTGTGGTTTTACCTGCACCGTTCCTACCGAGTATTCCATATATCCCCGGTTTAAAACGAATTGATACATCTTTGAGGGCATCCGTCTTTCTGAATTTTTTGAAACGTCGGTTATAAGCAATTCCATCTTTTTCACCTCAATGCAAATGGGTTATTTCTCTTCTTTTTTGATTTTTGCAGAAAAGAACAAAACAGCGCCAATAACCGTTAAACAGCCAATCATCAAAAACACTCTTGATTTTTTCATAGTTATCTCCTGTTCAAAAAATACTCCCCATGTGTTTACATGGAGAGTATAAACAGTAAAAATCAACTCGTAAATCCGTTCCTTTCCAAATACTTGTCCCGGGTATTGAGACAATAGTTCCACAATGTCAAATTCCTTTTTTGCAAGGGCAAGTCGTTCATTTTGATAAAATAAGCACCGTTCAGCATAATCAATAGTCAGGTTGCCATTAAACTTGACCTGCGCCTCAACGGTGTGTCTGGTCTCGCGACGCAGATGTGCCGCAACACGCGCCTCTAATTCGATTAATGAAAAAGGCTTTATGATATAGTCATCTCCGCCGACAGCGAAACCTTTTACTTTGTCGGTATCCTCTATTCTTGCCGTCAAAAACAGGATTGGGCATGAAATGTGATCCCGAATGCGTTGACAAACCTCCAAGCCGTCTATCTCCGGCATATTGATGTCAAGTAAAATAATATCAGGATTGCTTTCTGCTCGTTTTAACGTCTCTGCACCGTCTAAAGCTGTTATCACATCATATCCTTTGCTTGTGAAATAGCTGCAAAGCATATTGACAATATCAAATTCATCATCGGCTATTAAAATCCGATACTTCATGTGTCTCACCTCATAAATAGAATAGCAGCCGAATATCTATTTTTTATCAACGATATATCCGGTGTCATTAGTTTCGGAACCGGAAGCTCGCGAATATCCTCTGCTTTAGCGCAAACAATATCCGCAATCCGCCGGGTCTAAGGACAGGATATATCGGCAATATCTTCAATCACATGGTGAAGAGAGTCGACAAGCGCGGTATCCGCAGATCTGTAATAGACCTCCTTGCCATGCCTTTCGGAGACAATCAGCCCTCCGGATTTTAGAAGCTTAAGATGGTGCGATACCGCGGGACTCGACATATCTGTCAGGGCTGCGATGTTTTGTACGCATTCCGTCGCGTGACAGAGTATCCAGAATATCCTCAGTCTTGAGGGATCGCCGAGAAGCTTCATAGCGTCAGAAACCGAAATAATGGTTGCCGTTTCGGGTACGTTTTCAATTAAGCCCGGATTCTCACCATGATTGTGAGGAAGCTGCATAATCTTTTTCATTTTTATTATCCGCCTCTTATAATATCCTCGTGTGGTATATGGTGTGATTCTACAATAGCAATGCACATAATACAAGCCTGTGTCATAAAAGAGCATTAAAAAACAGGGGTGAGTAAATATGACAATAAACTGCTGTTGACAAATCGCTGAAGCAATTATATAATAAAATAAACAATTAAGCAAACGTTTAATTGAATTATTCGAAAACAACTTTATTAAAAAACAAAAAATCTTACCGCTCTTATTGCGGCAGCTGTAATGTTTATGTTAGGAGTCAGACAATGGAAAAGGAAGCGAAGATAAAATTATTCAGAATATCAGCCGCCGCCGTACTTTTAGCGGCTGTTAAAACGGCGGAATTGAATGCGGCTATGCAGATGTGGCAGCTCTTGCTGCTGTATTCGGTTCCGTACCTGATAGTCGGGTATGACGTGATTAAAGAGGCAATCGAGGGGCTAATTGAGGGTGAGGCTCTAAATGAATGCTTCCTGATGGTAACGGCGACGGCAGGAGCGCTTATAATCGGGTTTTTGCCTGAGAGTGAACCGCAGTTTATCGAGGGAGTGCTTGTAATGCTGTTTTTCCAAGTAGGAGAGCTGTTCGAGCATTTTGCAGAGGATAAGAGCAGGGATTCGATTGCTGCGCTTATGGATATCCGACCCGATACGGCGAATCTCGTTAAAGGCGGCGAATTGTTTGTTGTAGAACCGACCGAGGTCAGGGTTGGGGATGTGGTTGCGGTCAAGCCGGGCGAGAGAGTTCCGCTTGACGGGATTGTGATTGAGGGGCACACTTCGCTTGATACGTCCAAGCTTACAGGTGAGAGCGCGCCGCGCGACGTAGCCGAGGGCGACGAGGTATATTCGGGCAGCATTAATATCTCCGGATTGTTCAAGCTTAAGGTTAAGAGAGAATTCGGGGAATCCACCGCGGCTAAAATACTCGAACTCGTGGAGAACGCTTCGCAGAACAAGTCGAAGAGCGAAACCTTTATCAGGAAGTTTGCTGTGATATATACGCCTATAGTGGTTGGTCTTGCGGTAATTTTCGCGCTTGTGCCGCCGATTCTGTCGGGAGACTTCGCAGGGACATTTTCGACGTGGCTCATACGCGCGCTCACTTTTTTGGTGGTATCCTGTCCGTGCGCGCTTGTTATTTCGGTGCCGCTTACTTTTTTCGGCGGACTCGGCGGAGCTTCGAGCAAAGGAATACTCATCAAGGGAGGCCATTATATGGAAACGCTCGCAAGAGCTAAAACCGTAGTATTCGACAAGACGGGAACGCTGACAAAAGGCGCTTTTGAGGTGACGACAGTACACCCTAATATGATATCGGAGGACGAGCTTCTGCATTTGGCTATGCATATTGAGAGCGCGTCTCCTCATCCGATTGCGAACTCTCTTCGGGAGCACTGCAGGGAGAGGATAGAAAACGGGTGCGACGAATGCACGGTGAGCGAAATTGAGGAGCTTGCAGGCTATGGGATTAAGGCGAAGATAAACGGTGACACGGTCCTCGTCGGCAACATAAAGCTTATGGTGGAAGAAGAGATTAATTTCGAGACCTGTGAGCATGCGGGAACCGTCATTCATATCGCAAAAAACCGGAAATATATGGGACACATAGTCGTTTCGGACAAATTAAAAGAGGAGTCAAAATCTGCCATAGAGAGCCTGAAAAAACTTGGGTTTAATGAAACGATAATGCTTACGGGCGATAACAGAGAGGTAGCCGAAAAAATAGCGGGAGAACTTCGAATAGACAGGTATTTTGCCGAGCTTCTCCCGCAGGACAAGGTCGAACATATAGAGACGCTGCAAAAAGAAAGAGAGGGAGATGATCCGATTATTTTCGTAGGAGACGGAATGAATGACGCTCCCGTGCTGGCGAGAGCCGATGTAGGGATTGCTATGGGAGCCATCGGCTCAGACGCTGCAATAGAGGCGGCGGATATAGTTTTGATGGACGACAATCCGTCTAAAGTTGCCGAAGCCGTCGAAATAT